>SCUD01000004.1 GCA_004297335.1 Gammaproteobacteria bacterium
AAGATGCCGGCCAGGGAATGGCATGCGGCAAAAGCCCAGTTCGCCTTGCTGTTCGGTGAACGGTTCGAGATGCATCAGTGAATCATCCGGCCCGAATCACACAAAATTCCTGACAGGCCCGGCCGTTCGGATGCCAGCGCCTTTGGCCACAAGCCCCCACAAGATACTACCGGCCGCCATCGCGCCCATCTGGACCGCTATCACCACCGACAATCCGCGCCCACGCACCCAATTGGGCAACGACATTTGCGCAGCAACCTGCAAGGAGGAAATCGCTGCGATCCATGCCGCTCCACACATCGCCATCGCGACCGATGCCATTACCAATTGATGCAGATATCCCGTTATCAGTACTGCCACCGCGTACTGCACCGTCGCACCGGCGATCACGTGATCAATTGACACCCGTCTCCTCAGCCACGGCAATATCAGTGCCCCGATCACGGCACCAATCCCGATTGACCCCACAAGAATTCCGTAGGTCTCCGGGCCGCCGCCCAACAGTTCCTTGGCGATCAATGGCAAGAGTGCCCATAGAACAATGGCAAACAGGATGAACCCAACACCACGGACCATCGTGGCCTGCAAGGCTCGGGAATGTACTGCGAATCTCACTCCAGCTCCAATTGCATCCGCGAGCTGCTCCACCGGTACACCGGTCGTCAGTGAATTTCTTCGCCAGCGCCACAACACGGCCACCACAGCCAAGAAGGTCACTGCGTTGATAATGAATACGACTTCGCATCCTGTCACGGAGATGATCACACCGGCCAGGACAGGGCCAATCGCCCGGGAAATATTTATGCCCATTACATTCAAGGCAATGGCACCATGCAATTCCTCGCGAGGTACCAGTTCCGGAACTACTGCAGCCATCGCCGGCAGCATGAACGCCGTGCCTGCCCCGAGGCCAAGCGTAAGAGCAAGAAGGCTCCACGCGTTGGTAAGCCCCGCAATGGTCAAGAGCCCCAGCACGGCCGCAACAGCCATCATCCACAACAGCGTCCCGATCAGATAGCGGCGCCGATCGAAAATGTCCGACAGGGCACCAGCTGGAATTGCCAACAAGAATATTGGCAGCGTTGTCGCCGCCTGCACCAGTGCTACCATTGCAGGCGACGTAGTAAACGTCGTCATTAACCAGCCCGCTCCAACGTCGTGCATCCAGGTCCCTATGTTCGACACGAGCGTAGCGACCCACAAATTGCGAAATACGCGCAGCCTCAGAGGACTCCACGGTGACGCAAGACCAGAGGCCTCAATACTCTTGGCTCGATTCGGGCTGCTACTGTAGTTCATTGCGGTTCCTGTGCCGACTCGAGCATCTCGACGATCGCATCACGCCACTGACGACGTCGTCCTGAAAGTCACCACAGGGTTCGGCCACCTCGCGGTCCGATCCTACTGTTTCATGTCCGCGAGGAACCGGCGGCTTACCGCCTCCAGCATCGCGACATCACTCAGGCACAATAATATCACGCCTTCCGCAATCATTTTACGTGCCTGACCAGCATCGGCGTCCTTCATTCCAGCCGCGATTCCCTTTCCCGCAGCAGCCACATGCGCATACGCATCCTTGAGCAGCTTCCTTACCTCCGGATGGTTCCTGTCGCCGGCGTGACCCATCTCCAGTAGCACATCCGACATGCCGATGGAGATGACGTCGACGCCTTCCGTGGCCGAAATCGCCGCCATATCGCGGATGCCTTGCTCCGACTCCACCAGCGCTATCACCAGCGTGTCGTCGTTGGCCTGTCGATAATACTGCTCGGGTGGCTGCGTAAGGCCAAATCTCGCTGCTCTCGACTGAGAACTGGCGCCACGCTTGCCCATAGGGCTGTACTTCACAGCGTCTACCAACGCTCTTGCGGCAGCTTCGTCGTCGACGTGCGGCCCAATGATTCCACGCGCCCCAGTCTCCAGATAGCCGAGGATCACGGAGGGACTGTTCTGCGGAACCTTGACGATCGGCACGATTCCGGTCACGTCGCACGCACGAACAAGCTCGGTACACTCCTTGACACCCACGGGAGTCTGTTCAGCATCAATAAAGACAAAGTCAAAACCGAGGTATCCAAAGATCTCGATGGTCTCCGGACACGCGAAGGTCAGCATCACACCGTACGACACCTCGCCATTTGCGATTTTCTTCTTTACGGGATTAGCCATGGTCCATCTCCGTTTCACCGTGGTCATGGGCATTAGTGCCTTACATCCGTAGAAGCAAGGTGCTGCAGAATGTAGGGGATCAGTTGTTGAGGCGATGTTTCAATGAAGAAATGTCCCGCATCTTCAAGGACAACTTCCTGGTAAGGTGCATCGACGTATTGCTTTGTCAGGTGCGCCGTTTCGGAAGCCAGCCCCGGACCCTCACTCCATACAAACAGGGTCGGGACCGTGACTGACGTTATCGTTGCGAGATACTCCGGCGTGATCGCGTCTCCCCACGCAAGCGCACCTTCCAGAGCACCGGGTCGCGACAGTCGCGCAACCTGGCGGTCGACCGCGTCGGCCGGTAGTCCGCTCTTGAGCAGGAAGCTTCGCAGCGGTGTCGCGTCATTCTTTAGCAGCGCTTCGGCCTGCGCGGCAAGGCTGCTCTTGCCCTCCGGATTCTTGGCCTTCCTATGTTCTCGCCACAGCCGGCTTTGTTCCGGATCGTCAAGAATAGCCCGGCCAAAGGCAGCCGGGTGAGGAAACCGCAGTGCGATGACAGACCGAATTCGGTCCGGCACTGTCGCGGCCGTAATCCACGCCATTGCGCCACCGATTCCGAACCCGCATATGTCGAAACGGGCAATCCCAAGGGCATCCGCAATGCCGACTACATCGTCAACAACGGCTGGGGGGATGAATGCAACACCATCGGCAGGCATTGTCCCCGGCGCCGTACCGCGCAGGTCGGGTGCTATCGTACGATAGCCATACCGCACCAGCGCTTCCGAAATATAGTCCCACGTATGAGCATCTTGCGGATATCCATGTAACAGCATGATGGCCCGTCCTTGCTCTGGACCGTTGATCAGGACGCGGAAGCGCAGTCCGTTAGCCTGAACCGTAACCGCCTTCGCAGGTAGTGGTTTCGTCGAAAACGGCTGACTTTCACCACTCCCTTTATCAGCGTCGCTGCCTTGCCGAAAGGCCAGAGCATTCTCCGGACCAGGCACCGCGCGACCGACAAGCGGCCTCTGTAACCGTTGCCTCGTAGTCGATGTGAGCTCTCGGTGACCGAAAGCCACAAGTCGTGCCGCCTGCCCGTCAACGCTGCCCGGTGCCTCGATTCTGGTTCCAGCGGGCCCTCCAGGCGCGGACCCACCCATATCCTGGTCCACGTTTCCTGGCTGAGCCCAAGTTGCGGCGACGGTTGCCGTTTCCCCCACAATGCCAGCCGCTCCAAGTGCCGCCACGCATGTAATCCGCATGTAGATATTCATTGAACGCTTCCTCGAAAGCATGCCAATCCACCGATAGCACGCGCCACCCCACTCATCGCTACGCGAACGGCTTACAGAAGCAGCGGATAGCTGCCCAAGACGTGCCCCGATCTTACCTTCCGTGTGCGCAACCTCGCCTAGAATGCGTTGCGCATAATGTCGCCACCCTTCATCACGAATTTCACCCTTTCGAGCACTGTAATGTCCTTGAGCGGGTCGCCCGGAACCGCCACGACATCCGCCAATTTGCCAGCCTCCAGCGACCCTATCTCGCGTTCCAGGCCCAGCACCGTTGCTGCGTTGATGGTCGCCATCGCCACAGCATCCCGCTCGCTAACGCCGTGTCTTACTAGAGCGGCAAATTCCTTGCTGGCAAGCTCACGCTGCGCCTTCTCATCCGGAAATATCGGGTCACCCCCAAAAGCCATCTTTACGCCCGCTCTATATGCGCTCTCAACAACACGACCGTTACTCTCAACGAGGTGCTGCAACTCCCTGCGCCTCGCGTCATCAAGGCCTTTCGCGTCGGCCGCCACAAACTCAGTGGCATACATGTTGGTCACGAGCCAGGTTCCGTTCTTGATCATCACGCTGATTGCCTTGTCCGTTATCAAGGCGCCGTGCAATATGAAGTCATAGCCGGCATTGGACGCCGCAATGGCGCCAGCGTCGCTATGAGCGTGCGTAAAGATCCGCATTCCGAGGCGATGGGATTCCTCGGCAAACGCGTGGATCTCTTGATCCGTGAAATACACAATATCGGGATTCTCACCCGCCCTCAATGCGCCACCAGTAATGAACACCTTGGTCCAGTCCGCACCGGCTTTTCGCTCCCGGCGTACCATTTCCCGGGCTGTGTCCGGCCCGCTCTTTACCGTTTGATCCAGTTCCGGCGAGTCACGGTGTCCACCCGTTGCAGTAAGTCCATGCTGTGCGACGAACAGACGCGGCCCTTCAAAAAGACCAGCGTTGATTGCGTTTCTGAGATCGACCACGCCGTAATAGCGATCATCTTCGCCAGCGGTACCAATCGTAGTAAAACCGGCGCGTAGAAGTGTTTGTGCATTTCTTAGCGCAATGAGGGTCTTGGCGGCGCTGGACGTGAAATGTGACGCTAACTCTCTATCTCTCGTCACGGTGAGGTGTGAATACAATGTAATTAGCCCGGGCAGGCATGTGGCCCGACCGAGATCCACCGGCGCATAGCCCTCCGGCGACACCTTCCCTCTTTCGACCCGCTCTATCGATCCGTTTCGAATCAAAAGTGTCACTTCACCCTGGAGAGATGCTTGCGCCGGATCGAGGACATTGCCGCACTGCAACGCGACAGGGGTTCCCGCGTGTGCCGTCGTCATCGTGCCCACACCAAGCATCATGACTGCCGCAAAGAGTAATAGCATGGATCGCTGCATGTTGCTCTCCTCTGGAGGCCAAGCCTGTCTGAACCACCGTTGCGCACAGACGCGGGACTTGCTCCGCGCCCGCACTGTCTGTGCCTTATTGGTCATCGAGCCCCAGCTCGACTACCGTCAGAGACCCCACGCTCGCGCGCTGCAACGTCTTGACCGGACCGCACGGGCTGATCCGACACCACGAATCAAGCTTCCCGAATTTTCAGCCCTACCCTATGCATGACTTCCTTGACCGCGGTTTTGTCCCTATTCAGATATTGCACTTTCGGAAATCGCATCTCACCGCCGGACATTCCGACCAGGCCTTCCATGTACTTCCACATCTGATAGTTGTAGAGGCCAGTATCGCCTTTCAGGCTGCGCATCGAACTGACGAAGAACTTCCGCAACGGATCCATCCGCCAATACAGCTCCATCGCTTCCTTCATCTGATTGTTCTGGATCAGTGCAAACAAATTGACCTCTCGCCGATCGTCCGGCGTCTGAAATATCTGCCACGGTGCCGACCCGGACCACTGCATCCCGTACTTTGGAATCAGGATCGGCCATGCCTCGTCGTGCGGGTGACTGATCAGCACCTTGTCCCCGAACAGCCGCCAGCATTCGTCCAGCCACGCCAGATCACCAATCCCGTCCTTCATCGCCACGACGTTCTCGATGTCGGCCATCCGGCTCAGCAACGCCGGGGAAAACCCGCCGTGCAGCGGAAAGTCATACTTGCGGGACGGAAACAACTCCACCGCCAGGCCGGTCGCCTCGCAGATCGCCAGCGTGTAGTCGAATACCTCGTCAGCGGTCCGCGGGGTGAAGTTCGGCGGATAGGACACAAAGATCGTGTCGCAGCCAACCGCCTCCGAGAACCGCGCCATCTCCTGGTTCTGCTCGAGCGTCGGATAACGCAGGGAGACACTGATGCCGATCCGGTCCTTGGCCTCGTCCACACACCACTCAATGAAGCGCTTGTCCTCCTCGATCGTCGTCCCCGTGTCATTGACCGTCACGGCCGAAAAGAAGCCGTGCCTGACCAGCTCCCGCACGTCGTGCCGGACCGACGCTTCATCGAGCGTCAAGTCGTCCGACCGGAACGACGGGAAGATGGTTGCCTCTAGACCCCGGAAGTAGCCCGCAGCCCATTCCTTGGCTTCCGTCTTTCTGTATTTCATCGCGAACACCTTCGCCGGACAAATTCGAGCAATGTAGTTGGCATTGTCAAGTTGCCGGCCGGTCACTCGATATGTGTTTCACAGTGCCGCCTGGCAACCGGGCTCGAAGCGTGACTGCGCGCGCGATGGAGGCACGGCCATTGAGATGCAAGCAAGTGCTCCCGCAAGCAAGATGATCGCCACGGTGAAGGGCACGGTATAGCTACCTGTGACATCGTGGAAGACGCCGGCAAAGGGTGCGGCCAACCCGCCCAATATTTTCCAGAACGGCAAGGCGGTCCCTATAGTCCTGGGATAGTCATTTCGCCCGAAGTAGGCGGGATACAGTGTTGTGACCGCTACCCACGCCGCTCCGGTTCCGATTCCAAACAATATGTTGGCGGCAACAACTATGGGCAGCGTATTGGCCATCGATATCGCGGTCGTGGCCGCGGCCGTCAGGACTGTCGCGCCAAAGGCCACGCCGCGTATGCTGAACCGAAGACCCAGGAAGCCCGCGCTTAGTTTTCCGACGGTCATAAGACCGGGAACGAGAGAGAATGTCGCAGCAGCCGCCGCCGCGCCTATACCCATGTCTACCAGGAAGGCCACTTCGTGCGATACGATCATGGTTAGGGCAAACATGTGTGCAAGGCCAAACGCTGTTAACAGCCAAAAGGTCTTTGTACGTATCGCCTCTCCAACCGTGAACTCGGCAGGTATGTGGTGAGTCTTTTCGATGGCTTCAGCGGCAACTGAAGACGGACCTCCATCGGGAACCTGGCCCAGATCCTCCGGCTTGTTTCTCAAGACAAGTCCCGGAATCACCACCATGAACACCAGCCCCCCGGCAGCCATGATCAGATAAGTGGCCCGCCATTGCACGACATCGATCAAGGCCATCAGACCCGGAATCAGGACCAACCCTCCCAGTCCGCCTGAAGCAATGAGGATGCCCAAGGCAAGCGATCGCCTCCTCTGAAACCAGTCGGTGGCCAAGGTAGTGGTGGGGATAAAGCCGCCCAAACCGACCCCCAGCCCGATCAGCAGACCGTAGGCCAGGTAGAACTGCCAGAGGTGCGATTGAAAAGACAGCAACAGGACACCTAAGCTGCCAAGAAATCCACCTGATATGATTGCCCGGCTGGCTCCAAACTTCCGCACGAACCAGCCGACAAGCGGCGAACAGAGGCCTGCCACCGCAAAGGCCGCCATGTACGCCCCTGATACCAGGCCCCGACTCCAGCCGAACTCTTCGCATATCGATGGCAGGAAGACGCCAAAAGACATTAGTGACCCAGCCCCCATGAAAAAGACCAGGGCCGTTGTAGCCAGTACTATCCAGCCGTAAAAGCCACCTCCTCCCAGTAGCGATCTACCCATCTGTTGCTCCAACGAGAGCGTGGCCCCTCCAGGCTGTCCGTACCTCGCGAACGCCAGATGCAAGTGCCGATTGATACAGGGCGAGGTCGACCCCGTAGAGAATCAGGTTATAGCCTGCCGCAATCGAAGCGGCCGCCTCTTCACTGCTGCCTACCGGTCTGCAGACCGACTTGTGGTGGCTCTTGGCAGCCGCCATGACACGGTCAACCGCTGCTCGCATTTTTGGGTGCTCGAACTGACCCGCAATGCCCATCGATGCGGACAGATCGAAGGGGCCGATGGATACAGCATCAAGCCCGTCTACCTCCATGATTTGTTCCACGTTTTCAACCCCCGTGGCCGTCTCAATCAGTGCCACAAAGGAAGTCTTGCTGTTAGCCTCGTGCATTCTTTCCGCAACCGGTCTCGAAACGTAGTCATCTTGCGGCCCCAAGCAGCAGACTCCTCTGACTCCCTGAGGAGGATACTTAATCCAATTCACAATACGCATCGCCTGCTCCGCCGTCTCCAATTTGGGCGGCTGGATACCTTGTGCGCCGACGTCCAATGCACGCGCTATATCCTTCTGGTCCATGGACGGCGGGCGGACCATACTGACCACTCCGGCATCGTGTAAGAAACGCACTACGGTCTTGACCGTCTCAAAGCTCCATCCATTGTGCTCCATGTCCACCACCGCAAAGTCGCAGCCCGCACTCTTGATGAGATGTCCCATTGCAGGGGTGGCAAACTCGGCGATGACGGTACCGATCTTAAGATCCTGACTCCGCACAAGTTCCCGGAAAGAGAGTCTGTTCATCGTCCCGATTTCTCTGTAAGCCGCCTTGATTCCACCACGTCGCTCGACATCGGATCTACTTGAAATTGAATCGTAAATCCACTCCCCACTGCCTCGGCGGGCCATAATTCGCCATCACAAGGCCCACACCTGCATACCGATCCACGCCTCCAAGCAGGTAGTGCTCATCGGTGATATTGGTGACATAGGCCGCCACCTGCCAGTTCTCGTTCATCTCTACGGCCAGGCGGCCGTTCAAGACGCCATAACTGCTCTGTCGCAGCCACGGACTGTTAAGTGCATCGTGCTCGATGCTGCTCTTGTACGCGTAATCCACTCTCGCCGTAATCGGTCCAATACCCCCCACGCTGAACTCATAGGCCGCCGCAAGGGCTCCGGACCATTTCGGCGTCTTTACGAATCTCGTGTCCTCAGTTGTCCCCGGTACTCCATTGCCGATTTCCGTATAGGCCGCATCCGTCCAACCTAGCCCGACATCGACGCGAAAGCGAGAACCGAGCAGAGCGGTTGTCTCTATTTCGAGCCCCTTCACTCTTGCCACGGCAGCGTTGCCAACAGTCGTCAGCGGTGTACCATCCGGCAGCGCTTGAATAAGCGTAACCTGAATGTCCTTGTAATCGCTGTAGAACACTGTCGCGTTAAACCTCAAGTGACCACCAAGCACTTCGGACTTGAGACCGGTTTCGTACGTCAATATACGTTCCGGCTCATAAGGCAGAAAATCGTCGGACGTCGTCGATCTGCCGTTTAACCCACCGCTCTTGAAGCCCTGGGCGACCGAGGCATAGACCATCGTGTCGTCGACGGCCGGCCTGTACTCAACACTGATTTTTGGTGACCAGTCGGACCACGTTCCGGATGCCTCCAGAGGTGGCGCGAGCACAGCGCCGGTGGACGGCCGAAATCTCGCTCGCTCGACCGTCTTCTTTTCGTTCGAATATCTGATGCCACCACTCATCGAGAGCCGCTGACCGAATCTATACGTGCCGTGGCCAAAAGCTGCGAAGGTCTCATTGTCCGTCGTTCTTGTCGTTAGCATGTCGAGATTCATCGCCGCCGCGTCGCGCAGTTCATCAAACAGCTTTAGACTGTTACTCTCTCCCGCCTTCTCCGTGAAGTAGTAAAGACCCCCCAGCCAGTCCAACTTCCCGTCCCAGGCAGTTCCTGACAACTGGAATTCCTGTGAGAATTGATTCTGATCGTAGGACTCGTCCGAATTAAGAACTGAATACGGTGTGCCATCGGGATCCACCCCTCCAGTTACCTCGGTATCGCGGTAGGCTGAAATCGACTTGATTGAACCTCTTCCCAACTTCCAATCGACAACCACCGACGCACCATAGGCATCTGCGTAGTAGGCGTTGGAACCTGTGGCGTAGTTGTTGTAGTCGCCATCGGTCACGAACGTACTACCGAAAGGTGGATCGACGTACCGATTCAGCCTCCTGACGAGGCCGGCCGCTTCATTGAAGGCGATTACTTTCGTTGCAGCCGCCGCATTGCGCACCCTGCTCTTGTCCAGAGTGACTAAGACGTCCACGTCGTCCGTAGGTGTCCAATCGAGGCTAAGGCGTCCCGCTTGTCGGTCCTGGTTCGACATCTCATCAATTTGCGTACCGCTCGGATATCCCAGGCGCTTGCCGTATCCATCGCTGCGGCGGGACAGAACGGTCAGTCGGGCCCCGAGTGTGCCGGGGACCAGCGGAAAATCCAGGGATACTCTGCCGTTGACCTGATCGTACTGACCAAGTCCCACTCCGACCATGCCTGCAAATGTCTTAGATGGCCTCACGGACGCGATACTGATCGCACCACCAATCGTATTCTTACCAAACATCGTGCCCTGCGGCCCGCGCAACACTTCGACGCGCTCTACGTCGAGAAGATCAAAATCGAGCCCTTGCATGCGAGCTATGTACACTCCGTCCAGATACACGCCGACGCCAGGGTCATTTGTCGTTAGAGTATCGCTTTGTCCGACACCGCGAATGTAGATGAGCCCAGCGGCGGCCCCACTTTGCCCGTGCTGGAAGAACGTCATGTTTGGCACGAAGCTGATGTCTGAAAGACTCTCTACCGCGTGATCCCGAAGTTGGTCCGCCGAGTAGGTTGCAATTGATATTGGCACGTCCTGCAGACGCTCCTCGCGCCTGCGTGACGTGACAATCACGTCCGCTAGGACGGTCATCGAAGTGTCCTTCATGCCGGTCGGCCCCTCTGCCTGATCTGCCCCGGCGTCAACCCCCACCACCGCTGCCAGCGCCGCGATAATGCCTGCATACAATCCGCGCTTCTTCATACTGTCTCCCTTGCCCATCGGCGTGTCTTCGTCGTCCGCGATGATGACCACGCGTTTGTCGGAAAGGCCGCCTGAAAGCCCGGTGTCGCGAAGCAGCAGTTCGAGTCCCTCCAGCAGCGTGTAGCGCCCGCGGACGGCGTTGGCCTGGCGGGCACGGGCAAGGTTGTAGGGGAAGAGCATCACCGATCCGGTCTGCTCGGCCAGGCGATTCAGCGCCTCGGCCGCGCTCAGCGCCGGAATGTCGATATCGAAGACGGGTTCCACAGCCTCACTGGCGTTGATCGGCATCGCCAACACAAGGCACAGAGCCAGCGCACCCGCGATCCGATAAAGCCTGCGGTACCCCTCCTTCCTCTTTCGCCCGCTGCTGATAGTGGACCGACGTCCCTTCAGTTCGGCGTCATCGGATATAAGACCCGCGGGAGAGGAGAACCCGCAATCAATCGGACGCAAGCTACACATCGTGTCGCGCCACCCCACGGTTGCGACCGTCATTCGTCGCTCGCGGTGAGGACCACGCGATTGTGGCCCAGGCGGGTCACGCGCAGATGGAAATTGGACTCCAGCGCGGCGAGCATCGCCTCCGTCTCGCCAATCTGGAATCGCCCGCCGATCGGCGTGGCACGGACGGCGGGGTCCGGAATCTCGATCGAGAGGTTGGTGTATCGGCTGAGTTCGCCGACAACCTTCTCGAGCGGGTCGCCCGAGAACGTCAAAATGCCGTCCTGCCAATCCGTGCGTCCGGCCAGTTCCTCGGGCGAGAGCTGCTTCAACAGGGTGAGCAGGCTGAGGTCGCTTGCTGCCATCCCCTCGTCCGGGCTGCGAATCATGGCCACCTGCCCAGCGCTCAGGGTACCGAGCGACTCGGCCCACTCGTCGGCGATGCTCTCGTTGCTGCCTCCGCCGTACTTCCGATTTCCGGCCGGCACGCGGGAGTGCGTCACTCCCTGGTGTGGTGGCTCGATCGACGCGAGCGCGACGCGCCCTTCCGTCACCGTCACCTCAACCTCGGTGCCCTTGAGGTAAACCCCGAATGCGGTACCCAGGGCCTCGATCCGCCCGTTACCGGCATACACTCGAAAGGACCGGGCGCCGTCCTTTGCCACGACGAACAGCGCCTCCCCCCGCAGCAGATGCACCCGACGATATTCGTCACCGTAGTCCACCTGCATCTGGCTGTCGGTGTTGAGGACAACCTGTGATCCATCGGGCAGCGTCGTGGTCGTCTGCTGGCCGACCGCGGTGGCGTAGAGACCGTTGGCCGCCGTCAGGGAACGGGGCACGGGGCCGTTCAGGAAATACCCGATTCCGAGGGCGAAGGCACCGAGGACCGCAGCGGCGGCCAGCACGCGCCTCAGCCGCGACTGATGGCCGGCACTGCCGACGCTGTGACTTCGATTGCGGGCATACTGGAGACCGGCTTTCCGCAACGGCACCGCGATCTCGGTGAGCAGGTTCATGCGGTTCCAGAGTCCGGCCAGCTTCTCGATCTCGTCGCGATGCGCGGGGCTGCGGTGCAACCACTCGCCGAGGGCGCGAAGCTCATGTCTGGACGGCGGCGTGTCGGAGTCCAGGCGGATCAGCCATTCGGCCGCTTCCTCCGCAAGGACACGCTTATCCGGAAAATCGAGAACCGTCTTCATGGACCGACCTTTCCGCGGCCTCGCCGCGAGCTGGCCTCAGCGGACTCCGGCACTTCCTCGTGCTTCCGGAGATGCGCCTGGCAGGCGAGGATTCCCTGCCGCAGGTATTTCTCGACCGAGCTGACCGAAAGACCCATGCGCTCGCCGATGTCCTGGTGGCTCAAGCCATGCACCTTGCGGAGCAGGAACACCTGCCGGCACTTCTCGGGCAGCGCCGCGACCGCCTCACAGTAGAGCTCGAGGCACTGCTGCGCCTCGAGTTCCTGGTCCGTGCCAACCGCCGCACCCATGACGAACTCGGCACCTGCCTCCTCGATGTAATCCGTGATCTGTCGCGACTTCTTCGAGAGCCGCGTCAGTGCGAGATTCTTCGCGACGTGGAACAGAAACGCCTTCGGCTGCTCAATCGTTTCGCGCTGCTCGGCCAGGTGGGCGCGCAGAAAAGTCTCCTGGGCAACGTCTTCCACGTCCTGTACGGACAGGAAACCGGCGAGGAACTTCTTGAGGAAGCTGCTGGAATCGAGAAAGGCGGCGGTTACCGCGGAGACGGTGCGCGGTTGCGGCGGCCGGCGTGGGCTGTTGGATCGGGGCGGGGTCACGGTCCACCTCCAGTCATATAAGACCAGCGAGGCCCGGGAACCCGCAATCGCTGTCAGGCGGTTCAGCCCCGCGACTATGTGTCAAACTGGATTATAAACAGATCTCAAGATATTGTATTTACACACATCGACCAGCTCCGCTCGCTCAGCCTCCCGCACGCCTTCCGGACAGAAACTCCACCAGATACCGCCCGAACTGCTCACCCAATTCCGGGTGACGCAGGCCATATTCGACGGTCGCCTCCAGGTAACCGAGCTTGCTGCCGCAGTCATAACGACGGCCGCTGAAGCGGTAGGCGTAGACGGGCTCGGCATCGAGCAATGCGGCGATGCCGTCGGTGAGCTGGATCTCGCCGCCGGCGCCTTTGCCCAGGTGTTCGAGCCGGTCAAAGATCGCCGGACTCAGCAGGTAGCGCCCGACGACCGCGAGATTCGACGGTGCATCGGCCGGCTGCGGCTTCTCGACGATGCGGGTGATGCGGGCCACACCATGTGCATTGGTCGCGTCCGTCGCCACGATGCCATAGCGGTGAGTCTGGTCGCGCGGCACTTCCTCGACACCGATCACGCTGCCGCCGGTTTCGAGATAGCGGTCCCGCATCTGCGCGAGCACGGGGACCGGCGCATCGATCAGGTCATCGGCCAGATGCACGTAGAACGGCTCGCGGCCAACGATCGGCCGCGCACAGAGCACGGCATGGCCGAGACCGAGCGGCGCGGGCTGGCGGATGTAGATGCAGGCCGCGTCTGCCGGCAGGATGCCGCGCAGCGCGTCGACGAGTTCCTGTTTGCCCTGGCTGGCGAGTGCCGCTTCGAGCTCCGGGTCCGTATCAAAATGGTCCTCGATCGCACGCTTCGAACTGCCGGTGATGAACACCAGGCTGCGCGCGCCGGCGGCGAGTGCCTCGTCCACCGCATACTGGATCAGCGGCTTGTCGACGATCGGCAGCATCTCCTTCGGGCTGGCCTTGGTCGCGGGCAGAAAGCGGGTTCCCCGTCCGGCGACAGGGAACACCGCGTAACGAATCGGTGCAGGGCTCACGCGATCTCCTTCGCAATCCGGATCTGGCGCCGGCCATGATACCGGAACCGCGAAGGCTCGACCCCGCAGCGATTCACACTTCGATGACCTCAGTCCCCGGCCTTGGCGGCCTCGAACCGCAGGTTGGCCTTGTTCTGTTCCACGAGCTTCTTGCCGAGCCCCTTGACCTTTGCGAGGTCCTCGCCGCCGCGGAACGGGCCGTTCTTTTCCCGATACGCAACGATGGCCTCCGCCTTCGCCTGGCCGATGCCCTGCAACTCACGGGCAAGCGTCCTGGCATCGGCGGTGTTGACGTTGACGGGCCCGGCGATGGCAGCCGGCGCGAGCAACATCGCGGCCAGAATGGCCGCACCCAGTCCCTTGGTAAGCATGGTCTGACTCCCTTCGCAGCGCACGGCGCCCATCGCCGCGCCCGGGATCAACCGTAGCGCAAGCTGTGTCCCTGCGCCCGCTGTCTATCCCCTGCGTATGCGCAGATTTGGCCCGCAGCCGTCACCCCGGGCCGTCGGCTGCCGGTCCGTGGTGACAGCCGTCGCAGGCGCGCGGCGGCCCCCCGTCCTCGCCTGCTGCCGCGCGCTCGGCATGGCAACCCTGGCACAGTCCGTGGAAGTGTTCTTCGAAGCGCGGCCAGAGTTTCGGGTCGGTCACATGACAGAGCATGCAGACTCCGCCACCCGTGTCATCGCTGTAGTTGTGATGGCAATCGATGCAGTTCACGCTGGCATGATCGTAGTGGTTGAAGGCCATCGGCAGGATGGGCTCGGGCGCATCGAAGTAATGCGCCTGGACCGGCCGCTCGCGCACCAGCGGCGAACCGAACAGTACGATCAGCACCCCGATGGCAAGCAGCAGCAGGAAAGCCGTCCTCATGCCGGCAGATTCCTGATGGCGGCGAACACCAACGCAAGGATGGTGGTCGCCAGCAGATAGTCGCGCAGCCCGGCCCGCGGCCGCTCCAGCAGCGAGCCGCGCCACGCACGGGGCCAGCAGGCTGCGAGCGCGAGGCCGGCCAGCAGCAGCGCCTGGTACCCGCTCTGCAGGTACAGCCCGCTGCCGAGCATGTGCCAGGCCGCCGTCGCAATCGCCCCGATCGCGAGCCAGCGGTGCCACGACCGCGACGCCGGACGGTCGCGGTGCAGGCGCAGCCGCTCGGGCAGCAAGGCACCGGTGACGAGCGCGCCCAGCAGCAGCAGGCCCGCGACGCCGGCCCACAGGTGCGCCGGCGCACCGGGCTTCAGGTATTCGACGACGGCACCGTCACCGAGCAGGAACCAGAAGGCGTGCACCGCGGCAATGACGAGAACGCCGCGGCCCAGCAGATGATGGACCCGCGGGTCGGGCACGCTGCGTCCGGTCGCCGTCAGGTACAGGAGCCCGGCATACGCCGCAAAGCCGAGCGCGTTGCCCGCGTCCCAGAACCAGCCACTACCGAGCAGTGGTGCCGCCAGGAATGAGATCAGGAAGACCGCGGCGAGAGCGGCGAGCATGAACGGACGCGGTTACCGCTCGGTGACCGGCGGCTGCCCCCTGCCCTTGTCGAGGCCGGCGACGAGATCGAAACGCAGCAGCGGACGCTGGCTGTCCCAGTTCTTGCACGCCGGGCACTGCCAGAAATGGCCGATGCTGGAGAAGCCGCAATTCGCGCAGCGATAGCGCGGCGTCGTGGCAGCGAGGCGCCGCAGTACCGCTGCGATGTCGCGCACCGCCCGCGGATCCAGCGCCTCCGGGTCGCAGCCGATCGCCCGTACCAGGCCAGCAACCGTTTCATCGCTCGCGAGATAGGAACGTACCAGCGCCTCGAGCGGCGGGAATCCGACCGTATCGGTCATCACGGCGGCGAACGCGATCTCGCTGCCGGCATCGGGACGTGCGGCCACGAGGCGCGCGACGATCGCCTCGCCCTGGTCGCCGGCGGCACGGGCCAGTTGCGCGAGCCGCGGCATCACCTCGATCATCAGCGCGGCATCCTGCGCGACCACCGAACCCAGCAACCGCTCCGCCATCGCGAGATCCAGCTGCTCGATCGCGATCTCCGCGCGCAGCAGCGCCCCGCGGGGAAAGTGCCGGCGCTCGGCGCGCGCCGCCTGCAGGTGCCCAAGGGCCTCGTCCGTGCGCCCCGCTTCACGGGCGGCCACCGCCAGCTCACAGAAATAGTGCGCGATGGCATCCGGCTGCAGCGCCCGGCCGGCCCGCTCGAGCTCGCGGAACACCTCGATCGCGCGTTGCCAGTCACGCTCCTGCTCGTGGATGCCGATCAGCATGCGCAACGCCGAGATGCGGTGCGCCCCGGCCGCCGCCAGCGGCTCCAGGATCTGTACGGCACGATCGAACAGGCCGGCCCGCAGGTAGTCCTGCGCCAGCCCAAAACGCGCCTGGTCGCGCTGCGCCGGGTCCAGCGTCTCGCGCGCCACGATGTTCTGGTGCACGCGGATGGCGCGGTCCACCTCGCCACGGCGCCGGTACAGGCTGCCGAGCGCGAAGTGGGTCTCGACCGTGGCCTCGTCGAGCTCGGCCGCCTGCAGGAAGGCCTCGAGCGCACGGTCCGGCTGGTCGTTCACCAGGAAATTGACACCGGCCAGGTAATTGCCGCGCAGCCGCTCGGCCCCGAGCACGCTGGGACGCGGCCGGCGCGCGGCATAGAAGCCGATGGCCCCGCCGAGGAACAGCAGGGCCAGGTACTGCCAGAAAGGCTGCAGGATCAAGCGTCACCCGCTGTGCGGGCCAGCCAAGGCCGTTGACTCAGTCGCGTATCGGGTGTGCCTGGCCGGCATCCACGCGCTCGCGCAGATCCTTGCCCGGCTTGAAATGCGGAACGTACTTGCCCGCGAGGGACACGGCCTCCCCGGTCTTGGGATTGCGGCCCTGGCGCGGCGGGCGGAAGTGCAGCGAGAAACTGCCGAAGCCGCGGATCTCGATGCGTTCCCCGCCGGCCAGCGCATCGCTCATGATCTCGAGCATCTGCTTGACGGCCAGTTCGATGTCCTTGGCGGGAAGGTGCTTCTGCTTGGCAGCGATGATCTCGATCAGTTCCGATTTTGTCATGGTGCGTCCCACGCGCCCGGCCTACCCCGGTTCACTGTCCTGCGATCTGCTCCTTGAGCAGGTCACCGAGCGTCGTGCCAGTCGGCGAGTCGCCGCCCCGGTACTGCTGCACGGCCTCCGCTTCTTCCCAGGCCTCCTTGGCCTTGATCGACAGGGAGATCACGCGGCTCTTGCGGTCCACGCCGATGAAACGCGCCTCGACTTCCTCGCCAACCTTCAGCACGGTGCGCGCATCCTCGACGCGGTCGCGCGAAAGCTCCGAGGCCCGCAGGTGGCCCTCAATCCCCTCGTCGAGATCGACGATCGCACCACGGGCATCGACCTCGCGGATGATGCCCTTGACGATGCTGCCCTTCGGATGGTCGGCGAGGTACGCCGAGATCGGGTCACGGGCCAGCTGCCGGATGCCGAGCGAAATACGCTCGCGCTCCGGATCGATCGCCAGCACCATGGCCTCGAGGCTCTGGCCCTTCTGGTAGTCGCGCACGGCCTCCTCGCCCGGGCGGTCCCAGGAGATGTCTGACAGGTGCACGAGGCCATCGATGCCGCCCGCCAGGCCGATGAAGATCCCGAAGTCGGTGATCGACTTGATCTGGCCACTGACGCGGTCGCCGCGGTTGAAGCTCTCGGCGAACTCACGCCACGGATTGGCCTTGCACTGCTTGAGGCCGAGCGAAATCCGGCGGCGTTCCTCGTCGATGTCGAGCACCATGACCTCGACTTCCTCGCCGATCTGCACCACCTTGGCCGGGTTGACGTTCTTGTTGGTCCAATCCATCTCCGAGACGTGGACCAGGCCCTCGACACCCTCCTCGATCTCGACGAAGCAGCCGTAATCGGCGATGTTGGTGATCTTGCCGAACAACCGCGTGTTCGGCGGATAGCGCCGCGCGATGTTCTGCCAGGGATCGGCGCCGAGCTGCTTGACGCCGAGCGACACGCGCTGCCGCTCGCGGTCGAACTTCAGGATGCGCACGTCGATCTCGTCGCCGACCTTGACCACCTCGGACGGATGCTTGACGCGCTTCCAGGCCATGTCAGTGATGTGCAGCAGCCCGTCGATGCCGCCCAGGTCGACGAACGCGCCATAGTCGGTCAGGTTCTTGACCACGCCCTTGATGACGTCGCCTTCCTTCAGGTTGTCGAGCAGCTGGCTGCGCTCGGCGCTGTACTCCTGCTCGACGACGGCGCGCCGCGAGACGACGACGTTGTTGCGGCGCTGGTCGAGCTTGATGACCTTGAACTCGAGCATCTTGCCTTCGAGGTAGGCCGGATCACGGACCGGGCGCACGTCGACCAGCGATCCGGGCAGGAAGGCCCGCACGTTGTCGAGTTCCACCGTAAAGCCGCCCTTGACGCGGCCGTTGATGATGCCGCTGACGATTTCGCTGTTCTGGAAGGCCTGTTCGAGGCGCGTCCAGGTGCGGGCACGCTTGGCCTTCTCGCGCGAGAGCCGGGTCTCGCCCGAGCCGTCCTCGACGGCATCGAGGGCGACCTCGACTTCCTCGCCGATCGTCACCTCGAGTTCGCCGCGCTCGTTGCGGAACTGTTCGGCGGGGATCACTGCCTCGGACTTCAGTCCGACGCTGACGATCACGACATCCGCATTCACGTCGACGACGATGCCGGTCAGGATCTGCCCCGGGCGGATCTGCTGGCTCGCGATGCTCTGCTCAAACAATTGTTCGAAAGATTCGGTCATTGAATGTTCCGGGCCGCGTGGCCCTGTTGGTTGCGTTGCCTGCCAGGTGGCATCCCGCCACGCAGGGTCTTCGATACCTCGGCGCAGGCATCCTGCCGCGCCGTCCCGGGCTGGTCATCCGACCGGCCTGATCACTCTCCGTGCCCCTCACCGCGGAAGCGTTCGCGGGCGAGTGCCAGCACCCGCCCAACGACCTCCTCGATGGAGAGCGTAGTCGAATCCACGATGATCGCGTCGGCGTTGGCCACCAGTGGCGCCACGGTTCGCGTGGCGTCCCTGCGGTCGCGCTCGGCGATCTCCGCGGAAAGGGCGGCGAGATTACCACCCAACCCCTTTTCCTTCAACTGCTTATAGCGCCTGCGCGCACGCTCCTCGGGACTCGCGGTCAGGAAGACTTTCAGGCCCGCCTCCGGAAAGACTACCGAGCCCATGTCCCGGCCATCCGCGACGAGCCCGGGCGGAGCGGCCAGTGCCCGCTGGCGGTCGAGCAGCGCGGCCCGTACGCCCCCCCAGGCCGCGACCCGGGAGGCCAGCTTCCCCGTGCTCTCGGCCCGCAGCGCCCGCGTGACGTCCTCGCCCTGCAGGAAGACCTGCTCCTCGCCCGCCGCATCCTGGCCGAAGCGCAGGTTGAGCCCCGCCGCGAGGCGGGCATAGCCGGCCTCATCATCGACCGAGAGGCCCTCCCGGAGCCCGGCGAGCGCCACGAGGCGGTAGAGCGCGCCGCTGTCCAGCAGGCGCCAGCCGAGGCGGGCCGCGACCTGGCGGGCAACCGTGCCCTTGCCGGATCCGCTCGGGCCATCGATGGCGATGACCGGGACGGTCATGCCGACCGTTTCTCGACCAGCAGGCCGGAGCGCCGCGCGGTGGCAGCGAAACCGGGGAACGAGGTCTGCACGTTGGCGACATCCTGGATTTCGACTGGAGCCTTGGCCCGGGCGGCGAGCACTGCAAAGGCCATCGCCACCCGGTGGTCGCCGTGGCTGTCCACGACCCCACCCTCGACCGGGCCACCGAGGATCCGCAGGCCGTCCGGCAGCACCGCGACCCGGACACCCAGGCGCTGCAGCCCCTCCGCCATCACTGCGATCCGGTCGCTCTCCTTGACCCGCAGTTCACCGGCGCCGGTCACCAGGGTTTCGCCCTCGGCAATTGCCGCCGCCGCAAACAGGATCGGAAACTCGTCGATCGCAGTGGACACCAGTGCGCGCGGCACCTCGATGCCACGCAAAGGCCCGGGGTGGATCTCGAGGTCGGCAACCGGCTCGCCGCCGGCCATCCGCGTGTCCAGCACCCGGATGTCAGCCCCCATCAGCCGCAGGATTTCCAGCAACCCGGTGCGGGTCGGGTTGACACCGACGTTGCGGATCAGCAGCGGGGCGCCATCGGCGATCAGGCCGGCGACGATGAAGAACGCAGCCGAGGAGAAGTCCCCCGGCACGGCGATCGGGCAGCCACGCAACTCGACCGGCCCCTGTACTGCGACCATCCGGTCGTGCCGCTCGACCGGAACGCCGAACGCAGCGAGCATGCGCTCGGTGTGGTCGCGGGTCAGCGCCGGCTCGCGGACCTCGGTCCGTCCCTGCGCGCCAAGCGCCGCCAGCAGGATCGCGGATTTCAGCTGCGCGCTCGGCACCTCGAGTTCATGCTGGCAGCCCACCAGGCCCGGCGTCCCGCGGATCCGGAGCGGTGGCCGGCCATCGCTGGTCTCGATGCGGGCACCCATGCGACGCAGCGGTGCGGCCACGCGTTCCATCGGGCGGCGCATCAGCGAAGAGTCCCCGACCAGCACGGTATCGAAGGCCTGTCCGCACAGCAGCCCGGCCAGCAAGCGCATGGCGGTGCCGGAATTGCCGAGATCGAGCGGCCCCGGGGGCGCATGCAGGCCGCCGCGACCAGCGCCATCCACCCGCAGCTGGTCCGCCGCCAGGCGCTCGGCCCGCACGCCCATCGCGGTCATGGCCGCGAGCGTCGCCAGACAGTCCTCGCCATCGAGGAAGCCGGTGATCTCGGTGCGGCCGGTCGCGATGCCAGCGAGCATCACCGCACGGTGGGAGATCGACTTGTCACCAGGGACCCGGATCTCGCCGGCGACGCGCCCGCCGGGACTGGCGACGAACGCTGGCGTCGCGCCGCTCACACCCCTTCCGCAAGCACCGCCGCCAGCGAGGTGAGCAAGCGCTCATTCTGGGCTGGCGTTCCGACTGTGATCCGCAGGTGGTTTGGCAGGGCGTAGTTGCCGACCGGACGGACGATCACACCGCGCCGCAGCAGCGCCTGGTTGATCGGCCCGATCGGCCGGCCGAAGTCGCACAGGACGAAGTTCCCGGCCGACGGCAGCACTCCGAGGCCGAGCGCCGTGAGTCCCGTGTGCAGCCGGGCAAGGCCCGCGCGGTTGACCTCGAGCGTGGCCTGCAGGTGCGCGGTGTCATCGAGCGCGGCACTCGCCGCGGCGAGACCGGGCACCGAGACATTGAACGGCTGGCGCACGCGGTTGAGCAGGTCGGCGACGTCCGGATGCGACAGTGCATAACCGACGCGCAGGCCGGCCAGGCCATAGGCCTTGGAAAAGGTGCGCGCCACGACCAGGTTCGGAAACCGGGCAAGCCACTTCGTGGCATCCGGGCAGCCATGCTCCAGTGCGTAGTCGTGGTAGGCCTCGTCGAGCACGATGATCACGTCCGCGGGCACCGACTGCAGGAATCCGAGCAGTTCCGCCTCGCCGAGCCAGGTGCCCGTCGGGTTGTTCGGATTCGCGATGAGGACCAGCCGGGTCCGCGGACCGATGAGCGCCCGCATCGCCGCCAGGTCGTGGCCGAGCGGCATCGGATGTCCCGCGGGATTGGCCGCTGCCACGCGCGCCACCGCGCTCGCGGCCTGCACCGCGAGCGGATAGACCGCGAAGCCATACTGCGAATAGACCGCCTCGTGCTCCGGCGTCAGGAAGGTCTCCGTGATCAGCACCAGGACGTCGTTCGAGCCGTTGCCGAGCGTGACCTGTTCGGTCCCGACGGCATGGCGCGCGGCGATCCGCGATCGCAGCTCGTGGCCGCTGCCGTCCGGATACATGCCGACGCCCGGCGCCGCCGCGGCCAGCGCCGCGAGCGCGCGCGGGCCCGGTCCGAGCGGGTTCTCGTTCGAGGCGAGCTTGATGCTGTCACGCACGCCGAGCTCCCGCTCGAGCTGTTCCGGCGGCTTGCCGGGTACATATGGAGCCAGCCCACGGACGCCGGGCGCAGCCAGGTGCAGGAAGCGATTGCTCATCGGAGCCTCAGAGGATGGAACGCGGATAGGAACCGAGAACGCGGAACAGCGAGCTGCGGCGCTTGAGTTCGGCCAGCGCACCGGCAAGCTTCGGATCCTCGGCATGGCCCTCGACATCGAGGAAGAACACATAGTCCCACTTGCGGCGCCGCGACGGCCGCGACTCGATCCGGGTCATGCTGATCCCGCTCGTCGCCAGTGGCTCGAGCAGCCGGAACAGCGCGCCGGGCGCATCGGTGTGCGCCACCGACACCAGCAGCGTGGTCTTGTCGTCGCCGCTCGGCTTGAAGGTGCGCGAGCCGACCACCAGGAAGCGCGTTGTATTGTCAGCGCGATCCTCGATTTTCGCGACCAGCACCTCGAGACCGTAGATCTCCGCGGCAACCTCGCCGGCGATCGCCGCGGTGCCCTGTTCGTCGCGGGCGCGACGGGCGGCCTCGGCATTGCTGCTGACCGCGACGCGCTCGACCTCGGGCAGGTACTCGTCCAGCCACTCCCGGCACTGCGCCAGCGACTGCTGGTGCGAGCAGACCCGGCGCACGTCCGCCAGCGACTTCATGCGCCCGAGCACGTATTGGTGAATGCGCAGCTCCACCTCGCCGCAGATCGACAGCGGCGAGACCAGGAATCGGTCGAGGGTGTGCATGACCGTGCCTTCGGTCGAGTTCTCGATCGGCACGACGCCGAAGTCGGCCGCGCCACTCTCGATCTCGTGGAACACCTCCTCGATGGACGGCAGCGCCAGCGCCCGCACCGAGTGCCCGAACTGCTTGAACACCGCCTGCTGCGTGAAGGTGCCCTCGGGACCCAGGAACGCCACCTTCAGCGGCTCCTGCTGCGCGAGGCAGGCCGACATGATCTCGCGGAACAGGCGCACGACCTCCTCATCGCGCAGCGGCCCGCGATTGCGGGCCAGTACGGCGCGCAGCACCTCGGCCTCGCGCTCCGGCCGGTAGTAGTCGACCGTGCGCCCGGCGGCATTCTTCGAGATGCCGACCTGCTGCGCGAGACCGGCGCGCTCGTTGAGCAGGCCCTGCAACGACTCGTCGATCGCGTCGATGCGCGCGCGGATCTCCTCGAGCGGCGGACTGGTGGCCGCGGCACCGATCCGCGCCGCGCCGCGCCGCCGGGTCCCGCTGCTGCCGCGCCGCACCGCCATCCTCAGACCGCGCGTGCCGCCAGCACGCCCTCGATCGTCCGGATCCGCTCGACCAGTTCCTCCGGAATCCGGCCGTCGACGTCGATCAGCGTATAGGCCACTTCGCCCTTCGACTTGTTGAGCAGGTCCGAGATGTTCAGCGAGGACTCGGCCAGGCAGGTGGAGATCTGGCCGACCATGTTCGGCACGTTGCTGTTGGAGATCGCCAGCCGCGAGGCCCCCGGCACCCGTGGCAGCGCCGCCTCCGGGAAGTTGACCGAATGACGGACGTTGCCATGCTCGAGGAAGTCGCGCAGCGTGTCAGCGACCATCATTGCGCAGTTGTCCTCGGCCTCGCCGGTCGAGGCGCCGAGGTGCGGCAAGGCCACGACCCGCGGATGATCCTTGATCGCGGGCGACGGGAAGTCGCAGACATAGGCGGACAGCCGGCCGGCATCGAGCGCGGCGATGACGTCGGCCTCGTTGACGATACCGGCGCGGGCGAAGTTGAGCACCACCGCCTTGTCCCGCATCAGCCGGATCCGCTGCGCATTGACCAGCGAGCGGGTCGCGTCCGACAGCGGCACGTGCAGCGTCACGACGTCGGAGCGTGCGAACAGGTCATCGAGGTTCAGCGCCTGGCCGACTCCGGAAGACAGCTGCCAGGCGCGCTGCACGGTGATCTGCGGGTCGTAGCCGAGCACGTTCATGCCGAGCAGGTGCGCGGCATTGGCGACCTCGACACCGATCGCACCGAGGCCGACGACGCCGAGCGTGCGGCCGGGCAGTTCATGGCCGACGAAGCGCTTCTTGCCCTTCTCGACCGCCGCCTCGATCGCGTGCGCGTCGCCCTCGAGGCCGCGCACGTAGGCCCAGGCCGGGCAGATGTTGCGGGCCGCCAGCAGCAGCCCCGCGAGCACCAGCTCCTTGACCGCGTTCGCATTGGCGCCCGGCGCATTGAACACCGGCACGCCGCGGCGGGTCAGCTCGGCCACCGGGATGTTGTTGACCCCGGCACCCGCGCGGCCGACCGCAATCACGCTGTCCGGAATCTGCATCGCGTGCATGTCCGCCGAACGCACCAGGATCGCGTGCGGGTGACCGACCTCGGACGCTACTTCGTAGCGCTCGCGCGGCAGCCGCTCGAGTCCCTTCACCGAGATGTTGTTCAGTGTCAGTATCCGGAAGCTCATCAGCCGTTCCTGCGCGCAAAGTCGGTCATGAAGTCCACCAGCGCCTCGATGCCCGCCGCCGGCATCGCGTTGTAGATGCTCGCACGCATGCCGCCGACGGCGCGATGTCCGGCCAGGTTGGTGAGTCCGGCCCTGGTGGCCTCGGCCAGGAAAGCCGCATCGAGTTCCGGTCGCACCAGCGCGAACGGCACGTTCATCCACGAGCGGCATTCACGGGCGACCGGATTGCTGTAGAACCCGGAGTCGTCGATCGCCGCATAGAGCCGCGCGGCCTTGGCGCGGTTCCGCTCACCGATGGCGGCAAGCCCGCCCTCGCTCTTCAGCCAGCGGAACACCAGCCCGGCGATGTACCAGCCAAAGGTCGGCGGCGTATTCAGCATCGAACCGCTGCCGGCCATCGCCTTGTAGTCGAGGATCGCCGGCGTGTCCGGCCGCGCACGGCCGAGCAGGTCCTCGCGCACGATCACGACGGCAAGCCCCGAGGGCCCGATGTTCTTCTGCGCCCCGGCGTAGATCAGCCCGAAGCGCGCGACCTCGAGCGGACGCGACAGGATCGTCGAGGACAGGTCCGCGACCAGCGGCACGCCACCCGTATCCGGAATGTACGGAAACTCGACACCACCGATCGTCTCGTTCGGCGTGTAGTGCACGTAGGCGGCGCCAGCATCGAGCCGCAGCTCCGCCTGGGCCGGCACCGTCGTGTGACGACTGGCCGCGGTATCGGCAGCGACATTGACCGTGACGAAGCGCCGCGCCTCGGCCATTGCCCGCTGCGACCAGTGGCCGGTATCGACATAGTCGGCCCTGGCGCCCGCCGGACACAGGTTGAGCGGCACCGCGGCGAACTGCGCGCTTGCGCCACCCTGCAGGAACAGCACCTTGTAGGAGTCGGGAATGGCCAGCAGCTCGCGCAGGTCGGCCTCGGCCTGCTCGGCCACGGCGATGAAGCCCTTGCTGCGGTGGCTGACCTCCATCACGGACATGCCACTGCCACGCCAGTCGAGCATCTCGTCGCGAGCCTGCTCCAGTACCGGCAGCGGCAGCGCCGCCGGGCCTGCGGAAAAGTTGAATACACGCATTCGGATCTTTGCCCGGCCTCAGCCGGCTCCTTCTGTTTCCTGTGATTCGTCCCCGGCGATACGCTCCAGCCCGACCAGTTCCTCGCCGGCCGCGAGCCGCATGACCCGCACGCCCTGGGTATTGCGACCAAGGACCGGGATCTCGCGAACCGGTACGCGCACCAGCGTACCGCTGGAGTTGATCAGCATGATCTCGTCGTCGGGCTGCACCTGCAGCGCGCCGACCAGCGCTCCATTGCGCTCACTGGTCTGCAGCGCGATGACGCCCTGCCCGCCGCGACCGTGCGGCGGAAATTCGTCGACCTCGGTCAGCTTGCCGTAGCCATGTTCCGACACCGTGAGGATCGGCCCGGCGCCGAGCACGATCAGCGAGGTCACGCGCTGGCCCTCGGTCAGGCGGATGCCGACCACGCCCGCTGCCTCGCGGCCCATCGGCCGGACCTGCTGCTCGGCGAAGCGGATCGCCTTGCCGTCGGTCGTCGCCAGCAGGATCTCGCGCTCGCCGTCCGTCAGCGCGACGCCCACCAGGCAGTCCGACTCGCCGAGCGACACCGCGATGATGCCGTTGGCGCGCGGCCGCGAGAAAGCCGTCAGCGGCGTCTTCTTGACCGTGCCCTGCGCGGTCGCCATGAACACGGAATGCGCCTCGTCGAACTCACGCACCGGCAGCACCGCCGTGATGCGCTCGCCCTCGCTGAGCTGCAGCAGGTTGACGATCGGCTTGCCACGCGAGCCGCGCGCGGCCAGCGGCAGCTGCCAGACCTTCAGCCAGTAGCACTGCCCGCGGTCGGAGAAACACAGCAGCGTGTCATGGCTGTGCGCGATGAACAGCTTGTCGACGAAGTCCTCGTCCTTGACCGCGGTCGCCTGCTTGCCGCGGCCACCCCGGCGCTGCGCCTCGTAGTCCGTCACCGGCTGTGACTTCGCGTAGCCGGCATGGGAGAGCGTCACGACCAGGTCCTGCCGCTCGACCAGGTCCTCGATGGTCACGTCGGCGCCGTCGGCGACGATTTCGGTGCGGCGCGCGTCGCCGTAGGCCTCCTTGATCGCCAGCAGCTCGCTGCGGATCACCTCGCGCAGCCGCTCCGGCCGCGCGAGGATGTCGCCGAGGTCACGGATCTGATCGAGCAGCCCGGAGAACTCGCTGACGATGCGCTCCTGCTCGAGTCCGGTCAGCCGGTGCAGGCGCAAGTCGAGGATCGCCTGCGCCTGGACCTCGGACAGCCGGTAGCCGTCGGCCTGCAGCCCGATGCCGTCGGCCACGCCGGCCGGTCGGGTCGACACCGTGCCCGCGCGCTCGAGCATCGCCGGCACCGCGCCCGAGTGCCAGCTGCGCGCCAGCAGCGCGCTCCGTGCCTCGGCCGGCGAAGCCGCCGCCTTGATCGTGGCGATGATCTCGTCGATGTTGGCGAGCGCCACCGCGAGCCCTTCCAGCACGTGCGCGCGCTCGCGCGCCTTGCGCAGGTCGTGGATCGTCCGGCGCGTCACCACTTCGCGCCGGTGGCGCAGGAAGGCGTCGAGCATCTCGCGCAACGACAGCAGCTTCGGCTGGCCGTCGAGCAGCGCGACCATGTTGACGCCGAACACGGTCTGCATCGGCGTCAGCTTGAACAGCTGGTTCAGCACCAGCTCGTGGCTCTCGCCGCGCTTGAGCTCGATGACCACGCGCATGCCGTCCTTGTCGGACTCATCGCGCAGCTCGGAGATGCCCTCGATCTCCTTGGCCCGGACCAGGTCCGCGATGCGCTCCAGCAGCCGCGCCTTGTTGACCTGGTAGGGCAGTTCGGTGATGACGATCGCCTGCCGGCCACGCGCGTCGATTTCCTCGACGGAGGTCCGCGAGCGCACCACGAGCCGGCCACGCCCGGTCTTGTAGGCGAGCATGATGCCGGCAGTGCCATGGATGATGCCGGCAGTCGGGAAGTCGGGACCCGGGATCCGCTGCATCAGCGCGGCCAGGTCGAGGCCGGGATCGTCGATCAGCGCCAGGCAGGCATCCACCACCTCGCCGAGGTTGTGCGGCGGAATGTTGGTGGCCATGCCGACGGCGATGCCGGCCGAGCCGTTGACCAGCAGGTTCGGAATCCGTGCCGGCAGCACCGCCGGCTCCTGCTCGCTGTTGTCGTAGTTCGGCGTGAAATCGACCGTCTCGCGGTCGATGTCCGCCAGCAGTTCGTGCGCGAGGCGCGACATCCGGATTTCGGTGTAACGCATCGCCGCGGGAGCGTCGCCGTCCACCGAGCCGAAGTTGCCCTGCCCGTCGACCAGCAGGTAGCGCAGCGAAAAGGGCTGCGCCATGCGCACGATCGTGTCGTAGACCGCGGCGTCGCCGTGCGGGTGGTACTTGCCGATCACGTCGCCGACGATGCGCGCGGACTTCTTGTACGGCTTGTTCCAGTCGTTGCCGAGCTCGCGCATCGCATAGAGCACCCGGCGGTGCACCGGCTTCAGGCCATCGCGCACGTCGGGCAGCGCGCGGCCCACGATCACGCTCATCGCGTAATCGAGGTAGGAGCGACGCATCTCGTCCTCGAGATTGACGTGCAGGACTTCGCGCGCGATCTCGCTGGTTTCGGCCATGGGCTCCCGGCTGCGATCCCGGCACCCGACAGCCCCGCGCCGGCCTGCGCACGGGTCGTAAAGGCACCGCTGGAAAGCGCGGATTTTAGCACAGCGAAGCCAGTCCGACCTACTGCCTTGGGCCTATCCGGCCGCTATACTGCAATAACTTCCGATCACGCCAGCCGGACTCCGAAGATGACTCCTGCACGCAATGCCGATGCGGCGGAAATCGCCCGTTTCGACGCCGCCGCGCCGCGCTGGTGGGACCCGGCCGGCGAGTTCCGGCCGCTGCACGAGATGAATCCCGCGCGGCTCGACTACCTCGAGGCCCGCGCCGGACTCGCCGGCCGCCGCGTACTCGACGTCGGCTGCGGTGGCGGCCTGCTGGCCGAAGGCATGGTCCGCCGCGGTGCCCGCGTCACCGGCATCGACCTCGCGCCGGCAGCCATCGAAGTCGCGCGGCTGCATGCCGAGGACAGCGGACTGCACGTCGACTACCGGCTCGCGAGCGCCGAGGAACTCGCCACGGTACAGCCCGGCGCCTATGACCTGGTGACCTGTCTCGAACTGCTCGAGCACGTGCCGGATCCGGCCGCGGTCGTGGCTGCACTCGCACAACTGGTGCGGCCGGGCGGCGACGTGATCTGCTCGACGCTGAACCGCGGCCTGCGGTCCTTTGCCTTCGCGATCGTCGGCGCCGAGTACCTGATGCGGTTGCTGCCGGCCGGCACGCACCAGTACGCCCGCCTGATCCGCCCCTCGGAACTGGCGCGCTGCGGGCGCGCCGCCGGGCTCGTGCTCACGCACGTCGCCGGCCTGCACTACGATCCGTTCGCCCGCACCACGCGCGTGGATGCCGATCCCTCCATCAATTACCTGGCCCATTTCCGCAGGCCGCCCGTGCCGGCCGCCGCATGAGCCGGCGCCGGGATCTCGAGGCCGTGCTGCTCGACCTCGACGGCACGCTGCTCGATACGGCGACCGACATGGCGGCCGCCCTCAACCAGCTGCGACGCGACGAAGGGCTCGAGCCCCTGCCCTTCGCGGCCGTCCGCCCGCAGGTCTCGAACGGCTCGGCGGGCCTGCTGGAACTCGGCTTCGGGCAACTCGAACCCGGGCCCTTCGAGCTCCTGCGGAGTCGATTCCTCGCCCATTACCGTCGCGGACTCGCCGAGCAGACGCGCCTGTTCGACGGCTTCGACGAAGTGCTCACGGCCATCGAGGCCGCGGGCATGCGCTGGGGCATCGTCACCAACAAACCCGGCTGGCTGACGGATCCGCTGCTCGCCGCGCTCGGGCTCGCGGCCCGCAGCAGCTGCACCGTCAGCGGCGACACGCTCGCCGAACGCAAGCCGCACCCGCTGCCGCTGCTGTACGCGGCCGCGTGCCTCGGCCTGCCCGCGGAGCGCTGCGTCTACGTGGGCGATGCCGAACGTGACGTGCAGGCCGCGCACGGCGCGGGCATGATGGCGCTGGTGGCCGGTTACGGCTACCTCGGTGCCGACGACGACCCGGCGAGCTGGCAACCAGCCGCGGTGCTCGAGCGGCCCTCCGACCTGCTGGCATGGCTGGGCCTGTGACGATGGAACCGACCACCCTGCTGCTGATCCTCGCCGGCCTCGCCCTCGCCTTCGGCGCCGGCTTCTGGCTGGGACGGCGGCACAGCATCCGGCTGGCGACCGAGCTGGCCGCCGCCCAGGCGCAGCTGCGCTCGGAAGAAGCGCTCGAGGTCGAGCGCTCGCTGGCGCTGACGCGGGCCATGGAGCAGCTCGACCTGCGCTTCCATGAACTCGCCGGCCAGCAGCTGCATGACAACCTGGAGCATTTCCTGCGCCTGTCGCGGGAACACCTGGGCCAGCACCAGCAGACCGCGCTGAGCAGTCTGCGGGAACGCGAGCAGGCGATCACCGAACTGCTGCGCCCGGTCCATGAGTCACTGACGCGCACCGCCGAGTCGCTGCGCGAGATCGAGGGCGCGCGCCAGCGCGACTTCGGCAGCCTGCGCCAGTACCTGACTGACCTGCGGGAATCGCATGCGTCGCTGCAGCGCGAGACCCGCAATCTGGTGCAGGCGCTCAGCAAGCCGCAGGTGCGCGGCCAGTGGGGCGAGATCTCACTGCGGCGGCTGGTCGAGCTCGCCGGCATGACCCCGCACTGCGACTTCGAGGAGCAGGTCCACGTGGTCGGCGCGGACGGCGCGCTGCGCCCGGACATGGTGATTCACCTGCCGGAGGACCGCGACCTGGTCGTGGACGTCAAGACCCCGCTCGATGCCTATCTCGCGGCCGCCGAGGCGACCTCCGACGAGGCCCGCGGCGCGGCGTTGCGGCGTCACGCGCAGCATCTCGCCGAGCGCATCCGGCTGCTGTCCTCCAAGCGCTACGCCGAGCAGTTCGCCAGCGCGCCGCAGTTCGTGATCCTGTTCCTGCCGGGCGACCAGTTCCTGGCGGCGGCGCTGGACCAGCAGCCGGAACTGCTGGAGAACGCCATGCGCGCCGGCGTGATTCTGACGACACCGTCCAGCTTCGTCGCGCTGCTGAAGGCCGTGCACTACGGTTGGCAGAACGTAAAGCTCGCCGAGGGCGCGCAGCAGATCCGCCAGCTCGCCGAGGACCTGCACGGCCGGCTCAGCACCTTCCGCGGCCATCTCGCCAGGCTCGGCGGCGCGCTGGAGTCCGGCGTGCGCGCCTACAACGCCGCGGTCGGCTCGCTGGAACGCAGCGTCCTGCCCGGAGCGCGCAAGTTCGTCGAACTCGGCGTGCGCAGCGAGCGGCCGCTCGACGAACTCGAGGCGATCGACACGGCCGTCCGCGCGAGCAGCGCGGCCGTGCCCGAGCTGCCGCCCGCCGCGGAGGAGTCGCCCGATGGAACCGCGTGACTACCGCCCCGAGCCGGATTCCCATCGCGGGCGCGTGATCGTCGTCACCGGGGCCGGCGACGGCATCGGCCGCGCGGTCGCGCTGGCGCTCGCCCGGCAGGGTGCGACGGTCGGCCTGCTCGGTCGCACGCCGCGCAAGCTCGAGGCGACCTACGACTCGATCGTGCAGGCCGGCGGCCCGCAGCCAGCGCTGTTGCCGTTCAATCTCGAAACGGCGACGGCCGCCGGGTACGACGAGTTGCATGCCGCGCTGGAACGGGAATTCGGCCGGGTCGATGGCCTCGCCCACATCGCCGGCATCCTCGGTGATGCGAGTCCGATCGACCACTACGACGTGCCGACCTGGTGTCGCGTGCTGCACGTCAACCTGACTGCGGCGTTTCTGCTGACCCAGTCCCTGCTGCCGCTGCTGCGCCTTTCCGAGGATGCCTGCGTATTGTTCACCTCGAGCGGCGTCGGCCGCCGCGGGCGCGCCTACCTCGGCGCCTACGCGGTCTCCAAGTTCGGCCTCGAGGGCCTGATGCAGGTGCTGGCCCACGAGTGCGAGGGCACGACGAAGATCCGCGCCAACAGCCTCAATCCGGGTCCGGTACGCACGGCGATGCGGCTGAAGCTGTACCCGGCAGAGGACCGCTCGGTCCTGCCGGAACCGGAGGCAGTCACCGGGCCCTTCCTGTTCCTGCTCGGCCCCGCGAGCCGCGGGATCAACGGCCAGGCTTTCGACGCGCGCTGACCCCGCGACCGGTCACCGTGCCGGCGGCCGCCTGCAGGCCGGCGAGCTCTTCCTCGGTCAGCGGCCGGCTCATGCCGCGCGCCAGTCCGCGATCCATGAGCACCGGGCCGAGCCGCGTCCGCAGGATGCGGTTGACCGGAAGCCCGGCCCGCTCGAAGAACGGTCGCAGGTCGCGCGGCCGCAGCCCGTGGCAGCTCACCTGCAACCAGCGGTTGGTGCCCTCGCCACCCGCCGCCTCGATGGCATCGAGGGTGCCACCCTCCGGCGGCTGGCTGGTGGCGAGCTGGCGCAGCCGGGCCATGGCGGCCTCGTCCACCTCTCCCTGCACCCGCACTCCGTAGGCGCAGGGCAGCTCACGACCATGGCGCATCAGCGCCGCGGCGAGCGTGCCATCGGTCAGGAACAGCTCGAGCCCGCCGTCCCCGGACCCGAGCGGGCGCACCGGCACCCAGCGGCGACCCGCGCTGACCGGCAGTCGCTCGATCGACGCGCGGCCTTCACCGGTGGCCGCCCCGCGGACCTGCTCCCGCGGCGGGCGGTGATACGCCAACCCCGGGGAACCCCGTTCGGGACGCCGGCGCAGGCGCAGGCGCCGGCCATCGAGGCGAATGTCGTCCTCGTCGCTGACCGGCTGTCCCGGAGTGGCCACCCGGCCACCGACCAGGACACGGCCGGCCGCGATCCATGCCTCGACCTGCCGTCGCGAGCCGATGCCGCGGTCCGCAAGCAATTTCTGGATCCGCTCCGCCATTACCGCCACCGGCCGCTGCGCGGCGCGTGAAATCACCCCGCGCTCTCGCCATCCCCGGCGGCCACAGCGGCCACAGCGGCCGGCTCCGGAACCGGCATGACCGTGCCGAAATCGAGCTGCACGCCGAGGTTGTCCATGTCCCTGAGCGCGGCGAGCGTCGGCAGGTCGTCGAGGCCACGCAGTCCGAAGTAATCGAGGAACTCCCGCGTCGTACTCAGCAACTCGGGACGCCCGGGCACCTCGCGATGCCCGACCACGCGGATCCAGCCGCGCTCGGTGAGCGTGCGCACGATGTGCGGGTTCACCGCCACCCCGCGCACGTCCTCGATCTCACCGCGCGTGATCGGCTGGCGATAGGCGATCAGCGCGAGCGTCTCGAGCAGCGCGCGCGAATAGCGGCCCGGCCGCTCCTGCCACAGCCGCGAGACCGGCAGCGCGAATTCGGCGCGGACCTGCAGGCGCCAGCCGCTCGCGACCTCGACCAGTTCGACGGCGCGGCCCGCGCAATCCTCCGCCAGCGCGGCGAGCGCCGCACGGACCTCGGCCTCCTCCGGCCGCTCGTTCTCATCGAACATCTCGCGCAGCTGGCTGACGGACAGCGACTCGCCCCAGGCCAGCAGCGCCGCCTCGATGACCTTCCGCAGTTGCATCTGCTCCATGTTCATCACCCGCCACTCAGGAGACCGTTGTCACCGTCATTTCTTCCACCGCCGCGGCATCCGCCGGCTTCTGCGCGCGCCGCAGGTGCAGCGGCGCATAGGGCTCGGCCTGGACGACCTCGATCAGCCCCTCGCGCAACAGTTCGAGCAGCGCGACAAAGGTGACCGTGACGCCCATGCGCCCTTCCTCGGCGCGGAACAGCCGTACGAAGGGTACGAGCCCGGCATCCGCCAGCGCCAGCAGCACCTCGGACATGCGCTGGCGCACCGACAGCGCCTCGCGCGCGACATGCAGGTGCACGAACATCGCCGCGCGCTGCACCACGTCCTTGAAGGCCAGCAGCATCTCCTGCAGCGTGACCTCCGGCAGCAGCCGCACGACCCGGCGCCCGACCAGTTCCGCGCGGGCCTGGTGCACGTCGCGCTCGAGGCGCGGCAGCCGGTCGAGATTCTCCGCGGCCAGCTTGAAGCGCTCGTACTCCTGCAGCCGGCGAACCAGTTCGGCGCGCGGATCCTCCTCCTCCAGGAGACTGGCTTCCTGGCTGCGTGGCAGCAGCATCCGCGACTTGATTTCGGCCAGCATCGCGGCCATCAGCAGGTATTCCCCGGCCAGCTCGAGATCCAGCTCCTGCATCAGCCGGATGTACTCCATGTACTGGCGGGTGATGTCCGCGATCGGGATGTCGAGGATGTCGACGTTCTGCCGCCGGATCATGTACAGCAGCAGGTCGAGCGGCCCCTCGAAGGCCTCGAGGAATACCTCGAGCGCCTGCGGCGGAATGTAGAGGTCGCGCGGCATCTCGGTGACCGGCTCGCCCTCGACGATCGCGAACGGCATCTCCGCCTGGGTCGGCAGCGGCGCCCCTTCCGCTGCGGCGGCAACCGGTTCCGGCAGGTCGTTGTTCCCGATCATGGTCCGGCCAGTCCCATCGCGCTGCGCACCTCGGCCATCGTCGCCGACGCGGCCGCGCGCGCCTTATCGCCGCCCCGCGCGACGATGTCCTGCAGCAGGGCCGGGTCCCGCTCGAATTCACGGGCCCGCGCCCGGAAATCCTCGACCTGCCTGACGATGGCCTCGGTCAGCGGCTTCTTGCAGTCGAGACAGCCGATGCCGGCGCTGCGGCAGCCGGTCTGCACCCACTCCTGTGTCGCCGCATCCGAATACAGCTGGTGCAGGTCCCAGACCGGGCATTTCTCCGGCTCGCCCGGGTCGCTGCGGCGCACGCGCGCCGGATCGGTCTGCATCGTGCGCAGCTTCTTCGCGACGCTGGCCGGATCCTCGCGCATGCCGATCGTGTTGCCGTAGGACTTCGACATCTTGCGGCCATCGGTTCCCGGAACCCGGGGCGCCCGGGTCAACAGCACCGCCGGTTCCGGCAGGATCGCGCGCCCGCCGCCGACCAGGAAACCGAGCAGCCGCTCCCGGTCGAGTGCGCTGAGACCGGCCGCCGATGCCACCAGCGCCCGCGCCTCGGCCAGTGCCGCCGCATCGCCCTGCTCGGTCCAGGCGCGGCGCAACGCGGCATAGCGCGCAGCCCCGGCCTCACCACCGAGAGCGGCGGCCGCCGCCCGGCAGCGCGCCTCGAAATCCGCCTCGCGGCCATAGATGCTGTTGAAACGCCGCGCGATCTCGCGCGTGATCTCGACGTGCGCGACCTGATCCTCGCCGACCGGCACGAAGTCCGGCCGGTAGATCAGGATGTCCGCGCTCTGCAGCAGCGGATAGCCGAGGAAGCCGTAGGTGCCGAGGTCACGGTCCTTGAGCTGCTCGATCTGGTCCTTGTAGGTCGGCACGCGCTCGAGCCAGCCGAGCGGCGTGATCATCGACAGCAGCAGGTGCAGCTCCGCATGCTCCGGCACGCGGGACTGGATGAACATCGTGCAGGCGGCCGGATCGAGGCCAGCGGCCAGCCAGTCGATCAGCACCTCGCGGGTGTGAGTCGCGAGGGCGCCCGTATCCTCGTAGCCGGTCGTGAGCGCATGCCAGTCGGCAATGAAGAAGAAGCAGTCGTAGTGGTGCTGCATCTCCACCCAGTTGACGAGCGCGCCATGGAAATTGCCGAGGTGCAGCGGCCCCGTCGGCCGCATGCCGGACAGGGCCCGGCGCTGATGTTCCTGGTTGCCGCTCACGCCATGGCTCCTACAGGCCGCGCACGCCGAAGACCGCCTGCAGGAGGCCCTGCAGGAACTGCATCGGGCCGCCGATCAGCTGGAACAGCGTACCCGTGGCAATCAGCACCAGCACAATAATGAATCCGAAAGGCTGGATCCGGTCCAGCAGCGCCGTCGCCGGCCCCTCCGGCAGCAGGTTGCGCAACAGCTGGCCACCATCGAGCGGCGGGATCGGCAGCAGATTGAGCAGGGCCAGCAGCAGATTGATCGTGATGCCGTAGGCACCCATCAACAGCAGCCAATGCGCGACGACGCCGGCATCCAGTGTGCGCGCGACGACCATCACCAGGGCCCAGAACACCGCCATCGCGAAATTGGCAGTGGGTCCCGCCGCCGCGACCACCGCCATGTTCTGGCGCGGCTTGCGCAGGTTGCGCGGATCCACCGGCACCGGCTTCGCCCAGCCGAACAGAGGGCCGCCGAGCAGCAGCAGCAATGCCGGCACCAGCACCGTCCCGATCGGATCGATGTGGCGCAGCGGATTCAGGCTCAGCCGGCCCTGCATCTCGGCGGTGCGGTCGCCGAACCAGCGCGCCACCCAGCCATGCGCGACCTCGTGCAGCGTGATGGCAAACAGCACCGGGATCGCGGCAAACGACAGGATGTGCAGGAACTTGGCCAGGTCCATGGAAGTCCGGGGGTCGCGGGAAAGCCGCGGAATCAGCCGGCGATTATACGTGGCGCGTTCCGGCGCTGCCGGTCATTGGAAGGGCCGCGGGTCGCCCCGGCCGGCGCGCAGCAGCACCGGCCCGTCGCCCGACAGGTCGACGATCGTGCTCGGCTCCAGCCCGCAGCTGCCGGCGTCGAGGATCAGGTCCACGCCATGGCCGATACGCGCATCGATCTCCCGCGCGTCCGTCAGCGGTACGCTGTCGCCGGGCAGCAGGAGCGTCGTGCTCATCAGCGCCTGGTCGTACTCGCGCAGCAGCTCCTGCACGACCGGGTGGTCCGGGACGCGGATCCCGACCGTGCGCCGCCGCTCGTCCAGCAGCCGGCGCGGGATCTCGCGCGTGGCGCGCAGCACGAAGGTGTAGGGCCCGGGCGTGAAGGCCCGCAGCAGGCGGTACTGCCAGTTGTCCACGCGCGCGAAGCGGGCGATCTCGGACAGGTCCCGGCAGACCACCGTGAAGAAGTGCCGCTTGCCGGTCTGGCGGATCAGCTGGATGCGCTCCATGGCCTCCTTGGCGCCGATCGCGCAGCCGAGCGCATAACAGGAATCCGTCGGATAGACGATGACGCCGCCGTCCTGCAGGCAGTCTGCTGCGCGGCGCAGGATGCGCGCCTGCGGGGTTGTCGGGTGCACCTGCAGCAGCGAGGCCATGCGGCATTATGTACCGGCGGCGGGCGGAGGCCGCTTCGGCTATCATATCGGCCCTTCGCCCCGGGTTCCGGCATGCAGCTGCTGTTCGATTTCCTGCCCGTCATCGCCTTCTTCGTCGCCTACAAGCTGGCGGACATCTTTGTCGCCACCGGGGTGATCATCGTCGCGACCGTGCTGCAGGTGGCGATCCACTGGTTGCGCACCCGGCGCGTGAATCCGATGCACATGGTTTCGGCCGTGCTGATCCTGGTATTCGGTGGGATCACGCTCGCGCTCCGCGACGCCGTGTTCATCATGTGGAAGCCGACGATCGTGAACTGGCTGTTCGCAGTGGCGTTTGTCACCAGCCAGCTGTCACTGTTCGGCGGCCGGCCGCTGGTCGAGCGGCTGATGAACCTGTCGGAGGAGAAGATCGAGCTGGCCCCGGCGCTGTGGCGGCGGCTGAACCTCGTGTGGGTCGGCTATTTCCTGCTGATGGGCGCGGCCAACCTCGCCGTGTTCCACTATTTCGACGAGGCCACCTGGGTCAATTTCAAGCTGTTCGGCATGCTCGGCCTGACGCTGGCCTTCATCGTGGGGCAGGGATTCTGGATTGCCGCGCGGACCCGCGACCAGGGAGCGGCAACGCCTTGAATAGCCCCGCCGCGAGCCGGCCCGAGCGGATCCGCGCCCGGCTCGAAGCCGCGTTCGCACCCGCCCGGGTCGTGGTCACCGACGACAGCGCCCGCCACGCCGGCCATGCCGGCGCGCGGGGCGGCGCCGGGCACTTCCTGGTGCGGATCGAGTCACAGGCCTTCAGCGGCCGCACCCGGCTCGAACGGCACCGACTGGTTTACGGAGCGGTAGCCGACATGATGCCCGCCGAGATCCACGCCCTGAATATCGAAGCACTTTCACCCGACGACCACGGAGTCACGACATCACCATGAAACACCTTTCCGCGGCAGCCCTGTCCCTGGCCTGCCTGTTCCTCGCTGCCGGTTGCTCGAAGGCCGGCGATACCGAGCCGGCGGCCCCGCCACCGCCGAAGCCCATTGCCGTCGTCAACGGCGCCAGCATCTCCCCGGACGTCTGGGAACTGTTCATCCGTGCCCGCCACAATGGCAAAGGCGCCGGCGATCTCAGCGCCGAGGAACAGAGCGAGGCGCTCGACGAACTGATCCGCATGTATGTCGGCTCGCAGGAGGCCGAGAAGCAGCAGCTGGTCACCGGCGAGACCAGCGCCCGGCTCGAGCTCGTGCGCCACAGCTCGCTGACCGACCTGCTGTTCAAGAAATTCATCGAGGGCAAGGAGACGACCGAGGAAGAGCTCAAGGCCGAGTACGACCGGCGCATCGCCGAGCTGCCCGGCTCCGAATATCGCGCCCGCCACATCCTCGTGGATGACGAGGCGCTGGCGAAGGACCTGATCGTGCAGCTCGACCAGGGCGCGAAATTCGAGGACCTGGCAAGCAAGTATTCCAAGGACGGCTCCGCGCAGCAGGGCGGCGACCTCGACTGGTTCATCCCGGGCCAGATGGTCAAGCCGTTTGCCGATGCCGTGCAACAGCTCGAGAAGGGCAAGTACACGGCGACTCCGGTGAAGAGCGAGTTCGGCTGGCACGTGATCCGGCTCGAGGACACCCGCACGACCACGCCCCCGCCGTTCGAGGCGGTCAAGGCCCAGCTCGATCCGCTGGTGCGCCAGAAGAAGTTCCAGGACCACCTCGACGGCCTGCTCAAGACCGCCAAGGTCGAGCGCTCGCTGCCGGCCTCAGACGCCGGGCCGAAAGTAGAGTGAGTAGGTCCGGTTCAGCGGATTGATGGCCGGGGCCTCTAGCCCCGGGCGCACCAGGCGGCGCGCCACGTAGAAATAGACCGGCAGCACCGGGAGCTGCTGCAGCATCAGCCTTTCGGCCTGCTGCAGCAGCTCCCGCCGGGTGCGGATGTCGGCTTCCCCGGCCGCAGCGGCCAGCAATTCCGCATAGCGCGCGTCGGTCCAGCGACCAAAGTTCTGCGGACTGTCCGCCGCCAGCGTATCGAGAAAACTGGAAGCGTCGTTGTAATCCGCGGACCAGCCGACCCGCACGACGTCCCACTGGGCCGGATCCGCGCGCGCGGCCAGGTAGGCCCGGAACTCCATCGGTATCAGCTCGACCTCGACGCCGAGCGAACTCTTCCAGTCCGCCGCGACCGCGACGCAGATCCGCTGCACCAGGACGTTCTCGCTATAGAGCAGGCGCAGGCGCAGCGGGCGTTCCGGTGAAAAGCCCGCGGTCGCATACAGTGCGCGGGCCCGGGTGAGCCGCGCCGCGCGGTCGAGCCCGCGCCAGTCCGGTACCGCCGGCGTGTAGTTCCAGACGCCCTCCGGCACCAGGGAATAGGCGGGCACCTGCCCCGCCCTCGCCACGTGCCGGGTGATCGCCTCGCGGTCCACGGTGAGCGAGAGCGCCTCGCGCAGCCCCGGATGGTCGTGCAACGGCCCGGAGTCCGTGTTCAGCGTGAAATAGGAGGTCGTCAGCAACGCCCGGTGCTGCAGGCCCGAGGCCGGATCCGCGGCCAGGTCCTGAAAACGCTGCTCCGGCACGTTGTAGGTGACATCCAGCTCGCCGGCGCGAAAACGGTCGAACTCGGCGTTCTCGTTGGCCACGAACTCGTAGCGGACCTCGTCGAAGGCCACTGCCGCCGCGTCGCGGTACGAGGGATTGCGCGCGAGCCGCAGATGGCTGCCCGGCACGATCTCCGCGAGCACCCAGGGTCCATTGGTGATGGCACCACCCGGCCGGGAGGCTTCGTGCACCGGGGACGCGACCGGGTTCGTCAGGATGTCGGGAAAATACGGCAGCGGCCGCGCCAGGGTGATCTCCAGCCGATGATCCGCGGCGGCCCGCACCCCCAGCCGCGCCGGCGGCAGCTCCCCGCGCAGGATCCCCGGAGCGTTCTCGATCCCGCGCAGGAGATCGGCAGCAGCCGATCCTGTGGCCGGATCCACCGCACGCTGCAGGCCCGCCACGAAATGCCGGGCCAGCACCGGCTCGCCATTCGACCAGCGCGCCTCTGGCCGCAGCAGGAACGTGTACCGCCGGCCGTCGGGATCCACCGACCAGGACTCAGCCGCCGCCGGGACCACGGCGCCATCCGGGGCACTGGCCGTCAGCTGTTCGTAGAGATCCCGCAGCACGCTGACCGAAAACTCGTCCTCAGCCCGTTGCGGATCCAGCGAAGCCGGCTGGCCCCCGAGGCCACGGCGCAGCACGAGCGGCGGTGAATCGGAAGCAGGCTCCGACGGCCGGTCGCCGGTGCCGCACGCAGCCAGCAGAACCGCAGCGAAAGCTGCCAGCAGGCCGGCCCGGACCCGGTCGAAATGCGAATAACTGCGCAATTGCATCAGATAAGCGCGGCACGCGCCGAAAGGCGGTGCGGCAATATTAGTGCCGGAGTTGATGCAAGGCTAACGGAGTGGCGAGGGGAAGCGAGGGGAATTGCAATTGGAAGTGCCCGCCACGAGCCTATCCGGGATTTTGTGTGCGAGGCATAACATGAGGGAAGATCATGGATATGCCGACCAAGAAGAGAACCGTAGCCGCCCAGGCGGCAGCCCGCGGCCCGCTGCGGGAGGTGCCG
>SCUD01000145.1 GCA_004297335.1 Gammaproteobacteria bacterium
CCGGCCATAGGCGTCAAACAGCCCCGGCGTCACCACCTTGCCGGCGGCCTCGATGATCGTGGCGCCGTCCGGCGCCGCGAGGTCGCGGCCGACGTGCTCGATGCGCCCGTCGCGCAGCACGATCGTCGCACCGGCAATCGTGCCGGCCGGGCCGAGCGTGTGGATTGTTGCGCCGCGGATCACGGTGACGCCGGCCAGCGCGGGGCCGGCTGCGAGCAGCAACAGAAAGGCCGGCAGCACGCGCGCGTTCATCGGGCACCTCCGGCCTCGGTCGTACCGAGCGCAAAATCGCTGACTGGCTGGCGCGCCGGGTCGCCGAGATCCCAGGCCAGGGCGCCGTCGATGTAGACCCGCTCGGCACGCGCATAGACGCTGAACGGATCGCGATTCCAGAGCACGAGGTCGGCGCGCTTGCCGGACTCCAGCGTGCCGGTCTGCTCCAGCACGCCGATGGCCTGCGCCGGGTTGCGCGTGAGCCAGGTGATCGCATGCTCCGGGCCGAGCGCCAGGCCGATGCGCTGGCCGGCCGCGAGCGCCTTGCCGGCTTCCTGGTTCAGGCGCTGGATGCCGACCTCGGAGTCGGAGTGCACGATCGCGCAGGCACCGGCGGCATCCACCAGCGCGATGTTCTCGCGGATGCTGTCGAAGGCCTCCATCTTGAATCCCCACCAGTCGGCCCACATGGCCGCACAAGTTCCCTCGCGCGCCAGCAGGTCGGCGATCTTGTAGGCCTCGACGGCGTGGTGGAACGCGCTGATGCGGAAGCCGAACTCGTGACCGAGATCGAGCATCTGCGCCATCTCGTCGGCGCGGTAACAGTGGTTGTGCACGAGGATCTCGCCCTTGAGCACGCCGGCCAGGGTCTCCTTGCCCAGGTCGCGATCCGGCGGCGCAGCATCCGGCTTCTTCGCCCGCTCGCGCTCGTAGCGTTCCTGCTCATCGAGGTACTGGCGCGCCTCGATGAACGCCGCGCGATAGCCGGCCATGTTGCCCATGCGCGTGGCCGGCGCCGTCTTGCGGCCCTCGCCGTAGACCCGCTTGGGATTCTCGCCGCAGGCCATCTTGAGCCCGTAGGGCGCGCCCGGGAACTTCATGTCCTGCACCGTGCGCGCCGGCACGTTCCGCAACGTCACTGAGCGGCCGCCAAACAGATTGGCCGAACCCGGAAGGACCGTCAGCGTGGTCACGCCGCCTGCGAGCGCCGCGGCAAAGCCCGGGTCCTGCGGCCAGACACTGTGTTCAGCCCACACCTCGGCAGTGTTCGGTGCCGTCATCTCGTTGCCGTCGCTGTGCGCGCGTACGCCCGGCGAGGGATAGACGCCGAGGTGCGAATGCACGTCGATGATGCCAGGAGTGACCCACTTGCCGGTTCCATCGACGATGACCGCGCCGGCCGGCGCGACGAGACCCGCGCCGATCGCAGCGACCCGTCCTGCCACCAGCAGTACGTCGGCCGCTTCGAGGCGCGTGCCGGTGCCGGTGAGCACGGTGGCGTTGCGGATCAGCGTATCGATCGCCGGCAGCGGGCGGTAGGTGGAAGGATAGGCAGTCGCCGGCGAGCGAACCGGCACCGGCCCTGCGGCTGGCCCGCCGACCGCTTCGGTGGCACAGCCGGTGAGCAGGCTGCAGCAGATCATCGTGAGCAGCGTCACTGCTGCCAGTGGTCTCTGGGTCATGCGGAGGCTTCCCTTGGACGACAACCAATCATACTGTGGTCCAGCCAGCCATGGCTGCCATCAGTTGATTTTCCCGGGGGTCTGTCCTACGGTTCCGAACCCCAGCGGCAACCAGTCCTGCCGCGTATCGACCGGTTGAGGAAACAGCATTGGGGAAGGTCAGCATTGCCCGCATCATTCTCATTGGCCTCGGCCTGGTGCCGGTGGCGGCGAACACGCAGGGCTACGAGAGCGGCGATTCCACGTGGCGGATGCCGAACCAGGGCGGCACGTTGCCGGCAGTAGTCGAGTACCCGAACGCCACCGGCCGGATTCGGATTCTCAATACCGACGGGCCGGTCCGGACCGAAGGGCATGCGTTCTTCACCGCTCTCGGGACCAACGGTCGCGCCTGCGTCAGCTGTCACCAGCCGGCCGATGGCATGGGCTTGTCGGTGGATTCCATCCGTCGCCAGTGGCAGCGCTATGGCGCGGCGGACCCGTTGTTCGCGGCGATCGACGGTTCCAACTGCCCGAGCCTGCGGCAGCAGGAGGCGGCGTCGCACTCGCTGCTGCTGAACAAGGGCCTGTTCCGGGTCTTCCTGCCCTGGCCGCCGCGCGGTGCCGATGGTTCGGTGATCAAGGCCGAGTTCGACATCGAGGTCGTCAAGGATCCGGCCGGCTGCAACCTGGATCCGGAATACGGGCTCTACAGCCGGCAGCCGATGATCTCGGTCTATCGCCGGCCACGGCCGGTCGCCAACATCAAGTACCTGACCGAGTTGCCGCATGGAGTCCCGCCGCATGAGGCGTTCTTCTATAACGACAAGAGCCTGCTGCCCAGGGACCCGGAGACCGGCCAGTTCGTGTCGCTGCAGCTGATGTCCGACGGCCGGGGCATCTCGCTGCGCAATCAGGCCAGGGACGCGGCCGCGACCCACCTGCAGGTCGCGCAACCGCTGACGGAGGCGCAACTGCAGCAGATCGTCGCCTTCGAACGGCAGGTCTATGCGGCACAGAGCTATGACCATGTCGGCGGCGACCTCACCGGTCCCGGGGCGCCTCCCGGGCTCGGGCCGGAGGCCCTGCGCGATGGCGCACCGGCGCGGCTCGGCAACAACCCGGTCAACCGGATCTTCGGCAGCTTCGCCATGTGGCTCGCTGCCGCCAATGATCCGACGCTGCCGGTCGCGCAGCGCGAATTCCGGGCATCCGTGGCCCGCGGCGCCGAGATCTTCTATGCCCGCCGCTTCCTGATTGCGGATGTCGGCGCCTACAACGACAAGGGCCTGGGCAATCCGTTCAACCGGTCCTGTGGCTCGGGCTGCCACAACACGCTGCTGATGGGCATGGATCTGGCCCCGGGTTTCATGGACCTGGGCCTGAACAACTGGCCATGGGCCAATGTCCAGACCGACCTGCCGTTGTTCAGGGTGAGCTGTCATCCGGATGCAGTGCCGCAGTCCTACCTTGGCCGCGTGATCTACACCCACGATCCCGGGCGGGCGCTGATCACCGGAAAGTGCCGCGATGTTGGCGCGACGATGACCCAGCAATCGCGCGCGCTGGTCGCGAGGGCACCGTATTTCGTCAATGGCTCGTCCGCTGACCTGCGCGAAATGGTGGATTTCTATGATCGGCGTTTCAACATCGGCTACACCGAGCAGGAGAAACAGGATCTGGTCAATTTCATGAGGACGCTATGATGCGCGACCTGGTGCTGGTCACGGGCCTGGCCGCTGCCGTGTTTGCCGTCGCCGCTTCCGGTGAAGCCGCGCCGGCGCCCGGCACCCATGTGTCCTTCCAGGCTTGCCCGATCGCCCAGGACACTGGTCCGCGCACCGACCTGTGCTTCTTCACGGAGTATCAGGGCATCCGCTATGGGCTCAGCAACCCGACCGATTGGGGGCTGGCGCAGCTCAGGCATCGGGTGCTGGTGGAAGGTCGGGTCATCGAGGGCGCTCCTGTCTGTGGCGGCGTGCCGCTGGCGGGTCGTTATTCCGTGCTGGCCGAGCTGGATGACAGCTGCAACAAGGTTGTTCCCGAGGATGGCAAGGTGCCGGGAGTTGCGACCGGCGTATTCGATCGTGGAACGCCGGAGCAGCGTGCCGCGGCGATCGCCTTGGCGAAGCGGGCGATCGAAGATCCGGCCGTGTCGTTGCTGCCGGCGATTCCGGAGCCGGCGCCGCCGCCGGCACCGCTGCCGCCGTTCGGACCCAGGCAGTTCATCGTGTACTACCCGTTCGACAGCGATCGCGGCTCGGGTCCGGACATGAACGAGATCTGGCAGCTGGTCCGCTATGCGGTTGCAGCCGACGCCCGGGTGATCCTGACGAGCTACCAGGGCAGCTCGCTGCTCAGTGACGGCTCGCGCATGGTGGAGCGCCCGGGCATGGCCCGGCAGCGCGTCGGGAAACTCCGGGACATCATGACTGGACTGGGCCTGCCAGCCGGCGCCGTGGAACTCATCTGCCAGGACCAGGCCATTGAAGGCGACGGCGTGGACGACTGGCAGAACCGGCGGATCGAGGTCAGCGTCGTGCCGCGTCGCTGAGCATGCGGTTCTCCGCAGTCGTGGCGCCTTCCAGCTTATCCCGGATCCTCGAGCCGCGCCGACGAATCGCTGATGTGACCGGTTGCCGCCCGCCGCTCGAGTGACTCGCGCCAGCTGGTGGCGAGGGCCGGGCAGTCCGCGAGGGCGCGCGCGGCAGCCAGATCGTGCTGCCGGAGGTGCATCACCTCGTTCGCGGCCGCGACCGTCCACTGCGGGTGCGGGCGTTCGTGCAGCTGGAAGGTCTGGCCGGCTTCGACCTCGCCCTCGCGCAGCACGCGGAAGTACCAGCCGGTTCGCCCCGACTGCTGCACGCGCCAGGCCAGGTCCGGGATCCGCCAGCGCCGGCCCAGCTTCCAGCAGGGCTGGCGCGGTTGCGAGAGCTGCATGAGCGCAGTGCCCAGCTCGAAGACATCGCCAATGCAGACCTCCGCCTCGAGCAGGCCCGCCGTCGTGAAGTTCTCGCCAAAGGCCGGTCGCGGGAGTTCCAGCGCGCCGAGTTCCGCCGCCCAGTACGGATAGTGCTCCGACGGGTACGCGTTGACGGCTTTCTCCGGTCCACCGTGATGACGCAGGTCGGCCTGTCCGTCGCCGGCCAGATTCTCGCGTCCGAGCCATACCGGTCCCGCGACGGGGACCTTGAAGAAACCGGTCGTCCACGGCCGGTCCGGCCACAGAGCAGCGCCGGCGTGGCCGAGCGCCTGCGGCCGGCCAACCTGGATCGACAGCAACTGCATGCAGCGGCAGCGCTACGGCGCTTTCCGGCGTGGCAGCGGCAGAACCATCGACACCTCGCGCCGATATTCCACGTAGACGGTGCCGAGATTCTTCACCAGGTCACGCTCCTCGAAGAAGACGCCGATGAGGATATAGCCGGTCGTCGCGATGCTGAACAGCAGATGCCCCTGGCTCATGTCCGGCGTCGCCCAGAAGGCGACCAGGAAGCCGAACATCAGTGGATGGCGCACGTAGCGGTAGAAGGCCGGCTTCCGGAACCCCGGCGGCGA
>SCUD01000146.1 GCA_004297335.1 Gammaproteobacteria bacterium
GCGTACGGCAGCTCGGTAAAGGCCGGATGCATCGGGCGGCACGCGACGGTCCACGTGAACAGCCGGCCCCGACCAGCCGATTTCGCCCACTCGAAGTTCCAGGAGCCGCAGCCCGGGCACATCGGTCGTGGCACATGCCGCCAGGTGCCGCAGGCGGTGCAGCGCTGGAAACGCAGCTCGCCGATGCGGCAGAAGCCGTAGAAGGCCTGCGTCAGGCCCTGGGTCATGCCCGTGAGCAGGGGCAGCGGCCGGTCGTATGCGGTGGGTGTACCCATGCTCAGCCGCGGCGCAGCACGGCGACCGCGCTGTCCCCGAAGTCTCCGAAACCGGTCACTACACCGATCTGCGCATCGCGCACCTGGCGTTCGCCGGCCGCGCCGCGCAGCTGGATGACGGCTTCGATGAAGTGATTCATGCCGAGCACATGCGCCTCCGAGAGCAGCCCGCCATGGGTGTTGACCGGCAGTTCGCCGCCGAGCTCGATGCGGCCGCCCTCGACGAAGGCGCCGCCCTCGCCGCGCGCGCAGAAGCCCATCTCCTCGAGCTGCTGAATGACCTGGAAGGTGAAGGGGTCGTAGATCTCGGCGAAGTCGACGTCACCCGGCCCGATCCCGGCCATCGCGAAGGCGCGCGGCGCCGCGCTGGTGGCACCGAGACGGAACGGATCGGCGCGGGTGACGATGTCGTCGGCCGGATAAGGCTGGCCCTGGGCGATGCCGGTGACGTACACCGGTGGCTGCGGCAGGTCGCGCGCCCGCTCGGCGCTGGTGACGACCAGCGCGCAGGCTCCATCCGCCTCGAGCGAGCAGTCGAACACGCGGAACGGCTCGGCGATCATCGGCGAGGCCAGGTAGTCTTCCATCGTCATCGGCCGGCCGCGCATCAGCGCCGCCGGGTTCAACTGCGCATGGCGCCGCGCAGCGACCGCGACCGCCCCGAGATGCTCTGGTTGCGTGCCGAACTCGCTCATGTGCAGCCGCGCCGTGAACGAGAACCACTGCGGCGGCACGGTCAGCCCGTAGGGAAAGTAATAGTCGCGGGCGTTGACGCCGCCCGACATCACGGTGGTGTCGGCGACGACCACCTCGCGCACGCGCCGGCCGGAATAGCCGTACCAGCCGCCCGGGATCAGCACGTAATCGGCGATGCCGCAGCTCACGGCCATCGCGGCGTTCAGCAGCGAGGCGCCGGGGCAGGCGCCGCCGAGGTGCGAGGTCGCCTGGTAGCGCAGGTCCTCGATGCCAAGGTTGACGGCGAAGTCCTCGGCGTTGCCGAGGCTCACGAACGGCAGGATCGCATCGATGTCGCGGTTCCGGAGGCCGGCGTCGGCGATCGCCGCAACCGCCGCCTGGAGCTGCAGCGTCAGGTTGTTCGCGCCCTCGGGCAGCGGGCCACGCGTATAGGGCGTGCGACCGATGCCGACGATGCAGGCGCGGTCCCGCAGCGTGGTCATTTCGGCAGGTTCTGGATGGCGTCCTGGATACCGGCACCCTCGAGGATCAGCCCGTAGCCGGTACCCTCCTGGATCAGCCGCCGCATCCGCTCGGTCAGCACGACGCGCGTATAACGGCGCGCGACCTCCGGCATCCGCAGCAGGCGCTCGGCGTGTTCCATCGCACGTGGCAGCAGCCGCTCGCGCGGCAGTACTTCGTTGACGACGCCGAGTTCGAGTGCCTCGCGGGCGGAGAGGATCTGCCCGGTCAGCAGGAAGTAGCGGCCGCGGTTCGGGCCGAGCAGCTCCTGCCAGATGATGTGCACGCCGTCGCCCGGCACGACGCCGCCCGGTACATGCGGCAGGTCCTGGAAGGTCGCGTGCTCGGCGGCCAGCGTGATGTCGGAGAGCACGCCGATCTCGGCGTGCACATGCGCCGGGCCGTTGATCGCACCGATCACCGGGATCTCGATGTCGAGCAGGTTCTGCAGGACGCGCTTGGCCTCCCAGTAGATCTGGTCCCAATGCACGGTCTTGTCGTACGGCAGGTCCCACTTCTCGGTGGCGATGAACTCGTCGCCGGTGCCGGTAATGATCAGTACCTTGTTGTCACGGTCGGCGCTGATGTCGAAGAAGGCGTGCACCCAGTCGCGGTGGTGAGCGCTGGCATAGACCACCGGCCCGCCGTGGCTGTGCAGCCGGATGGTCAGGATGCCGCTCGCGGTGCGCTCGAAGTGGATGGTCTCGTAGCGGTCGAAATAGGCCGGGCGCTGGCTCATGGCTGGCGGCTCCGCGGGCGGCGCCGGGCCGGCGCCGGCGGCGGGTTCCCCGCCTTCGCATGGCGCAGTCCACGGTTGAGATCTTCGAGCGTGTCGTGCAGGATCTTCAACCGCCGGCTGCCGATCAGCTGCGCATAGTCCATCTGGATTAGTTCACCGATCTCGACGCCATGAGCCATCAGTTGCCGACCCCGTTCCGAGAAGCGCACCAGCTTGGCGCGGCTGTCGGTCGGATGTGGGACGCGCTCGACATAACCGAGGCGCTCGACTTCGTCGACCAGCTGCCCCATGCCCTGCTTGGTCATGCCGGCACGCCGCGCGAGGTCGGTGAGCCGCGAGCCGTCGAGGCTCAGGTTGGCGATCACTGCGGTGTGGGCCGGTTGCAGGCCGGTGTGGCCGCGCTCGGTGAAGCGGACCAGCGCGCGGCGCTGGAAGTCCTTGGCGATCTCGGTCAGCGGCTGGCCGATGTTGGTGCGGCGGAATCGTTCCAGATCCTGCTCGCGGATTTTTCTGGCTGGCATGAGGGAACTATACGCCGTGAGTGACGATAACGTAAAGTGGCTTGACGATGTCGCGGCCGGCGGCGGCGCTCTGCAGGGCGTGCGGGTGGTCGAGCTTGGCGAGGGCGTATCGGCGCCGTTCTGCGCCCGGCTGTTCGCCGACTATGGCGCCGACGTGATCAAGATCGAGACCCCCGCCGGCGGTGACTGCGCTCGTGGCTGGGGGCCGTTCCCGGGCGATCAGCCGCACCGCGAGCAGAGTGGCACGTTCTTCGTGCTCAATTCCGACAAGCGCAGCGTCACGCTGGACCTGGCCCGGACGGAGGGCCGGGCGCTGCTGCTGCGGCTGCTGTCCCAGGCCGACGTGCTGATCGAGAACAACCCGCCGGCCCGGCTGCGCCAGCTCGGCCTCGACTACGCCGCGCTGGCGCCGCACTGCCCGCGACTGCTGATGATCTCGATCACGCCGTTCGGCCAGACCGGGCCGTATGCCGACTGGCACGCCGCTGATCTCAACGCCTTCCACCTGACCGGGGCCGGCTCGCGCTATTGCGGGCGGCCGGCCGAGCCGCCGCTGCAGCACGGCACCTTCTCGACTGACTATTTTGGTGCCTATGTCGCCGTTACCTGGGGACTGGCGGCGCTGTTCGGGCGCGACCTGGCCGGCGGCGGCCAGCAGCTCGACGTCTCGACCGCCGAGGCGGTGGCGGCGCTGTTCGTCGGCGCCCAGAACGTCGGCGGCTGCGCGCAGACCGGTCATTTCGACCGGCGAACTGGCATCGGCATGGCCCTGGCATCGCCGGCGACGATCCTGCCCTGCAAGGACGGCTTTGTGTGGATGCTGGCGCTGGAGACCGGCCAGTGGCGCGGACTGGTCGCAGCGATGGGCAACCCGGACTGGGCCCAGGCCGAGATGTTCGACGACATGTTCACGCGCGGCGAGAACGCCGACTTCATCTACACGATGATGCGCGAATGGACGATGACCCTGGGCAAGCAGGAGATCATGGACCTGGTCCAGGCGCACGGCGTGCCATCCACCGCGGTCTACACCACCGCCGACGTCGCCGGCTTGCCGCACCTGCACGAGCGCGGCTTCCTCCGCGAGCTCGAGCACCCGCTGCTCGGCCGGCTGCCCACCCTCGGGGCGGCGGTCCACCTGCCGGACTGCCCGGGCGGGCCGCGCCGCGCCGCGCCGCTGCTCGGCGAGCACACCGAGGCGGTGCTGCGCGGCGAGCTCGGGCTGGCGGCTGGCGAATTCTCCGCGCTGGCCGCGGCCGGGGTGGTCTGATGGTCGCGCCAGGCCGTGCTGGGTTGCCGGGGGAGCGCCTGCCGCTGCGCGGCGTGCGGGTCGCCAATTTCGGCTGGGGCTGGCTCGGCCCGGTCGCCGGCCAGACGCTGGCCATGCTCGGCGCCGAGGTCTACAAGGTCGAGTCGCGTGCGCGCGTCGATATCAACCGCACGCTGCCGCCGTTCGCCGAGGGCATCCGCGACCCGGACCGCAGCATCCAGAACCACGCCGGCTGGGCCGGCAACGGCAGCATCACGCTGAACCTGAAGCAGGCCGCCGGCCGCGAGCTGGCGCGGCGCTTCGCCGCCTGTTGCGACCTGGCGCTGGAGAATTTTGGCCCCGGAGTGATGCACCGGCTCGGTCTCGGCTACGAGGAACTGCGCCGGCTGCGCCCGGACACGATCCTGGTGTCGATGCCGGCAGCCGGCCTCACCGGACCGCTCAAGGACGTGCGCACCTATGGCATGAGCCTGAGCAGCATCGCCGGCCTGGACAGCCTGACCGGCTACGCGGATGGGCCGCCGGTGCCGATGGAGAACGCCTATGCCGACCCGCTCGGCGGCATCGTCGGTGCGTTCGCGGCGCTGCTCGCGCTGTGGCAGCGGCGTCGCACCGGCCGCGGCCAGCACGTCGATCTCTCGCAGCAGGAGGCGATCGTCCAGCTGATCGGGCCGGCGTTCATGGACTTCGTGATGAACGGGCGGGTCGCCGGGCCGATCGGCAACCGCCACCCGACCGGCGCCGCCGTGCCGCATGGCGTGTTCCCGGCGGCCGGCACCGACCGCTGGGTCAGCATCGCCGTGCTCGATGATGAGGAGTGGCAGGGCCTGGTCCGGGCGATGGGTGCGCCGGCCTGGGCGGTAGAACCGGCGCTGGCGACGCTTGCTGGCCGGCGCGCGGCACTGCCGGCGCTGCACGAGCGGCTCGCCGCGTGGACGCGCCAGCACGGCGACTACGCGCTGGCCGGGTTGCTGCAGCAGCACGGCGTACGCGCCGCGCCGGTGCTCGACGTCGGCGACCTGCTCAAGGATCCGCACTACCGCGCCCGCGGCACCTTTATCGAGGTCATGCACCCGCTCGGCTTCCGCGAGACCATCTACGGCGCCTACGTGAAGACCAGTCGCAGCCGCGTCGAGGTGCGCCCCGGCCCGATGATCGGCCAGAACAACGATTACGTGTTCCGCGAGCTGCTCGGGCTGACCGAGGACGAATACCGGAGCTATGTGGAGGAGCAGGTCATCTTTTGACGGAGCGGACGCTCGCGGACGGCTGATTCCGTAGCTTGGCAGGCGCGGGCTGCTGAGCGGCTGGACCTCGTACATCGGAGCGAGCAGCCGGGCCCAGCGGATCGAGGTGCGCCGGTGGGAGCTGCTGCATGAGCGAGGCTGCGTCGCCGCAGTCGTGGTTTGCGCCTGCTTGAAGCGAGTCTTCGCTTCCCAGCGACCGCCCGTTCAGGCACAGTACCGTCAGTCACGCCGCCGAGCGTGCAGGGTGAATGCCCCATGACGGATCCCCGCACTTCCACGGTGTTCGGCGTCGGTATGATCGCATTTGCGACGCTGCTGCTCGAAGTGGACCTCACGCGCATCTTTGCGGTCACGCTATGGTACTACTTCGGATTTGTCGCGATCTCGCTCGCGCTGCTCGGCACCGGCGCTGCCGGTGTGCTGTGCTACCTGAACCCGGGCCGGTGGACCGGCACCTACCACCTGCGGTACATGGGTGCGTTCTCGGTAGCGCTCGCCCTACTGGCGCCGCTCGTCGTCGGGATGCACCTGGCGAGTGACTTCTCCGCGTACACGCTACATCACGGTTGGTTTTTCGCAGTTTTGGCATTCCAGATGATTTGGTTCTCCACACTCTTCTTCTGCGCCGGGATGGTGATCTCGATCGCCCTGTTCCGGTATCGGGACAGGATCGGCCGGCTTTACTTCTACGATCTCGTCGGCGCATCGCTCGGTAGCCTCGCGGTCATTGCGCTGCTGTACCATGTGAGCGCACCGGCCCTTGCTTTCGCGGTATCGGCGGCAGCTTTCGTCGCCGCGCTCCTGTTTCTCGGGCCGACCGCGAAGCCGGCCTCACGCGCCGCGTTGGCGGCCTTCGCCGTCGCGGCGATCGTCGCCGGCGCCCTCAATGACAGGCTGGGGCTCCTCGCTGTCGGGACCGTCAAGAGCTACGAATCCGTCGGCATCCAGAGCACCGAAGAGAGCAAGGTTTACGAGCAGTGGAGTCCGGTGTCCCGAGTTGCAGTGTTCGCGCCGAAGTCTGACCAAACTGGACGCGAGCGCATGCGCGTGACCAACGACGCGGGGGCTCCGACTGCGTTGCATCGCTTCGACGGCGACTGGGCCAATGCCAACTGGACGCTGACGGCGCCCAGCAACGCGGGACTGCATCTGCGCCCGCGGGGAGACAGTCTGATTGTCGGTTCCGGCGGAGGCATGGACGTCCTGTCGGCGCTGCGCTTCGGTAATCGGAGCGTGACCGCGGTCGAGATTAATCCGGTCATAGCCGGGCTTGTCAAGGGCCGCTATGCTGACTACATCGGCCGCATCTTTGACGACCCTCGCGTGGCTCTGCATGTGCGCGAAGGGCGCAACTTTGCCGCGGGGTCGCCTGACCAATATGATCTGATCACGATCACGATGATAGACAGTTGGGCGGGCGCTGCTGCCGGCGCCTACATGTTCAGCGAGAACACGCTCTACACGTACGAAGCTGTTCGCGACTACTACTCACACCTCAAAGACGACGGAATCCTGTCAATCAGCCGCTACTACCGCTGGGACGAAGGTCTGCGAATTGTCAACACTTACCTGTCGTACCTGTCGGAACACGGCGTCGCGGACCCGGAGAGCCACATCCTCGTGCTTGTCGAGCAGCCGCGCGTCTACCGGCGTGCCACACTGCTACTGCGCAAGGGCCCGTTTACGACGGACGAAATCCGGTCCGTCGCCGCACTTGCGGCCGAGAACGGGTACGCGATTGTGCACGCGCCTTTCGAGGTTGAGCCGGAAGTGCTGGAGGGCCGCGGCCAAGGCACGTTTTTCCGCCGGGTCGTCGGTGCTTCACCGGCAGAGCGGGAGGACCTGCTTGCTGGCTATCGCCGCGACGTATCGCCCTCGACTGACGACCGCCCGTTCTTTTTCTTCATGGATCGCCTCCGCGACCTTTGGGATCCGGACCTGACTGACCACCCGGCGCGCCGGCTCGCGCTGCCGATCCTCTATTTCGTTTTCATGCTTTTCGCGGTACTGGCGGTGTTGACCGTCTTTGTGCCGCTCTGGATGCGCCCCGACGTCGCCATCCGCAGCATTCCGCAACGCACGCGATACCTGCTGTACTTCGCCGGCATCGGCATCGGCTTCATGCTGATTGAGATCTCGCTCATCCACCGACTGACCGTGTACCTTGGCCACCCAACCTACTCGTTCGTCGTCGTGTTGTTCTCGATACTGCTCGCAAGCGGCATCGGCAGCCTCGTTTCGGAGCGGATCCCGCTCGCGCGACTGCCGGCGATCCTCGTCGCCATAGTGCTCCTGGTCGCCGCGACCACGCTGGCAGTCTACGACCAGCTGTCGACGCTGATGTGGCTCGGTCTGCCGCAGCGGGTGCTGGTCTCGGTTGCGCTGTTGCTCCCGATCGGCTTGCTGCTTGGCATGTGCTTCCCACTTGGAATCCGCTGGGCGCGACAGGCACACGACCACCTGATCCCCTGGGCTTGGGCCGTCAATGGCGTGTTCTCGGTATTTGCAGCGGCCGCGTCGCTGGTTGTGGCGATCAATTTCGGGCTGAAGGCGATGATGCTGGCCGGGGCCACCTGTTACCTCGCCAATGTCCTGCTGGTGACCAGGACGGGGAGCCTGGTGCCGCGCGCAGCCGGCTGAGTCCGGGCGTCTGGCAGCCGTATCAGCTATCCAGCCCGCCGGCTCGAGAAGAAACGAACGACCTCCAGTCCGGAAGTCCTGGCTGCATCAGCCATGTTCTTGTCCGCGGTGGCCAGCCGCGTGCATTCCGGAGAACTGCTAGCCCGGATCATGCGCGAAGCGGTCTGAAATACTGAAAAACAGAAGCCCCCATTGTGCCAAAAATGGCTTTGCTACAAGTCCTTTGCGCACTCAAGAGGCTTTTCGCATGAGAGACGATAGCACACGCCGGGGTGTCCTGTTTTCCGATTTATGCGGCCGCCCGTTGGTCGCCACCTTCGACCAGGAGCATGGCAGCTTGGACGGCGGCGCGATTCTGCTGCAAGTCTGCGATCGGCGCCTCGGGCTGACCAAAGCGTTGATCGACGGGATCGACGATCGGCGCCAGGCCGGCAAGGTCCGCCATGCGGTCGGTGATCTGCTGCGCCAGCGGCAGTACGCGATCGCCTGCGGCTATCCGGACGGCAATGATGCCAGCCGCCTCGCGGCCGACCCGATCCACAAGCTGCTCTGCGACCGGGATCCACTGCGCGGTGAGGACCTGGCCTCGCAGCCGACGCTGTCGCGGTTCGAGAAAGCGGTGCGCCGGGCGGATCACGATTGATCTGGATCCCACGGACGATCCGACGCATGGGGCGCAACAGCTCAGCTTCTTCAACGGGCACTACGACAGCTGGTGCTACCTGCCGGTGGCCGGGTTCCTGACCTTCAACGACGAGGCCGACCAGTATCTCTTTGCCTGTGTGCTGCGCCCGCGGCGACATCGAGAACCGGATCAAGGAGCTGCACCATGGGCTCGAGATCGACCGTACCAGCTGCAGCCGCTTCCTCGCCAACCAGTTGCGCGGCCTGCTGACGGCTGCCGCCCACGTCCCGTTCCAGGAATTGCGGCTGGGTGCTGCGCGCACCACCTGCCGCCGCGCCCAGGTCAGCACCCTGCGCGAACATCTCCTGAAGCTCGGCGCCTGGATCCAGTCCTCGGTGCGGCGCATCGTGCTGCACCTGCCCGCCGGCTGCATCCACCGCCACGACTGGCAGATCATCGCCCGCAGTCTCGGCGCCGCGCCCGCGTAGCACTGTCGGACTGACCCTGCGCTCGTCCCGAATCAGCGTGCGTGGCTCACGCCGGACTCCCGTGGCCGCAATCCGGCTTGCTCGCACCGCCGGCACCGGAAAACCGGTGTCAGCGCCCGTCCCGTTGCCAAAATCACCGACGCGCATCGACTTCACGCCCTGGCAGCGCAATACTAGAACCCATGAACGAAGGCGTCGCGTCCTTTATGCATAACGCAGGTTAGGGTCGGCGGCGCGAGGTCGCCGGAGTTCGGTGCTGCATCACGAGGAGGGACAACCATGTTGCTACGTGTCGCAAAGATCATGCTGGTCGCTTCGGTTGCACTCTGGGGCTTCATTGGCGCCTTCCACAACCTCATTGGCTGGGGCGAGACGCTCGGTGCCGTTGCTGCAACCACGTCGATGGCGACTTTCGACGGCGGTGCCGCGAGGTGGCAGGCAACTGCCAATCCGATCGTGATCTGGGCCGGGGCGTTGTTCATCTTGTTGTCGAAGCTGGCTGCCGGTGGCCTGTGCGCGCTCGGCGCGCTGCGGATGTGGCGGGCGCGCAATGGCAACGCAGCAGCCTTTGCCGGAGCGCGGCAGGCGGCGCTGGCCGGCTGCGCCATCGCAGTGATCCTGCTGTTCGGCGGCTTCATCGTGGTCGCCGAGGGCTGGTTCGAGCTGTGGCGTTCGGCCGCGATGCGCGAGGAGGCCCTCGACGCCGCGTTCCGCTACGGCGGCATGATCGCCCTGATCGGTCTGCTGGTCGCTACCGGGGACGAATAGGTCCGGAAGGGATCGGCGCCGATTTTCGCGGCGCCTGCCGTCATGATTTCCTGCCGCGGTGCCGCCTGGGGCGCACCGATGTTCCCGCCTGCACCCGGCAGATGCCGAACAGTGCCGCCTCCACGAAGGAACGAATGTCCCTGGCCCTGACGGGTTCGCCGGTGAAGTAGATCCGCGTCATGATCGGGCCGACGACCAGATCGGCCGCGGCGCCGAGGTCGACACCGGCCGGCAACTCGCCCCGGCCCACGGCACGCTCGAGGATGGCGAACAGCGGCCGGCGCCGCTCCCGGTTGATCGGCACGAGGAGCTTGGAAAGTTCGGGGTCGTGCAGGCACTCACCCGCCAGAATCGGCAATACGCGCGGCAGCGGTGTCGCTGCCAGGATGCGCGCGAAGCTCTGCAGCAGCGCGGTGAGATCGTCGGCCACGCTGCCGGTGTCGGGCGGCACCAGTCCCGGGAGCTGCGCATAGGCCGCGATCACCAGCGGCGCCTTCGACGCCCAGCGCCGGTAGATCGTCGCCTTGCCGACGCCGGCCGCGGCGGCGACGTCCTCGACGGTGAGGCGCTCGTAACCCTTCTCGGCGAGCAGTGCGAGCGTGGCATCGAGAATGGCCGCGTGCGCGCGCGTGCTGCGCGGGCGACCGCGCACCCGCGCCGATGCGGCGGGACGTTTCGCTGCGCTGTGGCCGGCCATGATGCGGCACGTTAGCACAGGCGGCCGGCCGGCGTTGACGCGGGTGCTGTCGCCTGCCAGTATTACGATACGGAGCGTTTCATAAATGCGGCCTCGCCGGCCGCCACGAGTCGGCCCCGCGCCGGAAGGAGCATCCGCATGCCGCCGCGCGAACGGACGGTGTTTCCGTCGCGAAGGACGACCTTTCCGCTGTTCAGCGCGAGCGTCGGCGACGCCTGGCTGCAGCTGCTGAACCTGGTGCTGCGGATCGGTCACGAGCGGCGTACTCGCGCGGGCGCGCGGATCGCCGAGGCGCTCAATGCCGTGGTGACCATCGAGCCGGAAGCTGACGGCGAGGAGCTGCCCGGCTACTTCGAGTTCAACGCCGGGGATTTCGAGCGCTACTACCGGGGCTGGGAGGCGCGCCAGCCGGGCATCGCGGGAGCGCTCGAGGCGCTTTGCGCGCAGCTGCGGGCGACGGGCGTCGCAAACTACGAGCCCACGAGGTCCGCGGGACACGACAGCGACCGCGCGCCGCAATGCCCGCCCGACGTGCTGGCCGTGATGTTCAACGTGGTCGATGGGAAGCTGTTCGCTTCCTGCATGTTCCGTGGCCTCGATGCCTATGGTGACTGGCCGCTCCAGGCCACGGCCCTCGTGCGCCTGCAGCGCCAGGTCGCCGCAAGGCTCGGATGCGCGGCTGGCCCCTCCGTGTTCGTCCTGCAATCGTCGTGGCTCGATGAGCGGGACTGGAATCGCGCCGGGGACGTGCTCGCCGCGCACTTCAGGAGGCCGCTGCCGCTGCAGATCGACCCGGCCGGCATCCTGCTGTTCGGCAACGATGGCGGCGAGGCCCGGGCGATGCTGCTCGACCATGATGCGGGCACGATCTTCTGGGAAGGCGCTTTCAGCGATCCCGAGGACCTGTCCTGGTACATCGTCGATGTGATGCCATGGCTCCTGCCGCAGCACATCCGCTACGTCGGCCAGGAATGTGCCGCCCTCATGCGGGCGATCAGGGCGGGTGAGTGCTACGTGCAGGGCTGAGGGAGGAGTCGACCGATGGGCAGGCTGTTATGGGAAGTGATCGAGCGCTCGGTGACCGGGCCGGTCATG
>SCUD01000147.1 GCA_004297335.1 Gammaproteobacteria bacterium
GCTGAACAGCAGATGCCCCTGGCTCATGTCCGGCGTCGCCCAGAAGGCGACCAGGAAGCCGAACATCAGTGGATGGCGCACGTAGCGGTAGAAGGCCGGCTTCCGGAACCCCGGCGGCGAATACTCGCGCCCGCGCAGCCGTGACCAGACCTGGCGCAGTCCGAACAGGTCGAAGTGGTCGATCATGAAGGAACCGAGCAGGACGATCGCCCAGCCGGCCCAGAACAGGACCTGCAGCACCAGCCGGCCCGCGGGGTTCTCCACTGACCAGACGGTCTCGGGCATCGGCTGCCACTTCCAGTAGAGCAGGAACAGCAGCAGGCTCGACAGCAGCACGTAGGTACTGCGCTCCACGGATTTCGGGACGAGGCGCGTCCACCAGTCCTTGAAGCCCTGGCGGGCCATCACGCTGTGCTGCACCGCGAACAGGCCGAGCAGGATCACGTTTGTCAGCAGCGCGATGCCGAGCGGCCCGGCAACACCCGAGTCGATCGACTTCGGCACGACCAGATTGCCGACGAAGCCGATCGCGTAGAGGAAGCTGGCGAGGAACAACAGGTAGCCGATGATCCCGTACAGAAAAGCGACTGCGCCCATGACGGATCTCCTTCCAGTGAATGAACCACGGCAGGCAGGATCGCGGACATGCTCTGAAGACCGATCATACGCCCGATCGCTGCTGCCCGGGGAGGGCGGTGGCATACTCGCGCCATGGACAGCCCGGACTCCCTCTACGGACTCGGCCTGGCTCTGGCGCTGGGGCTGCTGGTCGGCCTGGAGCGTGGCTGGCACGAGCGCGACCTCGCCGAGGGCCAGCGGGTCGCGGGCATCCGGACCTTCGCGCTGATCGGGCTGCTCGGTGGCAGCGTCGCCTTGCTGACCCCGCAGTTCGGGATCGTGCTGCCGGCAATTGCCTTCGTGACACTCGCCGGCGTGTTGGTCGTCGCGTATGTGCTCCGCCAGCAGCGAATACACGATGCCGGCGTCACCAGCATTATCGCTGCGCTGCTGACCTTCGCGTTCGGCGTCATGGTGGTGCACGGCCAGGTCCTGGTTGCTGCGGCCGGCGCCGTCGTGACGGTCATCCTGCTCGGCAGCAAGCCGCTGCTGCACGACTGGGTGGCCCGGCTCCGGGTCGACGAGCTGTACGCGACGTTCCGGCTGCTGCTGATCTCGGTAGTCGTGCTGCCGCTGCTGCCGGATCGCGGCATCGGCCCGTGGCAGGCGCTGAACCCGTACCGCATCTGGTGGATGGTCGTGCTGATCTGCGGCATCTCCTTCGTCGGCTACTTCGCGATGCGGATCGCCGGCGAGCGCCGCGGCGTGCTCGCCACCGGCCTGTTCGCCGGACTTGCCTCGTCGACTGCGGCCACCGTGAGCCTGGCGCGCCGGGCCCGCGAGCCCGCCGGGACGACTGAGCTGCTGGCGGCAGGCATCGCCATCGCTGGCGCGACGATGTTCCTGCGTATCCTCGTCGTCGCCGGCATCCTCCACTGGCCGCTGGCCGTCCGGCTCGCCGGACCACTGCTGGTGGCTGGCGGCGTCGCCTTCGCGGCGGCCTGGCTGTTGTGGCGGCGCGGTGGCGCGGGCCCGGGTGACGGTACGAGCGTCAGCAATCCCTTCGAGCTCAAGCCGGCGCTGATCTTCGCCGGGTTGCTGGCGCTGGTCATGCTGCTGTCCGCGGCGCTCATGGAGCGCTTCGGCCACGGCAGTATCTACTGGCTCGCGGCTGCCGCCGGGCTCGCAGACGTCGATGCGATCACGCTGTCGCTGGCCGGCATGGCGGGCCAGACGCTCCCGCTGCCGACCGCAGCCGCGGCGATTCTGGTCGCCGCGGTCGTCAACTCGCTGGTCAAGTCAGGGCTCGCGCTGTGGATCGGCGGGCGCGGTCTCGGTTTGCGCGTCGGGGCGGCGATGCTGGCCGCCGTGCTGGCAGGATTGGCGTCCTTCGCAATCGCGGCGCCCGGTTAGCGGCGCCGGGCGAGTCGATCATCCTACCACGGCCGCGGCGATCGCAAAGTAAATCAGGATCGACAGCAGGTCCTGGATTACGGTGGCGAGTGGCCCGCTGCCGAAGGCCGGGTCGAACGAGAAGGCATCGAGCAGCCACGGCAGGGCCAGCGCCGCGAGTGTGGCGGTCGAGCAGGCCGCGAATACCGCCAGCCCGACTGTCAGTGCGAGATCCGGCTCGCCCCAACGCCACCAGACCAGCGGGCCGGCCACGACTGCAAGCGCGATGCCAATGGCGAGGCCCGTCAGCAGTTCCCTCGCAGCCATGCGCCGCATCCGGACGCCCACGGACAGACCGCGGACGACGATCGTCTCGGTCTGGGTGCCGACCGCGTCCGCAAGGTAGACGATGCCGGGCAGGAAGAACGCCAGCATTACCTGTTGCTGGAGCTGGATCTCGAACCAGCCGACGATATCCGCGGAGAGCAGCGCGCCGAAGAGCCCTACGAGCAGCCAGGGGACGCGATGCCGGAAGCGGCGCTCGACCGGCTCCTCACTGCTGCTGCGCGCGGCGGACGCGGCCTTGGTGAAACCGCCGAGGCGGCTCAGGTCCTCCTCGTGCTCGGCGAGCAGCACGTCCATCAGCCGGTGCGGCGGAATCACGCCGGCGAAGCGCCCGCTGGCATCGACCACCGTCAGCGCCGCTTCGCCATGGCGGACCGCATGACGCGCTGCGACCTCCTGATCGGTACCGGGTGCGACGACCGGCGGGTCGCGGTCCATCAGCTCGCCGAGCGTTGCGGTGGCCGGCGCGGCCAGCAGGTCCTCGACGCGGACAATGCCGGCGACCCGCTCTCCGTCGCAGACGACGACGTGGCTGGCGCATTCCCAGCGTCGCTCAGGCAGGCGGCGGCGCACGCTTGCCGCGTCGTCGGCGGGCGCGAACACCGGCACCTGCAGCGTGGCGTGCTGCACCGCGGACTCGAAGCGGATGTCGCCTCTCGGCGACCGTGGCTCCCCTGGCATGTCAACCCCCGATCGTGATGGTGGCGCCGGGCCGGCGCCGCGGGTCTACTCGAGCAGGCGCCGGACTGCCTGCAGCACCTGCGGCCAGACTGCAGATTCCGGATCGATGAAGACGAAGTGCCCGGCTTCCGCGAGCGTTGTGACGCGCAGCCCGGCGCCGTGGGCGCGGGCCCGTTCAGTGAACGGCCCGACCTGCGCCGCGAACATCTGACCGGCGAAGAACTCGAAAGACTGGCCGGCCGCCAGCAATTCGATTGGCGAGGCGCTCCGATAGCGTTCCGGTCGCGCCTCCGGACTGCCACCGAACAGGTCCGTGATCACTGGTGTGCGGCAGATCACCTGCTGCAGCGGAATCATCGCCGCCAGATCAGCGGGGCCGTCGAGACTCACCGCGCCGGCGAGTGCCACCGGAGCAGTCTCATGCAGCTCGCTGTCCGGCGGAATTGCTGCGCGCGCCGCCAGCCACAGCGCGAGATGTCCGCCAGCCGAGTGGCCGATCGCGACGACGCGATCGAGGTCAAGCCGATGTTCGCCGGCGAGTGTGCGCAGGAAGTCCGCGGCGCGGGCCACGTCAATGAATGTTCCCGGCCAGCCGCCGCCTGCGTTGCCGAGGCGGCGGTACTCGATGTTCCAGGTGGCAATGCCCGCCGCCGCGAGCGCCGCGGCCAGCGGGCGCATGTTGTCGAGCGCAATCGCGCGGTCATCGAGGCCATCGAGGTGTGCGACCCAGCAGCCGCCATGCACGACGATCGCCACCGGATGCGGACCGGCGCCCTCCGGCAGGCGCAGTTCGCCGAACTGCAGCGGATCACTGCCGTAGGCGATCTGCCGGGCGCCGGCGGGAACCAGGGCGTCGGCGAGGTCGAGCGGCCCGCGCTCCTGCGCGATGGCACCGGCGGCGAACGATGCGATGAACAGCAGGACCAGGACAGGCATGGTCGTTCCCCTTCAGTCGGGTGGCTCGTACACAGGGTAGCGCAAAGATGCGGGGGGCAGCAGACACGGCCGGGCGACGCTGATACGGTGGGCCCCGGTTGCGCAGCGGCGTGACTCAAGCTCACCGGATCTGGGAGGATATGCGCGAGAGACCCAAGGTTCGGAGGCCGCCGGTCCTGCTGGTGGCCGGACCGGTGCTGGTCCGTACGCTCGGAATCGCGGGAATCCCGCTGATCGTCGCCGCGAGCGACGCGACCGCGCCTGAGTTCTACTCACGCTACTGCAATAGTCGCCAGATCCTCGCTGCCCGGGACCAGCCGGAGGCGCTGTTGCGCGACCTGATTGCCGCGGGGGACCAGCTGGTGGCGCGGTTCGGCCAGCGACTGCCGCTCATGTATGGTGACGACTTCATGCTCGAGCTGGTCTGCGCGCACCGCCGGCTGCTGGCGGAGCGCTACCTTTTCCTGCTGCCGGATCCGGACGTGGCAAGTGCGCTGCTGGCGAAGGACTGCTTCCAGGAGTTCGCACGCGTGCGCCAGCTCCCGGTGCCGCGCGGACTCTGCTGGCAGGAGCTCGCGGACTGCGGAAGCCCGGTGCTGGTGAAACCGAGATCCAAGTCGGACTGGAAGCACTCGGCGCTGAGGGAATGTCTCTTCACCGGTGACAGCAAGGCGATCGTTCTCGCGAGCGGCTGCGAGGCCGCCCGGCAGCCGCTCATCGCCCGCCATCGCGATAAACTGCTGTTCCAGGAGTACATCCCCGGTGATGACCGTCAACTGTGGTCCTACCACGGCTATGCCGACGAGCAGGGCCGGGTTCTGGCCGCGTTCCTCGGCCGCAAGCTGCGCACCTCACCCCCACTGACTGGCGAGAGCTCCTTCATCGAGCTGATGCACGACGAGGCACGCACTGCCTTCGGCCGACAATTGGTTGAGCGCCTGCCGCTCAAGGGGCCCTTCAAGCTGGATTTCAAAACGGATTCACGGACCGGAACGCACGCCCTGCTGGAGGTCAACGCGCGCTTCAATCTCTGGCACTACCTTGGCGCGGTCAACGGGATCAACCTCATGCAGGTCGCGTACGACCATCTGCTGGGCGCCCGCCCGCCGGGGCCGCGACCCTACACCACGACGCGCCGCTGGATCTATCTGCGCTACGACGTCCGTGCCTACCGCGCCCTGGCCGCGCGCGGCGAGCTGTCGCTGGCCGGCTGGATTACGTCGATCCTATCGTCGCGGACGGTCTATAACCTCTTCGCGTGGAACGATCCCATGCCGCTGCTGATGAGCTGGGTCCAGCGGCTGTTCGTCCGCGCGCGCCGGGTGCCGGGGCTTGTCGTGCAGGTGCTGAAGCGATGGCGCTCCACGGCATCCTAGGCGACATCCACGGCAATCGTGAGGCACTCCTCGCCGTACTCGCGGCGCTGGATCTGCTTCTTTGGGCACCTGCACGAGCAGACCGTGTTCGAGATCGGGTCGGACGGAACCGTACGCCTTATGGCGGTGCGCTCACCGAGGCGAAGGCAGCACGGCCGCTGAGACTGCGGCGGAAATGCCATGATTCCCCGAACGCGCTGGTACAGGATTGGGGGCGTAAGTGGACAGATAATCTATTTGCACGTAGAATTACTGTCCATTTAAACCTTTCGAGGTGGCCCACGCAAGGATGAACCGCACCCGCGCAATCGAAATCCTGCGCCGCTGGGACAAACAGGGGCGATACGTCTTCACGCGCTCCCAGCTTGCCCGCCTGTTTCCGGAAGACAGCCCGAAGACCTTTACCGAAGGGCTCCAGCGCCTGGTGAAGGCGGGCCTGTTGGTGCGCGCCTGTCGCGGCATTTACGTCAATCCGCACGCGCAGTCATTCGATTCCCACGTCATCGAGCACATCGCGCGGGCGCAGCGGCCCGGTGCCTGCAGCTATGTCAGCCTGGAGTCCATGCTCGCGGAGTTCGGCGCGATTTCCCAGATTCCGGTCGACCGGTTGACGGTCATGACCACGGGGCGCAAGGGCATCTACCGGACGCCCTACGGAGTCATCGAGTTCACGCACACGAAGCGGCCGGTTGCCGATGTCCTCGCCGGCATCCGCCAGATCGAGGCCCGGCCACTGCGTATCGCCACGAAGGCTACCGCCTGGCGTGACCTCAAGCGCGTGGGTCGGAACGTCGGCATGGTGGATCGTAAGGCCCTGGGCGATGACTGAGAGCGTGCGGTTGCGGCCCGCGCTTCACGGCATCCCGCGTCCCGCATACCAGTCGACGCGCCGGGTCACATACATGATCACGGCGAGGATCAGGAACAAGCCGATGGAGCCGCTGAGCAGCGCGTAATCCTCGTTCATCAGCAGCACGTACAGGAAGGTGTAGAGGAGCCCGACACCGGCCGCGACGACCAGCGCGCGCGACCATTGGCGCAGGACCGCCAGCGAATACCCAGCCACGGTGACGACCACGGCAATGCTCGCGATCGCATAGGCCAGCGGGAACCCCAGGTGCTCCGACAGCGAGAGTTCCAGCAGGTAGAACAGGCACAGGGCGCTGCCCAGCAGCAGGTACTGGATCGGATGCACGCGGATGCCGGCCAGGACCTCCATCAGCCACACCGCGGCGAAGGTCAGCAGGATGAACAGCCCCGCGTACTTCAGGCTGCGTTCGGCCATGCGGTAGTGGTCCACGGGGTCCACGAGCTCGACGCCGAAACGTGACTGCTCGATGAGATCCAGCTGGCTCGCCTCGGCTCTCCAGGCCTGCGGGTAGTTGCGTCCCAGGAAAGGAATGGCCCAGTGGGCCTCGAAACCGGCGCCCGTGACCTTGCGGTCGGACGGCAGCCAGTTGCCGGCAAAACTCGGGTGTGGATGATTGGAGCGCAGGTCGACGGTCGTGTGCTCCGCGAACGGCACCATCCGCAGGCCGAGGCTGCCATTGAGGTCGAGCGGGAAGGAAAACGGTACCGTCGCCGCGTCAGCGGGGTAACCGATCGCCGCGTGGATCCCGCTGCCCGCGTCGGTGAACGCCGCGGCCCCCGGCCGGAACGTCGACATCGCTCCATTCCAGTTCACGCTGGTGGCCTGGCGGATGGCGCGGGCATCCGCGATGCCGACGACGAACAATGCCCGGTCCCAGGCGATCTCCACCGGATCGAGGCCAAGCCCCGGGAAATCCGGCCG
>SCUD01000148.1 GCA_004297335.1 Gammaproteobacteria bacterium
ACAGGCGTCCGCGGAGAAATACTCGCGCAGTGCGGAAAAGCAGGTGTCCACCGGATCGCGGACCACGTGCAGCACTCGAGCCCGCGGCAGCGCGGCGCCGATGAAGGCCAGGTTGAGGAAGTTGGAGGGCAGCTTGTCGACGCAGAACGGGCGACCGGCGCTGCGCCAGGCAATGCTCGACAGGTAGCCGCGGCCGATCGCGGCATGATCGAAGCCGGGCGCGCGGCTGACGATCGTCGGATCCAGCGCGCCGCGGCAATGGTGGTCGGCCGCCTCGCGAAGTTGCGCCGTGAAATCGTAGAGCTCGCCCATCGCGGCCACCTGGCTGTGCCCGGCCAGCAGCTGCTCGAGCAACGTCGTGCCGGAACGATGCATCCCGACGATGAAAATCGGCACCGGCCCCGGCACCTGTTCACCCACCGGTGGCAGTGCCGGCAGGGCCATCAGGCCCTCGAACAGTGCCCCGGCCTCGCCGGCATTGAATTCCACGCGCGAGCGGCGCGTCCGGCAGGCCGCCGCCAGCGCCTCCCAGGCCTCGCCATGCTGTTCCAGGTCGTCCAGCTCCTTGTGCAGCGCGTAGCCGAGCAGCGCGAGGTCGTCAGCGCTGCGCCCGGGACGCGCGAGCTCGGCGCGCAGGCGCTGCAGGTGATGCTCCCCGGCAGTCCAGCGCCGCAGCCGCGCGAGCAGCCAGTGCGGCTGGGCGAGCTCCGGCGCCCGGTGGATGCAACGGGCGAGTTCCTGTTCGGCCTCGTCGAAGCGCCCGAGCCAGATCAGGGCCTGGCCGCGGGCCGCGAGTGTCGGGGGAAAATCCGGATCACCCCGCCGGGCCTCGTCGAGGAAACCGAGCGCCTGCTCCGGCTGGTTCAGGGAACCGAGCTGTGCAGCAAAGAACAGCAGCAGTGGAATGGGGATCCGTTCGAGCGGCGGCAACCACGACAGGCATTCACGGATCGCAGCGCTCTCGTTGTAACGGCGCAGCCGGGCGACCAGTTCGGCGATTTCCTCCGGGGAGGCCGGCCGCTGGGCGCGGGCCGCCAGGGTGCGCGAGCGAGCCTCGCGGTAGGATCCGGTCGCACGACGGGGGGAATCCAACTTCGTTGCGTCTCCTGGAAAGGCAACGGCCGCCCGGAGGGCAGCCTCATCGCCTGTTACAGTCCACTAGTCTGGTGCATGGTCGGTAAGCGCGCCGAGCCGCTGCAATGTCAAGATTAACGGTTGCAGATGAGATTCGTATGGCACCCACTTGGACACCCAGTGTTGGGTCACGCCCTCGCGCACCTGCACTGCGCTGGCGGTGGCCACCGCGCGCCTGCTGTTGCGCGGGTCACACATCGCCGGAACGTAGTTGAGCCCGCAAAACGCGGCCACCTCGCGCACCACCGCCTCGGTATCGCCGGTCAGCGCAGCATACGAAACATCGAGGATGCGGCCCGGACAGACGCGGTGCCAGTGCGCCATTAAGCGTTGATACCCGGCAAAGAACTCCGCCAGCTCGAGTTGATCATAGGAATACGGGTTGGCGTCCGAGAACATCTCGCGCAGGTTGGAAAAGCAGGTTGCCACCGGATCGCGGACCATGTGCAGGATCCGGGCCTGCGGCAGCGACCGGCAGATGAAGCCGATATTCAGAAAATTTGACGGCAGCTTGTCGGTAAAGAACGGTTCGGCGCCAAGCCGCCAGGCCACGCCGTCGAGATAGCGGCGCCCGACCGCGGCAAAATCGACGGCGCCGGCCCTGGCGACGATGGTACGGTCAATGACGCCGCGGCAATGGTGGTTGGTCGCATAACGCATAGCGCTGGTAAAGTCATACAGTTCGCCGATCCCGCTTACCTGCGGACTGGCGTCCAGCAGCTGCTCGAGCAAGGTGGTGCCGGAGCGATGCATTCCGACGATGAAGATCGGGGTTCGCTCCGTGGAGTTGCTGGTCGCAGCGGGCCAGCCCGCCGGCAACGCGATCAATGCCTCCACCAGCTCATGGCTGTCAGCCCGGTCGTAGCTCAACATACTGCGCTTAGCCAAACAGGCGCGCTGCAGAGCCGACCAGGCATCCTCGTACTGCTGCAGACCGTCGAGTTCCTGGTGCAGAGCGAACGCCAGCGCGGCGGTTTCCCGGGCCGGCAACTTCGGACTGCGCAGCCGGTTCCGCAGGCGGGCCACGTGGTTGTGGTCCGGCGTGGCCCGGCCGATATGCGCCAGGAACCAATGCGCCAGGGCGATCTCCGGAGCCAGCTGCACGCATCGTTCCAGTTCCAGCCGTGCCTCCGGCAGCCGCCCGAGGTAAGTGAGCACCTGGCCGCGCGCCAGCAGGGCCGGCGGAAAATCCGGATCGCCGCGGCGGGCCTCATTCAGCAGTTCCAGCGCCCGCTCCTGGAGATTGAGGTGAGACAGTTGCGCAGCAAGAGCCAGCAGCAACGGTATCGACATGTTTCTTGGCGGGCCGACAGCGTCGATCAGCTGCAGCAGGAGCGCCCCGTCGTTGCTGGTCCGCAGCCGGGCCGCCAGCTGTCCGACCAATGCCGGCGACCTGGGGGCCAGAGCCAGCGCCAGCAGGGCCGCAGTGCGCGCGTTGCGATAGCGTCCTGCCAACGACTCGGCGTACGAGGTTTCGATCAGCCCGGCGGCCTTACGTTCGGCCTCGACCTGGATGCCTGCCATCAGCTGGCGCAGCCCGGGGAAGTCGCCGCGAGCGGCGAGAGGTTCTGCAAGGCGCAGCATGGCCTGCATCGGATCGGCTGAGGCGCTCACGCAGGACCCTCGGGCGCTGCCTGACGGTGACAGCGGCGATGGTAGTCCGATTGTGTTGGTGAGCACAATCGAGCCGCTGCCGCTGCCAAGCCGTCACCAGCCACGCTCCCGCGGTCCGGACCGGCTCCGCTACATTGCCAGCGCCCCGGTCTCACGCAGCGGCTGGTACCGTTACCGGTGGCCTGGCACCTGCTGATCCTCCCGTTCCAGGCTGCAGCCGGAGGCGGCCAGCAGTTCAATGACCGGCTGCAGGTGCGCCTGGTAGCGACGCCACGCGCCGATGCGCCGCGCATCGATCGTCTGGCGCGCCTGCACTGTACTCGCCGTGGCTATCGTCGGTCCCGGGCCTCCACTGCTTTCCTCTCGCCGAGGTAGCCCCAGCTCGAGGCCAGCTTTCGCTGCGATGGCATGTGGATTCCGCACGAACGCCTCGTATTCGATAAAGGCAACCCGAGGATGGCACATCGCTTCGACCAGACCCATCAGGCGGTCAAACCTGATGTACTGGCGCGCAGTCTCGGCGAGATCGTAACTGTAGTAATAGCCCGCTCCGAACCATTCCTTCAGGTTGGAAAAGCAGGTATCCACGGCCGAGCGCCGCACGCACAGGATCCGGGCTTGCGGAACTGCCACAAGGATGTGACCGATCGCCAGATAGTTATCGGGCCACTTGTCAATGAAGTAACGGCTGCCACCGGCCCGCCAACCGGCATGGGCCATATAGCGTTCCCCAAGCAGCGCCAAAGCGTTCTCGTCCAGCGCGTCCAAGAGGATCTGATCGAACTGGTAGGCACCGGGGATGCGCGTAATCCAGCGCATCTGCACGGTAAGGTCGCGCAGTTCACCGGCACTGGCAACAGCAAACATCTCACAGAGCTGCTGCTCGATGATGGTCGTCCCGGTGCGCGGCATGCCGACAACAAAGACCGGCGTCGGACCGCTGGTCTGGCCGGCGGCGCGGCCCGCGACCCGGGTCGCCAGCGCCAGACCACGAGCCGCTGCCGCAAACAACGCCTCCTGCGCCGTCTCACCGAAGCGGACCTGCGCCCGTCTCAGGGCCAGGCCCCGCTGCAGAGCGCACCACGCGGCCTTGCCGTCAGCGCTCGCGTCGAGCTCTTGAAACAGGCTGTACCAGAGCAGCGGCGCGTCGTGCGCTCCATCTTGCGTTATAGCCAACTGCCGGCGGAGACGGTCGACACGCTGATTCCGCTGGTCGCTCGGGCCCAGCTTGCTCAAGGCCCAGTGGGCGGCTGCCAGGCTCGGATCACCCGCGACACTGCGCTCCAGCTCTTCGCGCGCTTCAGCAAGTCGGCCGAGATACATCAGATTCAGGCCGACCAGATAACGTATCGCCGGCGAGTTCGCGAGCCCCAACGCCATCGCCCGGCGTAACAGCGGCAACGCCGCCTCCGGCAGCATATGGTCCGACAGCATCTTGCCGACTTCAGCGCAAGACTCAAGGCGGGCCTGGCTTCCCATCAGGCGGTCGGCGCAAGCGAGCGCAGCGCGGGTTTCGCCGACGGTCAGCAACACCTTGCACAGCAATTCCATCAGGTCCGGATCGGCATACGCTGCGGCCAGCGCGGCCAGCGCCTGCGTGGTCGCACCGCGCAAGTCACCATTCCGCCGGTCCAGCACCGCCAGGCGCAGATGGGCCAGTGGCGCGAACCCGCGGTCACTGATCAGTCTGGCATAGAGCGGCCGTGCCAAGTCATGACGCCCCGCGCCGCTCAGATGCTCAGCCTGCTGCCAAAGCGCGGCAAAATCCGTGGTCATCAGTTTCCGCCAGGCACCGAGCTGTCCGGCCACCGGCCGAAACAGCGGGATCGCGTCGCGGCCGGGCGCACCGGCCGCCCGCCGGCAAATCACTCCGGCAGCAGACCATCGGCAGCGCCGGCGCCAGCGCAGCATACGCACGTTGACCGAGGAAAAAAAGAAGGCCGCACAAGGCGGCCTTCCGAGTTGCGGCAACTGCTGCCGGATCAGAAAGAGTAGCTGACCCCGAAGCGGACCGTGCGCGGAGTCTGCCAGTTGGTCGCGGTCTTGTACGTTGCCGGCACCAGGGCACCACCGGCATCCTCGCCGCGTTCATCCACCGTAATCCGGGTATCGCTGTTCAGCAAGTTGAAGACGTCAAGCTTCATCTTCAATCGACCATCGGCAAATCGCGGCGCATACCGCACGCTCGCATCCAGGCTATAGGTCCACGGCAAACGTCCAGCGGTACCGCGCTCTTCCAACTCTCCATCACAATAGAAATAAGAGTTCCCGTAATTCGGCGAGATCGGATGAAAGCCGAAGCAGTTGATGGGCCGGCCAGACTGCATAAGCAGGTTTGCACCGACGGACCACTGATCATTCAGTGCGAAGTTGCCGAACAGCTTCAGGCTGTGACGGCGGTCATTCGGCAGATAACCATCCGACCCTTCGGCCAACTCCGGATAGTCAAAGTCCTGAGTCACGTTGGTATCGTCCTGACCGATATCAGACTTGACACCGCCCTCAGTATTTCCTTCGCTCTTCGACCAGGTGTAAGAACCCTGCAGAAAGAGGCGGTCCCAGTTGCCCTCCCACAGGAACTCCACAGCGGTGTACTCACGCCTTGCCTTTGGCCCGAGCACCTCGGCCGGAATCGTCGCCTGTTCCAGCGTGCCGTCGCCGTTGAAGTCGAGATTGAAGACACCATCGCTCCCCGGGTTGTACAGGTGGCAGAATGCGACCCCCGGATTGTAGAGCGCCATGTCGCTCGGCTGAGTCTTGTCGGCCGGCTCGATCCAAGTCCCGCCATCCTCAGTGAAACCTTGCGCCAAGCCGGCCTCAATCAGGGGACGATAGTCGCACTGGTCATCGATCGCACGCTTCAGATCGCGATAAATCGCCCGAACGCCGACGGAAAACTTCTCGGTCAACTGCTTCTGCAAGCCGAGAATGAACTCGTCCTGGTACATCGGTTCCAGGTTCTCCGAGGCAATGCTACTCGCGTCCTTGCCGACGCCGAACTCGTTATTCAGGTAACGGATCGGACGACCGTTGTTGTAGTTGGGAATCAAGGTCAGGCCGGTTGGTGCGCCAGTCGCGGGATCCACTCCGGTGTAAGTAAAGAACTCCTCGGAATACAGCGAGGCTGACGCACCGCGCACCGCAACCGTCGCGGTCAGCGGCAGCGCGTAGCGACCGGCGTTACCGAACACCTTGAAAGTGGAGTCTCCGGAGACGTCCCAGCTGAATCCGATCCGCGGGGCAAACTGGTTGGTGATCTTGACATAGGACTCGCCGGCACCATTCTTATTGTCGAAAGTATCCCAACGCAGGCCGAGGTAGGCAATAAAGTCATCCGTAACGCTCCAGGTGTCTTCCAGGTAGAACGCCTGCTGCTCGACCTTGACGGTCGCGCCCGACTGGAAGATGCGTTTACGGACCACGGTATTCTCATCCGTGAAGCCGGTCCTCGAGTAGCGACCGTAGCGCCAACTAGCACCGCCGGAATACGACTCACCCGCAACCGACTCGAAGTTGTCGACGTCGAAACCGCCGCGCAGCTGGTGGTCGCCCAGTTGCCACTCGAGGTCGATGCGGTACTGGTCGCGCGTGTCCTCAGCATCCGGGCGACCCAGGAAATTCGACAGAGCACAACCGGTTATCGGTGCGGTGATGCCGGCGGTGACCGACGGGCGGCCGTCGGTGATGACTGCGCAGCCACTGGCGCCGCCACCAACCACACCCTGGTATTCGTTGACGATTCCAGTCGAGGTCAAACTGTAGTTGGAGCGGTCGGACTGGCCGTGACCGGCGAGCACGGAGACGGCGAGGCTATCAGTCAGGTAGCCGGTATAGCGGCCGATGTAGATGGTACCGCCGAAGTCGTCGTACGCGGTACCACGATAGGTCGAGTGTTGTGGGTTCGTATTATCTTCATTGGTGATCGTGTCGAAATAATCGGTTTCATACTCGCGCTTGTCCGACAGCGCCGTAAACTCCAGCTGATGCCGGTCGGTGATATTCCAGTCGAGCTTGAGCAGCCACTTCGGCATACGAATGCTGGTTGCGGTACTGTTGGCGCTGCCGGCACGGCCGGGATAGTCGTCGTAGTCCCGCTGGCCATACTCAATCAGGCCGTAAGCGAACAACCGGTCTTTGATCAGCGCGCCACCCGCCGACAGAGTAGCGTTCAGGCTGTCACCCTCGGTGTCATTGCTGTTATCCTCCAACAGGACCCCGTCATTGCTCATCCGATTCGGAGTCGACTCCGACAACGAGTCCGGCGACCAGTAGGCGCTGCCACCCAAGCGGAACTCATTGGTGCCGCGCTTGGAGATCTGATTGATCACACCACCAGTCGAACGTCCGAATTCCGCACCGTAGCCACCGGTCTTGATCTGCTGCTCGGCGATCGCATCGTAGGGGACCTTGGCAAAGTTGAGGTTCTGGAAGGTGTTGGTAATGTTGAAGCCATTGAAGTAGTACTGGTTTTCTGCTACCGACGAACCGCCGAATGACGCCAGGTTGCCGAACGCCGGGTCGCCCTTGATGGTACCGGGTGCCAGCAGCGAAACTGCGGTGGTGTCGCGCTGTACCGGAATCATCGCGACCTTCTCGGCGGTCATGATCGTCGTCGATTCGACCGAGGAGACGTCGATCGGGTTGACGAGGCCGGTGCCGACCACCTGGATCGTCTCGAGCTCGGTCGCGCCGGCGAAGTTCACCGAGGTGCCGACGCCGACATAGACGACCACGTTCTCGCGCTTCAGCGTCGTGCCATCGGCACGCTTCACGGTCACGACATAGGTGCCGCTCGGCGTCTGCCTGAGGCGGTACGAGCCATCGGACCCGGCCTCGACCTCGCGGCGAAAACCGGTGTCCGCGTTCTCGATCACGATCGTGTCGCCGGGCGCAGTCTTACCGAAGATCGAACCGGTAATGTTGGACTGCGCCTGGGCGCCCGAGGCCAGCACCATCCCGACCGCGAGGCTCAGTGCGCTGCGCTTCAGACCCTGCCTGAACTTCTTCCTGGCTGACATGGATATCGTTCCTTGTGTTGCTTGCCGATGCTCCCACCGAATACTGCTACGAATCCTGGCAAGGCCCAGCCTGAGAACACTTTTGACGGCACGATCGGCCCCTCAGCCGAGCGTGCTCGTGACTCCGGGTCCGGATGGACCTTGTGGTTGGATTTCGTTGCTGGGGCGGGATCATAGACGATGCCGGCCGCAAGTACAAAACCGGCTGACCCCGATACCACACGGATCGGCCTTTGTGCCGGGAATTGTTGCCGGCAAGCAACAAAGCGCTGCGCCTCAGGGCCCGGCCAGCATCCGCCGCAGCAGCTCGTTGACCTGCGCCGGGTTGGCCTTGCCGGCAGTCGCCTTCATGACCTGGCCGACGAAGAATCCGAAGAGCTTGTCCTTGCCGGCCCGGTAGTCGCCGAGCTGGCCGGGATTCGCGGCCATGACCTGCGTGATCGTCTCTTCGAGCGCGGAGGTGTCGGTGATCTGGCGCAGGCCGCGCGCCTCGATGATCGCATCCGCCGCTTGCCCCTCGTCCCACATCGCTTCCAGGACTTCCTTGGCAATCTTGCCGGAGATCGTGCCGTCGCTGATCCGCTTGAGCAGCCCGGCAAGGCCTGCTGCACCGACGCGCGATCCGCCGATCTCGAGCCCGTCGCGGTTCAGGAGCCCTGCGAGCTCACCCATGACCCAGTTGGCGACGAGCTTCGGCTCGCCACCCAGCACGCCGAGCACGCCCTCGTAATAATCGGCGAGCTCGCGGCTCGCGGTCAGGACACCGGCGTCGTAGTCGGACAGGCCGTGGTCGCGGACGAAGCGCGCCGCCTTCTGGTCCGGCAGCTCGGGCAGGGTTGCGCGCACTTCCTCGACGAAGGCCGGCTCGAGCACCAGCGGCAGCAGGTCCGGGTCCGGGAAGTACCGGTAGTCGTTGGCCTCCTCCTTGCTGCGCATCGAGCGCGTCACGCCGCGGTCCGAATCGTAGAGCCGCGTCTCCTGCACGACCTTGCCGCCGCCCTCGATCAGCTCGACCTGGCGCCCGACCTCGTAATGGATCGCCTTCTCGACGAAGCGGAAGGAGTTCAGGTTCTTGATCTCGCAGCGCGTGCCCAGCTGCTGCGCCCCCGCGCGGCGCACCGAGACGTTGGCGTCGCAGCGGAAGGAGCCCTCCTGCATGTTGCCGTCGCAGATGCCGAGGTAGCGCACGAGCGTGTGGATCTTCTTCATGTAGGCGACCGCATCGCGCGCCGAGCGCAGCTCCGGCTCGGAGACGATCTCGAGCAGCGGCGTACCCGCCCGGTTCAGGTCGATCCCGGTCAGCTCGCCAAGCCCCTCGTGCAGGGACTTGCCGGCGTCTTCCTCCAGGTGGGCCCGGGTGACGCCAATCCGCTTGTGCGTGCCGTCCTCCAGCACGATCCCGACCGCGCCGCCCGAGACGATCGGCAGCTCGTACTGGCTGATCTGGTAGCCCTTGGGCAGGTCGGGATAGAAGTAGTTCTTGCGCGCGAATACCGAGCGCGGCGCGACGGTCGCGCCGATCGCGAGTCCGAAGCGCACGGCCATGCGCACCGCTTCGCGATTCAATACCGGCAGCACGCCGGGATAGCCGAGGTCCACGAGGCAGGCCTGGGCGTTCGGGGGTGCGCCGAAGGCGGTCGCGGCACCGGAGAAGATCTTCGAGCGCGTCGCCAGCTGCGCGTGGATCTCGAGGCCGATGACCGTTTCCCAGCCGCTGCTCATGGCGCCCCCCGCACCGGCTCCGGCGGCCGCCGGCCATGCCAGTCGGTCTCGCGCTGCCAGGCATGGGCGACCGCGAGCAGCAGTTCCTCGGCGAAATGCGACCCGATCACCTGCAGTCCGACCGGCAGGCCGCCGACCAGCCCGCAGGGCACGGAGATGGCCGGCAGCCCGGCCAGGTTGGCGCCGATCGTGTAGATGTCGTTCAGGTACATCGTGATTGGATCGTCGGTCTTCGCGCCGAGCGCAAAGGCGGGCGTCGGCGAGGTCGGCCCCATCAGCACGTCCACCTCGGCGAAAGCGCGGCGGAAGTCCGCGTTGATCAGGCTGCGGACCTGCTGGGCCTTCAGGTAGTAGGCATCGTAATAGCCGGCCGAGAGCACATAGGTCCCGGTCATGATCCGGCGCTTGACCTCGGCTCCGAAGCCCTCGCCGCGCGAACGCTCGTAGAGATCGCGCAGGTCGCGCGGCTCCTCGCAGCGATGACCGAAGCGCACTCCGTCGAAGCGCGACAGGTTCGAGGAACACTCGGCCGGCGCGACCACGTAGTAGGTCGGCACCGACAGCGGCAGATTCGGCAGGCTGACCTCGACGAGCTCGGCGCCGAGCTTGCGGAAGCCGTCGAGCGCCGCCTGCACGGCCGCCCCGGTCCCGGCCTCGAGGCCGGGGCCGAAGAACTCGCGGATGATGCCGATGCGCAGGCCCCGTATCGGGCGGTCGAGGCCGGCGGCATAGTCGGACACCGGGCGCTCGATGCAGGTCGAATCGCGCGGATCGGGCCCGGCCATCGCCGCCAACAGCAGCGCGGCGTCCAGGGCGCTGCGGGCCAGCACCCCGCCCTGGTCGAGACTCGAGGCGAAGGCGATCATGCCGTAGCGGGAGACGCGCCCGTAGGTCGGCTTGAGACCCGTCAGGCCGCAGAGTGCCGCCGGCTGGCGGATCGAACCGCCAGTGTCGGTACCGGTTGCAACGGGTGCGAGCCCAGCGGCGACCACGGCGGCGGACCCACCGGAGGATCCGCCCGGTACCCGGGCGAGGTCCCAGGGATTGCGCACCGGCCCAAACCAGCTGGTCTCGTTCGACGAGCCCATCGCGAACTCGTCCATGTTGGTCTTGCCGAGCAGCACCATGCCGGCGGCGGCGAGCCGCTCGACCACCGTCGCGTCATAGGGCGCGACAAACTTGGCGAGCATCCGCGAACCGCAGGTCGTCAGCACCCCATCGGTGCAGAAGATGTCCTTGTGCGCGAGCGGTACGCCGGTGAGCAGTCCGCCCTCGCCGCGAGCCAGGCGCTGGTCAGCGGCGGCGGCGTCGGCGAGTGCGCGCTCCGCGGTCACCGTGATGAAGGCGTTGAGCGCAGCGTTGCCGCTGGCGATCCGGGCGAGGTAATGCCGGGTCAGCTCGACGCTCGTGAACTCGCGCTCGCGCAGGCCCCGGCCGAGTTCGGCCACGGTGAGTTCATGCAGCTTCATTCGATGACTTTCGGAACCAGGTACAGGCCCGCCTCGACGGCCGGAGCGTCCTGCTGGTAGCGCTCGTGCCGGTCGGTTTCAGTGACTTCGTCCGCCCGCAGGCGCTGTATTTCGCCCTCCAGCGGGTGTGCCATCGGCAGGACTCCGGCCGTGTCCGCAGCGGCCAGCTGCTCGACGAAACCGAGGATCCGGGACAGGCTGTCCGCATAGGCTGGCAGCTCCCCGGCGCCGATCTGCAGGCGCGCCAGGTGCGCGATATTCTCGACGTCGCGGCGGGTCAGCGTCACGATCGCTCCGGTGGGCTCGCAAGGGCGGGAAAATCCGGTCAGAATCATACACGTCTGCTTGTGGAATGTCGCGCCCGCAGCTACACTCCCCGCCCTTGTTTTTGCCGCTTCGAGCGTCGCCAGCCACCTCATGTTCAAGAGCCTCCGGGGATATTTCTCGAGCGACGTCTCGATCGATCTCGGCACGGCCAACACGCTGATCTACGTGCGCGGCCGCGGCATCGTGCTCAACGAACCCTCGGTCGTCGCGATCCAGGACGAACCCGGTCGTGGCGGCAAGGTGATCGTCGCGGTCGGTGCCGAGGCCAAGGGCATGATCGGCCGCACCCCGGGCCATATCACCGCCGTGCGCCCGATGAAGGACGGCGTGATCGCCGACTTCACCTATACCGAGCGGATGCTGCAGTATTTCATCGGCAAGGTGCACGGCAATCGCTGGCTGCGCCCGTCGCCGCGGGTGCTGATCTGCGTACCCTTCGGCTCCACCCAGGTCGAGCGGCGTGCGATCCAGGAATCGGCCGAGGGTGCCGGTGCCCGCCGCGTGGACGTGATCCCGGAGCCGATGGCGGCCGCGGTCGGCGCCGGGCTGCCGGTCAGCGAGGCCGTCGGCTCGATGGTGCTCGACGTCGGCGGCGGCACCTCCGAGGTGGCCGTGATTTCGCTGAACGGCATCGTCTATGCCGAGTCGGTGCGCATCGGTGGCGACCGCTTCGACGAGGCGATCACCAACTACGTGCGCCGCAACTACGGCATCCTGATCGGCGAGGCCACCGCCGAGCGCATCAAGATCGAGATCGGATCGGCTTACCCGGGCCAGCAGGTCCGTGAGATCTCGGTCAAGGGGCGCAACCTCTCCGAGGGTGTCCCGCGCAGCTTCACGCTGAACTCGAACGAGATCCTCGAGGCGCTGCAGGAACCGCTGCAGGGCATCGTCCAGGCCGTCAAGAAGGCCCTCGAACAGACGCCACCGGAACTCGGTGCCGATGTCGCGGACCGCGGCATCGTGCTGACCGGCGGTGGGGCGCTGCTGAAGGACATCGACAAGCTGCTCCAGGAAGAGACCGGGCTCCCGGTCCTGGTGGCCGAGGATCCCCTGACCTGCGTCGCGCGCGGTGGCGGCCGGATCCTCGAACTCTCCGAGGAGCACCCGGGGATGTTCGGCATCAGCTGAGAACTGGCGGGCCGCAATCACAGGCACGGGTCGTGTACATTGACGCCCGACCCTGAGCGGAGTCCGCATTGTCGCGTCACGATCCGGATGCAAGACCATTGCTGCTGGGCGAGCCGGCCCGCGGCCTGCCGCTCCTCGCACTCGCGCTGCTCTCGATCGGCCTGATGGTCGTCGATCATCGCCAGCACCACCTGGCCGTGGTCCGCCAGTGGCTGTCGGTCGCTGCGTTTCCGTTCCAGTGGGCGGCGCAGGCGCCGCTGGCCGCCTGGACCGGGCTGCAGGACCGGCTGGCCACGCGCAGCCGGCTCGAGGCCGAGAATATCCGGCTCGCCGCCGATAACCTGGCGCTGCGGCTGCGGCTGATGCGCTTTGCTGCTCTCGAGCAGGAGAACCACCGGCTGCGGGCGGCGCGCGACAGCAGCTCACGGATCGTGCAGCGCTCGTTGATCGCCGAGATCGTCCGCGCTGACCTCGACCCGTTCCGACAGCGTGTGCTCGTCAACAAGGGCAGCCGCAACGGCGTGTTCCGCGGCCAGGCGGCCATCGACGCGGCGGGGATCGTCGGCCAGGTGGCGCGCGTCGGGCCGGTCTCGGCCGAGGTGATCCTGATCTCGGACCCGATGCATTCGATCCCGGTGCAGCTCAACCGCACTGGCGTGCGCACGATTGCGGTCGGCACCGGACGCTCGGGCGAGCTGGCCTTGCCCTGGCTGCCGCAGAGTGCGGACGTCGAGGTGGACGATCTGCTGGTCAGTTCGGGGCTGGGCGGCGTCTTTCCGCCGGGCTATCCCGTCGGCCGGGTGACCCGGGTCGAGCGCGATCCAGCCCGGCCACTGCTGGCGGTCGACGCCGTGCCCTTCGCCGGGCTCGACCGCGATCCCGAGATTCTGCTGGTGTGGTTCGACAGCGTGATCGTCGAACCGGAACCAGTACCAACGGCGGCACCTGCCGCCGCCGCCGAATGATTTCCGGCTCCGGTCTGTCCTGGACCCGCGTCGCGGCGCTGTCACTGGCGGCGCTCACCGCGACGGTCGTGCCGCTGCCCGGCTGGTTGGCGCTCGCCCGGCCGGATTTCGTCGCCCTGGTCGTGCTGTGGCTCGCGCTGCTCGCCCCGCGCAGCACCGGCCTGCTGTACGCCTGGTCCATGGGCCTCGCGCTCGATGCCTTCCGTGGCGTGCTGCTCGGGCAGCACGCGCTCGCGCTGGTGCTGATCGCCTGGATCGCACTGCGGCTCCGGTTGCAGGTCCGCGCCTGGCCGCTGTTGCAGCAGACTGCTGTCGTCTTCGCGCTGCTGTGGCTCGATGAGTTCGTGATCTTCTGGATCGATGGCGTCTCCGGTCATCCGGTCACGGACTGGATACGCTGGCTCAGGGTGCCGGTCGGTGCCGCCTGCTGGCCGCTCGCAGCGCGCGTGTTCGCGCGCACGACGACGCGCGGCTGAGCCGGGCGATGCGCCGGGTCCGGGTCAAGGACGATGCGCTCGAGCAGCGGATCTTCCTGCGCCGCGCGCTGATTGCCGGCATTGCCGCTGCCGTGCTGCTGCTGCTGCTGGCCGGCCGCGCCTGGTGGCTGCAGGTGCTGCGCCACGAGCATTTCTCGGAACTCTCGCAGGAAAACCGGGCGCGGGTCGAACCGCTCCCGGCCAATCGCGGGCTGCTGCGCGACCGCGCTGGACGGGTGATCGCGGACAATTCACCTGCCTATCAGCTGGAGCTGGTGCGCGAGCAGGCCGGTGACCTCCAGGCGACACTGGCCCGCCTCGAGGAGTTCAGGCTGCTCGATGGCGACGAGATCGAACGGATCCGCCAGCTGCTGCGGTCGCGCCGGGCGTTCGAGGCCGTCCCGATCCGCATGCAGCTGAGCGAGGACGAGATTGCCCGCTACGCCGTGCACCGTCACGAGCTGCCGGGTGTCGCACTCGAGACCCGCATGGCGCGGCGCTACCCGCATGGCCCGATCGGCGCGCATGCGCTCGGCTACGTCGGCGCCATCGGCGAGGAGGACCTGCCGCGCGTCGACCAGGCCCGCTATTTCGGCAACGGCGTCATCGGCAAGCTCGGCGTCGAACGGTCCTGGGAGAACGAGCTGCTCGGCCAGGGTGGATTCCGCGAGGTGCTGGTCAATGCCGCCGGCCGGCGCGTCGAGGCCCGGGACGGCGATGCGTTACCACTGCGCGGCCGTGCGCCGGTATCCGGCAACGACCTGGTGCTGACCCTGGACATCGAGCTCCAGCGCATCGCCGAGGAAGCGCTGGCGGGCCGCCGCGGCGCCGTCGTCGCGATCGAACCGGACACCGGCGACGTCGTGGTTCTCGCGAGCCTGCCGAGCTTTGATCCCAACGGCTTCGCCCGCGGCCTGTCGCGCCGCGAGTACCTGGAGCTGACCGGGAATCCCGACCTGCCGCTGTTCAACCGGGCCTTGCGCGGCACCTACCCGCCGGGCTCGACCGTCAAGCCGCTGATGGCGCTCGCTGGGCTCGAATATGGAGTCATCACCCCCGAAGAGAGCGTCTGGTGCCCCGGCCGCTACTCGCTGCCGAACTCCCGCCACCAGTTCCGGGACTGGCGCCGCGAGGGACACGGGCACGTCGACATGCACAGTGCGGTGATGCAGTCCTGCGATGTGTACTTCTATCGCCTGGCGCATACGCTCGGCATCCAGCGCGTACACGACGCGATGCGCCGAATGGGATTCGGCGAGCCGACCGGCATCGACATCGGTGGTGAGCGCAGTGGCATCATGCCCTCCCCGGAGTGGAAGAAGAAGACCTTCAGCCAGCCGGAGCAGCAAACCTGGTTTCCCGGCGAGACGGTCATCGTCGGCATCGGCCAGGGCTACTGGACCGCGACTCCGCTGCAGCTCGCGCATGCGACGGCACTGCTCGCGCTGCGCGGCCGACACTTCCGGCCGCGGCTGGTGCGCGCGGTGGTGGATCCTGCGACCGGCACCACCCGCGACATACCACCGCAGCCACTGCCACAGGTCCAACTCCAGGATCCGCGGCACTGGGAGGTCATCGTCGATGCGATGGTCGCGGTGACCACCGGGCCGCGCGGCACCGCGGTCCGGGCCGCGCGCGGCGCCGCCTATACGATCGCCGGCAAGACCGGTACCGCACAGGTCTTCTCGGTCGCCCAGAGCGAGCGCTACGACGAGAGCCAGGTCGCGGAACGACTGCGCGACCATGCACTTTTCGTGGCCTTCGCGCCGGCCGAGGCGCCGCGCCTCGCGGTCGCCGTCGTCGTCGAGAACGGTGGTCACGGCAGTTCGGTAGCAGCCCCGGTCGCGCGCGCGATCTTCGATGCCTGGCTGGCGCCAAAGGTGGACTGATGTACGAGGAACTCGCCATCTCACGCACCCGACGCACGATGACGGCGACCGCGCGCCTGCTGCGGGTGCTGCACCTCGATGGCACGCTGATGCTGGCCCTGGCGGCGGTCATCGCCTTTGGCCTGTTCGTGCTCTACAGCGCCGCCGGCGACAACCAGTCGCTCTGGCTCAGCCAGCTCGCGCGGATCGGCATCGGCGGGGCCGTACTGGTCGCACTGGCCCAGGTACCCGACCGCTTCCTGCGCCTGGTCGCGCCCGCGGTCTGGCTCATCGGGCTCGCGCTGCTGGTCGCGGTCGCCGTGATCGGCGATGTCGGCAAAGGCGCACAACGCTGGCTCGACCTCGGCATCGTCCGCTTCCAGCCCTCGGAACTGATGAAGCTCGCGGTGCCAATGATGTGCGCCTGGTACCTGCACACGCGCCCGTTGCCGCCGTCGGCCGGCAACATCGGTGCGGTGCTGGCACTGGTACTCGTGCCGGCCGTGCTGATCGCGGCCCAGCCCGACCTCGGCACGGCGCTGCTCGTCACCGCGGCGGGCCTGCTGGTTCTGCTGCTCGGCGGCATCCAGGCCCGCTTCATCGTCGGCGGATTCACGCTGGGTGGTGCCGCGGTGCCGCTGCTGTGGCTGGTGATGCACGACTACCAGCGGCAGCGGGTGCTGACGCTACTCGATCCGCACTCGGACCCGCTCGGCGCCGGCTATCACATCATCCAGTCGCAGATCGCCATTGGCTCCGGCGGCGTATTCGGCAAGGGCTGGACCAACGGCAGCCAGGCGCAGCTCGAGTTCCTTCCCGAACGCTCGACCGACTTCATCTTCGCAGTGGTCGGCGAGGAACTCGGGCTCCTCGGCGTACTCGCACTGCTCTGTGGCTACGGGCTGGTCATCGGCCGCTCGCTGGTGATGGCGGTGCAGTGCCGGGATACCTTTGCCCGGCTGCTGGGTGGCAGCCTGGCGCTGACCTTCTTCATCTACGTGCTGGTCAACGCCGGCATGGTCATGGGGCTCCTGCCCGTGGTCGGCGTACCGCTGCCGCTGGTAAGCTACGGCGGCACTGCAATGGTTACCCTGCTGGCCGGATTCGGAATCCTCATGTCACTGCATTCCCGACGTCAACTGATGGGTTCGCGATGACCATCGCGGGCCGCTTCCTGCGCTTTCTCGCCTGCCTCATTCCCCTGTCGATCTGCTCCGCCGACGCCGCGGCACTGGATGCCGGCCGCGCCGAGGTGCGGCAGTTCATCGGCGAGATGCAGCAGCGGCATGGCTTCGAGCGCGCCTGGCTGGAAGAACTCCTCGGCACCGCCACGAGCCAGCCGCGCATCATCGAGCTGATGCAGCGGCCGGCGGAACGGGTCAAGCCCTGGCACGAGTACCGCGACCATTTTCTCACGGACGAGCGCGTCGCTGCCGGCGTCGAGTTCTGGACGGCGCACCGCGCCAGCCTCGCGCAAGTCGAGAGCGCGACCGGGGTCGATGCCCGGGTGATCGTCGGCATCATCGGCGTCGAGACTTTCTTCGGTCGCATCACCGGCCGGTTCCGCGTGCTGGATGCACTGGCAACGCTGGCATTCGATTATCCGCCGCGCGCCAGTTATTTCCGTGCCGAGCTCGAGCAGTTCCTGCTGCTGGCGCGGGAAGACAAGGTCGACGTGCGTGCAGCACTCGGTTCCTACGCGGGCGCGATGGGGGCCCCACAGTTCATGCCGCGCAGCTACCGTGCCTATGCGGTGGATGGTGACGGCGACGGCCGGCGCGACCTCTGGAACAGCTGGGACGACGTGATCGCCAGCGTCGCCAACTACCTGGCCCGCCACGGCTGGCGGGCCGGCGAGCCGGTCGTCGTGCCCGCGGCGCCGTGGTTTCCACGTCTCGACGGGCTGACGCCGGGCAGTCTCGCCACGACCGAGACGGTCAAGTCGCTGCGCGACCGTGGCCTCGCGTTTGCGACCCCGATGGGCGATGCAGCGCCGGCGCTCTATATCAGCGTCGCGGGTGATGCCGGGCCGGAGTACCGGGCCGGCTTCCACAATTTCAGCGTGATCACGCGCTACAACCGCAGCGTCCTGTATGCGCTCGTCGTCCACGATCTCGGCGAGCGTGTCGCCGGCCAGCTGCCACCGGCTGCATGATGCGCCTCCTTGCCGCCATCCTGGCGACGCTCGCCACGCTCGGCGGCTGCGCGCAGCAACTGGAACGTCCACCACCGCCCGCCGCGACGGTGGCAGCGGGCAACCTGCCGCGCGCCGAACCCCGCGCAGCACTCGGCAATCCGCCGTTCTACGACGTGGAGGGCCACCGTTACTTCGTGCTGGCGAGCGCGGAAGGCTACGTCGAACAGGGGGTCGCCTCCTGGTATGGCCCGGACTTCCATGGCCTGCGCACCGCGACCGGTGAACCCTACGATATGCGGGCGATGACCGGCGCCCATCCGACGCTGCCACTGCCGGCCTGGGTACAGGTCACCAACCTGCAGAACGGGCGCAGTGCCATCGTCCGCCTGAACGACCGCGGTCCGTTCCGGAAGAACCGGATCATCGACCTGTCGCAGGCGGCCGCCGAGCAGCTCGACATGATCCGCGCCGGCACGGCACTCGTGGAGGTCCGCAGCCTGGCGACGGCCGGCGCGGACATCGCACCACCGGCTGAGACCCGGCGTTTCTACGCGCAGGCAGGTGCATTTGCGGATCCGGACAATGCGGAGCGCCTCGCCACGCGCCTGCGCACTCTCGGCCTCGGCCCCGTCGCGGTCGTCACGGTCGCGATCGACGGCCGCCGGCTGCACCGCGTGCGGGTCGGCCCAGTCGGCAGCGTCAGCGAATTCGACCTGCTGGTCGAGCGCCTGCGGCAGGCCGGCATCGAGGCACCCCGCCTCGCGCTCGACTGACACTCCCACCGCGCGCGGCGGGACGGCAGCACGGCGGGCCGACGCGTCGGCAGCACGGCGGGCCGGGGTGGCGGGAACATCACTCGCTCGCGCCGCCGGAACTGACGCGCTCGCTCGCGACGTTCCCGCCACCCCGTCCCGCCCGAGTTGAAGCGGTGTCGGCCGCAGCATCACGCGGCGCGGGCGAGGCAGCCGGGGGCTCGCGCGCGAGTGCGTAAGTTCGGACGGCACGAGCGCGCGGGCCCCCGGCTGCCTCGCCCGCGCCGCGCTGAAGCGTGGCCCGCCCGCGCGATGCGCTAGAATCGCCTGCCGGCCGCCGCACGGTGGCCGCAATTCCACCGGATGAGGCTGATCTTGAAGAAGACGCTGGTACTCCTGCTTGCATTCGCGCTGCCCGGACTCGCCGCCGCCGCACCAACACCGATACCGCCACCGCCCACCGTCGCCGCGCGCTCGTGGATCCTGATCGACGCCGCCAGCGGCCAGTCCCTCGCCAGCCGTGACGCGGACAAGACCGTCGACCCGGCCAGCCTGACCAAGCTGATGACCGCCTACGCGGTGTTTCATGCGCTGAAGGACGGCAAGCTGAAACTCGCGACCGCAGTGCCGATCAGCGAGCGGGCCTGGCGCGCCGAGGGTTCGCGGACCTTCCTTGACCTCGATTCGCGGGTGCCGGTCGAAGTGCTGCTGCAGGGCATGATCGTCCAGAGCGGCAACGACGCGAGCATCGCTCTCGCCGAGGCGGTTGCCGGCAGCGAGGACACCTTCGCCGCGCTGATGAACCAGTATGCCGCGCAGCTCGGCATGGCGAGTTCCCATTTCCAGAACGCGACCGGGCTGCCGGGACCGCAGCATCGCGTGACAGCCGCGGACATGGCGCGCCTTGCGCGCGCGATCATCCGCGAATTTCCCGAGCATTACCGCTGGTACTCGCAGCGGGAGTTCACCTGGAACAATATCCGGCAGGGCAACCGCAACGGGCTGCTGGACCGCGACCCGAGCGTCGACGGCATGAAGACCGGCATGACCGACGCCGCCGGCTACTGCCTCGTCTCCTCGGCACGCCGCGATGGCATGCGCCTCGTCGCCGTCGTGATGGGCACCGAAGGCCCGCGCGAGCGCGAGGACGCGAGTCTCGCGCTCTTGAACTACGGCTTCAGTTTCTACGAGTCGCGCAAGCTGCAGGCGGCCGGGGAGCCCCTCGCCGAGGTGCGTGTCTACCGGGCGCGCGGCGGGCACGCCGCGCTCGGGCTGCGCGAGGATCTCGCCGTAATGCTGCCGCGGGGTAGCGGCAGCAATATCGAGATCCGGGTCGAACCGGCGCCGAAGCTGTTCGCGCCGCTGGCGACCAGTGACCAGGCCGGCGTCGTCCGGGCCGTGCTGGATGGCAAGGTGATCGCCGAGGCCGGGCTGTATCCGCTCGCCGAGGTGCCGCGCGGCGGCTTCTTCCGCCGCCTCTGGGACACGATCCTGAGCTGGTTTGCATGAGCCTGCCGCTGCCGTTCGCCTGGCTCGACGGTCGCCTGCTGCCACTCGCCGAGGCCCGGATCTCGCCTTTCGACCGCGGCTTCCTGTTCGGCGATGGCGTCTACGAAGTCCTGCCCGTCTACGACGGCCGCGCCTACCGCCTCGATGCCCATCTCGAGCGCCTGGACCACAGCCTGCGCGGGATCGGCATGGAACCGCTGCTGGACCGTGACGGCTGGATCAAGGTCTTCGGCCGGCTCGTGCACGCCAACGGCGGCGGTGACCAGCTCCTGTACCTGCAGCTCACGCGCGGAGTCGAGGCCGAGCGCAACCACGTGCCGCGACCCGGGACGCCCCCGACCGTATTCGCCTTCGTGGCGCCACTGCCGGTGCCGCCCGCGGAGGCGCTCGAGCGTGGCAGCAGCGCGGTAACCGCCGCGGACCTGCGCTGGGCGCGCTGCGATCTCAAGACGACCTCGCTGATCGGCAATGTCCTCTTGCGCTGGCAGGCCGCGCAGGCCGGCGCTGGCGAGGCCGTGCTGCTGCGCGATGGCTGGTTGACGGAGGGCAGCTCGAGCAGTGCCCACGTCGTCGTGTCCGGCCGGCTCGCCAGTCCGCCGCAGACTCACCGGATCCTGCCCGGAACGACCCGCGGCGCGATCGATGAGATCGCTGCCAGGGTGGGCATCGCCAGTGAACAACGGCCGGTGTCCGAGACCGAGCTGCGTACGGCCGATGAATTGATTCTCGCCTCCGCTGGCGCGGGCATCCGGGCCGTGACCCAGCTCGATGGCCAACAGGTGGGCGACGGCACACCAGGTCCGGTGTTCCGGCGCCTGTACGCCGGCTTCCTGCAGACACGGTTCGAGTTCTCGACCGAGCTGCCAGCGTGACGGAACCCGACACACTGTTCGAGTTCCCCTGCGAGTTCCCGATCAAGGTGATGGGACGGGATACAGAAGCGTTTCGTACACTGACGCTGGCGATCGTGCAGCGCCACGCCGGCGCGCTGGCCGCTGCGGACATCAGTGAACGGCCGAGCAGCGGCGGCCGGTATATCGCGCTGACCTATACGATCCGCGCCGAAAGCCGTGCCCAGCTCGACAGCATCTACCAGGACCTGAGCGCCAGCGGAGTCGTACTGGTCGCGCTGTGATCGCGCAGCTGTCGCGCCGATACAACATTATACCGGCATTTGTTTCGTAGACCCATCGATCCCTGTTGCTTTCCGGCTCAAAAAACCGGAGACTCGCCCGCACCATGCCCCGGGACATTCGCCGGGAAACACAGGCAATGCGCAGTGAGTGTCCTGCGCCAGGGAGAAATCTGATGAAAGTCCGTGAACTGTACCCGCGTGGCCGGATCGTGTCCGGTCTGTTCCTCAGCGCGTCGGCGCTGGTCCTGGTCGTTCCGCCCGCCGCGGCGCAGCTCGAGGAGATCGTCGTCACCGCGCAGAAGCGCGAGGAAAGCATGCAGGAGGTCGCGGTCGCGATCACCGCGGTCGGCGGCGAGTTCATCCGCGAGTCGGGGATCGCCCAGTTCGGTGAACTGGCCGAGCAGACCCCGGGCATGGTGTTCAACGCCTTCTCGGTCGGCCAGCCGGAGATCGCGATCCGCGGCATGTCCACCAAGGAGGACGGCGCCGCCGCCTCCGACGCGACGGTCGTCTCGGTCGATGGCGTCTATATCGCCGCCCGCTCCGCTCAGGTCTTCGACATCTTCGACCTCGACCGGGTCGAAGTGCTGCGCGGCCCGCAGAGCACGCTGTACGGCAAGAACACGGTCGCCGGCGCGGTCAACTTCGTGACCGCCAAGCCGACCGCGGACACCCAGGTCCGCCTGCGCCAGACGGTCGGCAATTACGGCCGCTTCGATACCGCCGGCCTGGTGTCCGGCCAGATCGGCGAGGGCCTGTTCGGCAAGTTCTCGTTCTCGCGCCGCCAGCATGACGGCTACCTGCGCAACATACTCGAGTCCTGGACCGACCCGAACTCCGGGTTCGTGGTCCAGAATCCGAACTACGGCAAGCGCCAGGGCGAGAGCGACACGTTCAACTGGCGCGCCCACCTGCGCTTCGAGCCGAACGACCAGCTCGACCTGACACTGATGCTGGACGGCGCGGACGACCAGAACGGTGCGACCAACCGCGAACCAATCGGCTCGGCCGGACCGCTGCACAACTGCGGCTGCGCCTCGGACCCGATAGCGGTCAACGTCGCGCTCGGCGGCGCCGGCAACCTGCACACGACGCTGGCCGAGACCGAGGGCTACATGGACCGCGAAGTCCTCGGCATCGCGCTGGTCGCCAACTACCGCCACGACTTCGCAATCTGGACCAACACCGTGTCGTACCGCGACAGCGACTTCGACTGGGTCGAGGACTCCGAGGGCCTGCCGCCGTTCGCGCCGTGGATCGACCTGACCGGCGCCTCCGGCAACCCCGGCCCGCTGCTGACCTCGCCGGCCAGCCGCGGCTTCACCTTCGACATCACCAACAGCGCGACGGAGAAGTCGAAGCAGTTCACCGTCGAGAGCCGGCTGATGTCGCCGGGTGGTGCCACCGTCGACTGGCTGGTCGGCCTGTTCTACTCGAGCGAGGACATCGAGCGGCGCGAGGGCTTCAACTTCCCGACCCTCGGTGGCACCGGCCCGAACGCGAACTCTGTGTACGACTCGTTGCAGGATCTGGACGGCGAGAGCTGGGCGGCGTTCGCACAGGGGACCTGGAATGTCAGCGAGCAGCTGGCGCTGACCGCCGGGCTGCGCTACTCGAACGACGACAAGACCTTCACCGCCGAGAACGTCGCGACTTCCGGCCCCGGCCTGCTGATCCGGGCGTTCGCGCCGGTGACCGCCAGCGACAGCTGGAGCAACGTCGACTGGCGCATCGCCGCCGATTACCGCGCGACCGACGACATCCTCCTGTACGCCAGCATCGCGACCGGCTACAAGGCCGGCGGCTTCCCCGGCTCGCCCACCACCGCGCTCTCGGCGACCACGTCGTTCGACGAGGAGACCGTGACCAGCTACGAACTCGGCATGAAGTCCGACCTGCTCGAGCGGCAGCTGCGTCTCAACGTCGCGCTGTTCCAGACTGACATCGAGGATCTGCAGGTCACCCGCTTCTTCCAGCCGGCGACGTCCTCGTTCGGCGAGTTCCTGACCGAGAACGCCGGTGAGGCGGAGTCCCGGGGTGCGGAGGTCGAGGTCACCTGGCAACCGACCGACGCGCTGCGCTTCGGCGGCTCCTATACCTACCTCGACGCCACCTACACGAACTTCACCGGGGCGCCGTCGCTGGAGGCGAACGGCACCGTGCTTGACCCGGCGTTCTTCAACGGCAAGCGGCTGCGCCAGGCGCCGGAGAACATGTACAACGTGTACGGGCAGTTCACCGTGGCGCTCGGCCAAGGCCAGGTCACCGCGCGGGTGGACTTCTACCACACCGACGAGTTCTTCTTCGACCCGTCGAATGACTCGATCACGGCGAGCTGGGCCTATGACCTGTGGAACGCCCGCCTCGCCTACGAGACCAACGACGGCCGCTGGCGCTTCTCGCTGTGGGGCAAGAACCTCGGTGACGAGCAGTACCTGACGCACCTGTTCACGCAGCGCGGCGGACGCATCGCCTTCGGCCTGCCTGGCGATCCGCAGACCTGGGGCGTGAGCGTCGATTATTCGCTCTGAGGGGAGCCGGAGCCGAGGGCCCGGGAGCCACACCGGTGGTTCCCGGGCCCGACCTTAGGCGGCAAACAAGTTTCCTGGCGTTGCCAGGGAATGCAGCGGGACGGCTTCTACCCGTTCAGCCAGATGGAAGCGTCTGGCCCCTGGATAGATCACTGCCACGGCATCGAGACCCAGGTCTTCCAGCGCGATGCGTACTGACGGAGTCAAGCGTGGAGCATCGGCGCGCTTGCACTCGATGCCCAGCAGTTGGCTTCCCCGGCGCAGCAGCAGGTCGATCTCTGCGCCCTGGTGCGTCGCCCAGAAATAAGCTTCATCATGCGGCTCACTGGCCAGAATCTGCTCAATGACAAATCCTTCCCAGGAGCTGCCATGCCTGGGATGGCTCAACAGGGCCTTTTCCGTTTCAATTCCAAGCAGTGCGTGAAGCAGGCCACTGTCGCGCACCATGACCTTGGGAGACTTGACCTGGCGCTTTCCCAGATTGGCATGCCAGGGCTGGAGCTGCCTGAGCATCAGGGCATCCGTCAGGAGATCCAGATAACGACGACAGGTGAGCGGACTCACGCCGAGCGTCCGAGCCGGTTCACTGGCGTTCCAGATCTGCCCATGGTAGTGGGCTACCATGGTCCAGAACCGCCGGAGCGCTGCCGCGGGAATCCGGATACCCCACTGCGGCAAGTCGCGTTCCAGCAGGCTCTGGACGAAGTGCCGGCGCCATCGGAGGCTGTCTTTCTCGGTCGGCGCGATGTAGGAGAGCGGCAGGCCGCCACGCCGCCAGAGCCTGCCGGTCGACTCGGGCCCGATTTCGGCGATCGAGAATCCGCTGACGGCGATTCGCTCGACCCGGCCGGCCAGGCTTTCCGAACTCTGTCTCAGGAGTTCTCCGGAAGCACTGCCCAGAATCAGGAATCGTGCCGGTGCCCCGCGGCGATCGGCCAGTACCCGCAACACCGGGAAGAGCTCCGGTCGGCGCTGGATTTCGTCAATGACGACAAGGCCCTCGAGCGGGCCGAGTGCGGTCATCGGCTCATCCAGTCGCGCCAGGCTCGCTGGATCCTCGAGATCGAAATACCCGGGTGATTCCTCGTCGAGCAGCTGGCGAGCCAGCGTCGTCTTGCCGCACTGCCGCGGCCCGGTGAGAAGCACGATCGGACTGTGAGTCAGCGCCTCACGAATTGCACCAGAGAGTTCCGGCCGGGCAATCATGATTTACGTATATACCATGAAAATCAATATATTTACTACCAATTTTCATGGTGTCATTGGCGTGATCAGCAGTCCCTGGCCACTCCGGTCCCAGGGAAGCCCCAGGCGCGCGCACAGCAGCGGCGCCAGTTCCTCCGCGACCTCGCGCGGGCCCGCGGTGACGCCGAAATCGGCGAGCTGCGTCATTTCCAGGCCCGCATGACCGCAGGGGTTGATGCGCCCGAACGGATCGAGGTCCATCGCCACGTTCAGCGACAGGCCGTGATAGCTGCAGCCGCGACGGATCCGCAGGCCGACACTGGCGAGCTTGCGCGCACCGACATAGACGCCGGGTGCCGCGCGTGAGCCCGCGGCACTGATTCCATGGCGGGCCCCGAGGGCGATGACCGCGTCCTCCAGCGCGACGACGAGCTCGCGCACACCAAGGCCCAGCCGGCGCAGGTCGAGCAGCGGATAGACCACGAGCTGCCCCGGACCGTGATAGGTCACCTGCCCGCCGCGGTCGATGCCGACGACCGGGATGTCACCCGCCGCGAGTATGTGCTCGGCGCGACCGCTGATGCCCTGCGTAAACACGGGCTCGTGCTCGAGGAACCAGATTTCGTCGGGCGTGCCCGCCGCGCGCGCATCGGTGAAGGCCCGCATCTCTCGCCAGACCGGCTCGTAGCTCCTGCGCCCCAGCCAGCGGCAGACAGCAGTCATCCCCCGGTCACGACCTCACACTCGAGATGACGCTCGGCGCTCAGCGAGTTCGACACCAGGCAGATCTTCTCGGCCTTCTCGAGCAGCAGGCGCGCCCTGGCCGGATCGGTGCCGGCCGGTACGGCGAGTCGCGCCCGGGTCTCGAAGCGCGTGAAGCGGCTGCCGCCCTCGACGCGCTCGAGCAGCCCCTGCACCTCGGCAGACAGCGTAAGCCACTCGAGCTTCGAGGCGCGGGCAACGGCGCGGAAGCTCAGGATGAAGCAATCGCCGACCGCGGCGACCAGCAGCGTTTCCGGCGACCAGAAGCCGGGCGGCCCGTCGAACTCGGGCGGCGGCATGGTCGCGAGCTCCGGCAGGCCGCTGCCGGAAATCCGAACCTCGCCCTCTACCGCGGCAGTGGCCGCGACCTGATAACGATGCGGATACGGATGCATCAGCTTTGCTCCTTGCGGTTGCCGGATGCGGCCGGCAGGCCGCAGTTGTTGCGCTCGAGCGCCCGCTCGGCCCGGTAGCTCGAACGCACCAGCGGGCCGGACACGCATTCCAGGAAACCGCGCTCGAGCGCCTCATCGCGATAATGCGCGAACTCCTCCGGACTCAGGTAGCGCGCGACCGGCAGGTGGTTGACCGTCGGGCGCAGGTACTGGCCGAGCGTCAGCAGCTCGCAGCCGACCGCACGCAGCTCGTCCATCGTGGCGAGGATCTCCGCTTCCGTCTCGCCAAGCCCGAGCATCAGGCCGGTCTTGCTCAGCACCCCTGGCCGGTGGCGCTTCGCGTGCTCGAGCACCGCAAGCGTCCGGCGGTAACCGGCGCGCGGATCACGCACCGTGTGCGTCAGGCGTTCGACGGTCTCGACGTTCTGCGCGAACACCGCGATGCCGGAATCGACGACGGTCGCGACATCAGCGGCGACACCTCCGAAATCCGGGGTCAGCGCCTCGACGATGGTCTGCGGGGCCGCGGCGCGGATCGCGCGCACGCAGGCCGCGAAATGTGCCGCGCCACCGTCGGGCAGGTCATCGCGGTTGACCGAGGTCAGCACCACGTAGCCGAGCTGCATCAGCGCCACGGTGCGCGCAGCGTTCGCCGGCTCCTCCGGATCGAGCCAGCCGCGCGGATTGCCGGTATCCACGGCGCAGAAGCGGCAGGCGCGCGTGCACACCGCACCCATCAGCATCAGGGTCGCGGTGCCGGCATTCCAGCACTCGCCGATGTTGGGGCAATGGGCTTCCTCGCAGACGGTGCTCAGGCGGTGCTCGCGAACGATCGCGCGTACCGACTCGAAGCGGGGCCCGCCCGGCATCGGCGCACGCAGCCAGCGCGGCTTGCCACCCGGCGCCAGCGGAGCCTGGCCGGCGCTGCGCTTGATGCCATCGCGGATGGCGCTGAATCCCTGCGGCGTGCGGTACTTGTCGCCACTCGCCGATGCCACGCGGCGCGCTGCGGCGAGGCTGGCCTCGATATCGCTCATCGGCGCTCTATCCGTCACCTGCGGGCGATCATTCTAGCCGAGCACGGGGGGCAACGCCGGATGCCGCAGCCGGCCGGCCCGCAATGCGGCATCGAGCGCGGCCAGGCGTTCCGGGGTGCCGACGTCGAACCAGGCACCGGCATGGCGCTCGCCGCTCAGGCGGCCCGCGGCCAGCGCGCGGTCAAGGAGCGGGCGCAGTGCAAACTCCCCGGGCGCACAGCCGGCAAAGAGCGCCGGATCCAGCAGCGCGACGCCCGTGTAGGTCAGGCACGGCGGTTCCGCGCGCAGCCGGCCCGAGGTCTCGAGGCCGAAGTCCCCCTCGGCGTGATGGTCCGGATTGTCGGCGAGCACGAGGTGCGCGAGCGACTCCGGCGGCGCCCGGAGGCTGGCCAGCGGATAATCCGTCCAGACGTCGCCGTTGACGACCAGGAACGGCCCGGGCCCGAGCAGCGGCAGCGCACGATGCAGGCCCCCACCGGTACCGAGCGCCGCAGCTCCCTCGTCGCTGTAGCGGATCGCGAGCCCATGGCGCTCGCCGGCGCCAAGTTCCCGCCGGATGTGTTCGCCGAGCCAGGCGAGGTTGATCACGACCTCCCGCACCCCGGCCTGGGCGAGCGCATGCAGGTGGTACTCGATCAGCGCGTGACCACCGACCTGCAGCAGCGGTTTCGGCCGGCGATCGGTCAGCGGCCGCATGCGCTCGCCGCGGCCGGCCGCCAGGATCATCGCCCTCATGCCGCGACACCAGCGCGCTGCTGTGCCAGCACGAATGCCGGCACGACGCGTTCGCGCAGCCACGCATCGAGGTCGGCGAACTGCGGGTCCGCCGCGGTCACCTCGAGCACGTAGTCGAGCACGCGCGGCAGGTCGGCGAGATAGCCGCGCTTGCCGTCCCGGTACCACAGGCGTGCGAAGATGCCGAGCACCTTCAGGTGCCGCTGCAGGCCCGTCCGGTCGAACCAGCGCAGGAAGGCCTGCCGGTCGGGTCCGGTGTCGAGGCCGGCCTGCCGGGCGAGCGCGAGGTAGTCATCCATCCAGCCGAGCACCCGCGCGCGCGGCCAGACGATGTAGCAGTCCTTCAGCAGGGACACGAGGTCGTAGCTGATCGGCCCGCGCACTGCATCCTGGAAGTCGAGGATGCCAGGCTTCACTCCTGGGCAGACCATCAGGTTGCGCGAGTGATAGTCACGGTGCACGAACACGACGGGCTGTGCCAGCGCTTCCTCACCGAGCAGCCCGAATGCGGCCTCGACCAGGCGCGTTGCGGCGGGGTCGGGCACGAGCCCGAGGTGGCGCCCGAGAAACCACTGCGGAAACAGCTCCATTTCTGCGTGCAGGCGCGACCGGTCATAGGGCGGCAGCTCCCGCAGGAGGTTGGCGCCGGCCGCCTGCAGGCTGACGATCGCGCCGATCGCCGCAGCGTACAGTGGCCCGGGGTCCTCGCCCGCCGCAAGTGCGGCGAGATAGTCACGGCTGCCGAGGTCGCTCATCAGCACGAAGCCGCGTTCCGGATCCGCGGCCAGCACCTCTGGCACATGCACGCCGGTCCCGGCCATCAGCCGCGCGACCCGCAGCCAGGTTCCGGGATGCTCGCGCTCCGGCGGCGCATCCATCGCGATCGCGCTGCTCCCGCCGCGCTCGAGGCGGAAGTAGCGGCGGAAACTCGCATCGGCGGATGCGGGCACCATGCGCGTGAGCGCCGGGCCGGGCAGCGTAAGCAGCCACCGCTCGAGCTCGTCGCGGCGCGGGTCGGAGATGGAGTCTGCAGTCATGCGGATGGGACGGCCGGGGCGCGCGCATTATAGACTTGTCACCCGGCTTTCCATCACGGCGATCCAGCTCCGCGTGAACTCCTGCAGCCCCTCCATGATCCTGGCGCTGGTCCTGGCCGTGACCGTCGCGCCGGCGGCCGCGCAGGAATGCGTGTGGCCCCAGCTGGTTTCGCAGTCAACTGTTGCGGGCGCAACGGATGCCCCCGCCGGCGACCCTGCGGAACAGCCTTTCGAGATCACGACCGAGGGGGCCGAGGTCAGCCGAGAAGGCGATGCCGAACTCAGGGGTGGCGTCGTCGTGCGCCAGGGCGGGCGCGAGCTGCGCGCCGAATCGGTGTCCTATACGGCGGAATCGCAGCGCTTCGTCGTCACCGGCGCGGTCGAATACCTCGCCCCGGAGCTGCGGGTCAAGGCCGATGGTGGTGCCTGGAGCACGGGTGGTGGTGGCCGCTTCACCGGCACGGAATTCGAGCTGCCGACGCGACCGGCACGCGGTTCGGCCGGCGAACTCGGACTGTCGCCCACCGGCGAAGTCTCGCTGCGCGCGGTGGGCTACACGACCTGCCCGATCGGCAACGAGGACTGGTTCCTGCGTGCGGCCGCCATCGACATCGACCAGCGCCGGCAGCTCGGCACGGGCCGGAACGTGCGGGTCGAGCTCAAGGGCGTGCCGATCCTGTACCTGCCCTGGATCTCGTTTCCGGTCGGTTCTGCCCGCAAGTCCGGGCTCCTGTTCCCGACGTTTGGAACCTCGGAAAAGAGCGGATTCGAAGTCGGCGTGCCGTATTACTTCAACCTGGCCCCCCAGCGCGACCTGACCCTGACGCCCCGGCTCCTGACCCGCCGGGGGCCGGCAATTGATGGCCGGTTCCGCTACCTGACGCCTGGCAGCAGCGGTCACCTCGAGCTGCAGCTGCTGCCCCACGACCAGGTGGCCGGTCGCGAGCGCGGCCTGGGCCGCCTGTGGCATCGCACGGACTTCGGGCCGGCGCTGCGCCTGGAACTGGACGCCGCCCATGCGAGCGACGGCCGCTGGTTCGAGGACTTTGGACTGGGTCCGGACGGCACCAGCGTCATCTACCTCGAGCGCCGCCTCGGCCTCGCCTGGCTCGGCGACAACTGGCGGCTGGACGGCCGCCTGCAGCACTTCCAGACGATCGAACGGTCCATCGACGACGAGGACCGACCGTACGCACGCCTGCCGCAGCTGCTGTTCGCCGGCACCTGGCCGCTGGCCGGCGGCACCGTCGCCACGGGCGTGGATGGAGAGCTCGCCTGGTTCGAGCGCGAGACCGGCGTGACCGGCCTGCGCCTCGATCTCTCGCCACGCCTGGCCTGGCCGTTGCGCGGTCCGGGTTACCACCTCGAGCCGAGCGCCAGCTGGCGCTATACGGCCTGGGACCTGCACGATGCGGGGCCGGGCATCGATACCTCTCCGCAGCGCTCGGCACCGGTGCTCGCGCTGGACGCCGGGCTCGTATTCGAGCGCAGCAGTCGGCGGAAACGGCTGCAGCAGACACTCGAGCCGCGGTTGCGCTACGTCTGGATCCCGTATCGGGACCAGGACGAGCTGCCGCTGTTCGATAGCGGAATTCCTGATCTCGGCCTGCTGCAGTTGTTCCGCACCAACCGCTACGTCGGAGCGGACCGGCTCGGTGACGCGAATGAACTGGCCGTCGGCCTGACCACGCGGTTCGTCGACACCCGCAGTGGTGCGCGGTTTCTCAGCGCGACTGTTGGCCAGCGCTATTTCTTCGAGCGGCCACGGGTGGTGTTGCCCGGTGAGCGGCCGGAGACGCGCCATGCCTCCAACCTGATCGGGGAGCTGGAAGCCGGCCCGTGGCGCAACTGGAGCGTGCGCCTGGCGATGGAATGGGACGGTCAGGCCTCCAACACGGTGCGGGGCCAGGCTGGCATCCAGTACCGGCCGCGACCCGATGCGGTCGTCAACGTCGGCTACCGCTACCGGGAAGGCCTGCTGGAACAGTGGGAGGCCTCGCTCGCCTGGCGCCTGAAGCAGCGGTGGCAGGTCTTCGCCCGGCAGGTCTACTCACTGAGTGCCGGGAACACCATCGACCAGTTCGCCGGCCTGGAGTATGGCAGCTGTTGCTGGCGGGTCCGGCTGATGGGCCGGCGCTACCTGTCCAATCGGACCGGCCAGCAGGACACGGCCGTACTGCTGCAGCTGGAACTCAAGGGCCTGTCCTCGGTCGGATCCGGTGACGATACTTTCCTGCGCCGCAGCATTCGTGGATACTCCCCCGCTTCGGCCATCTCCCCACCCTGAACCCAGGTCCCCCATGATCCGTGCCCTGCTCTGCCTTGCCGTCCTCCTGGCCATCGGGCCCGCCGCCACGGCCCAGACCCGCGAGCTGTCCGCCAGCGGGACGCCGATCGACCGGGTCGTCGCCATCGTCAACGATGGCGTCGTTCTGCAGAGCCAGCTCGACGGGCAGATCCGCATGATCCTCGAACGCCTGCGCGGGCAGGATGCGCAGTTGCCACCGCGTGAGGTCCTGAACCAGCAGGTGCTCGAGCGACTGGTACTCCAGGAGATCCAGGCCCAGCGCGCCGCGCGGCTCGGCATCAGCGTTTCCGACGAGATGCTGAACGAGGCGCTGCGCGATGTCGCCGTGCGCAACAACGTGCCCTTCGAGCAGATGCCGGTCGTGCTCGCCGCGCAGGGTCTCGACTACACGACCTACCGCGAGGAAATGCGCCGGGAAATCGCCCTGACGATGCTGCGCCAGCGCGATGTCCTGGGCCGCATCTATGTCTCGCCGCGCGAGCTGGAGCAGGCACTGCAGCGACAGTCGCAGCAGGCCGATGCCAGTACCGAATACGACGTCTCGCACATCCTGCTGTCGATGCCCGAGTCGGCAACCGCGGACCAGGCGGCGCGCATCGAGGCTCTCGCCAGCGAGGTCCATGCGCGGGTCGTGGCCGGCGAGGACTTCGGGCAGCTCGCGCTGACCTACTCGCAGGCCCAGTCGGCGCTCGAGCGCGGCAAGCTGGGCTGGCGCCAGCTCGGCCAGCTGCCCCAGTTCATCGCCGAGCTGGTCGCGACGATGGAACCGGGGCAGGTCAGCCGGCCGGTCCGCACACCCACCGGATTTCATCTGGTCCGGCTCGACGAGACCCGCGGCGGCAGCGGGCCGATGGTGGTCGAGCAGGTCAATGCCCGGCACATCCTCTTGCGTCCGAACGAAGTCCAGGACGATGCCACGACCCGCCAGCGCCTCGTGACGCTGCGCGAGCGGATCCTGGCCGGCGAGGACTTCGCCGCTCTTGCCAGCGTGACTTCCGAGGATCCGGGTTCCGCGAGCCGCGGCGGCGAACTCGGCTGGAGCGCGCCCGGCACCTTTGATCCGAAGTTCGAGGAGGTGCTGGCGAGCCTCGAACCCGACCAGATCAGCGAGCCATTCCGCACGCAGTTCGGCTGGCACATCGTGCAGCTGATGGGGCGGCGCTCGCACGACCAGAGCGACGAGGTCCGGCGCCAACGCGTCTTCGCCGCGCTGCGCGAGAGCAAGCTCGACGAGGAAACCGAGCTATGGCTGCGCCGGCTGCGCGACGAGGCCTATGTCGAGGTGCTCCATCCCTGAGCCGGGGTCACGGCCCGTGGTCCCTCGCATCGTCATTACGACCGGCGAGCCCGCCGGCGTAGGGCCGGACCTCGCGGTGATGGCTGCAGCCCGCGACTGGCCCGGCGAACTCGTATTTATCGGTGATCCACAGCTGCTCGCCAGACGCGCGGCGCAACTGCGCCGGCCCCTCGAGATCAGGACCTGGCGACCGGAACAGGCCGCAGCCCCGCAGCGCGCCGGACAGATGCAGCTGCTGCCGCTTGCGACGACCGCGCCGCCGGAGGCCGGCTGCCCCGATCCCGCCAACGCTGGCTATGTACTCGCGCTGCTCGATGCCGCCATCGACGGCTGCCGCGATGGCCGATTTGACGCGATGGTCACGGCGCCAGTGCAGAAGGCGACCATTGCCGCCAGTGGCCGCCCGTTCACCGGCCACACCGAGTACCTCGCCGCACGTACCGGCGCGCCGCTTCCGGTCATGCTGCTGGTAGCCGGTGAGCTGCGGGTTGCACTCGCAACGACGCATGTACCGCTCGCCGAGGTGCCGGGCCGGATCACCGTGGCGAGCCTTCGCACCTCGCTCGCGGTCCTCGATCGGGGCCTGCGCACGGTGTTCGGGCTGCCGGCGCCGCGCATCCTGGTGTGCGGCCTGAATCCGCACGCCGGCGAGGCCGGCCATCTCGGCCGCGAGGAAATCGACGTGATCGGTCCCGCGGTTGCCGAGGCGGCAGCCGACGGCATCGCGGTGCGGGGGCCGGTGCCGGCGGATACGGCCTTCACACCGGCATCCCTGGCCGGCACTGACGCGGTCCTGGCGATGTTTCACGACCAGGGCCTGCCGGTCATCAAGCACGCGGGCTTCGGCCGCTGCGTCAACGTCACGCTGGGGCTGCCGATCCTGCGCACCTCGGTCGATCACGGCACTGCGCTCGACCTGGCCGGCACCGGCCGGGCCGATCCCGGCAGCCTGTTCGAGGCCATCGGGCTCGCACTCCGGCTCGCCCGCCCATGATCCGGGCGCGCAAGCGCTACGGCCAGCATTTCCTGCACGACCCGGGGGTGATCGCGCGGATCGTCGCGGCGATCGACCCGCGACCCGGCGAACGGATCGTCGAGATCGGGCCCGGCCCCGGCGCCCTGACGGCCCCGCTGCTCGAAAGCTGTGGCCGGGTAGAGGCGATCGAGATCGACCGCGACCTCATTGCGCCGCTGCGCGCCCGCTGCGACGGACTCGGGGAACTCGTCATCCACAACACCGACGTGCTCAAGTTCGATTTCCGGGCCCTGCGCGGCAGCGGCGCCCCGCTGCGGGTCTGCGGCAACCTGCCCTACAACATCTCGACGCCGGTGCTGTTCCGCCTGCTTGCGGTCGGCGACTGCATCGCCGACCTGCACTTCATGCTGCAGAAGGAAGTCGTGCAGCGCATGGCCGCCGAGCCGGGCAGCAGGACCTACGGGCGGCTGACGGTGATGCTCGCCGCGGCCTGCCGGGTCGAACCGCTGTTTCGGGTTGGCCGGGGCGCCTTCAATCCACCGCCCGCCGTGGACTCGATGGTGGTGCGCCTGGTGCCATACCCGACCGCGCCCTTCCCGTTGCCCGATCCCGCCCGCTTCGCGCGCCTGGTCGCCGCCGCCTTCATGGCGCGGCGCAAGACCCTCCGCAACGGCCTGCGCGGCCTGGTCGGACCGGAGGGCTTCGCGGCCGCGGGCATCGATCCGGGCCAGCGGCCCGAGACCGTGGCCCCGGCGGAGTTCGCGGCCCTCGCCGCGACACCGGTGCCGGCCGCCGAAGTCCTATAATGCGCGCAGGCAGCCACGAACGGCGGTAGACGACATGTACCGGAAGATTCTTGTGGTCGTGGACCTCGGCGAAGGCAGTGAGCTGGTCGCGGAGCGCGCCCGCGAAATCGCCGGCGCCTGCGGTGCCGAGCTCGCGCTGCTGCACATCGTCGAATACGTACCGGTGGAGCCGATGGGTGAGACGCTGCTGCCCGCCGTGCAGATCGAGGAAGAGCTGATGCAGCGCGCCCACCAGCGCCTCGCCGAGCTGGCCACGCGACTCGGCCTGCAGGACGCGCGCCGGGACGTCACCGCCGGCAATATCAAGGCCGAGATCGTGCGCGCGGCCCAGGAACGGCGCGCAGACCTGATCATACTCGGCAGTCGCGCGCGCCGCGGCCCGTCGATCCTGGTCAACTTTACCGAGGACACCGTGCTGCATGCCGCGCCCTGCGACATCCTGGCCGTGCGCCTGCGCTAGGTGGAACCCGTGAGCGGACCTCGCGGCCATCGGATCAGCGTCGATGTCGACGCGCGCTATCTCGCCGACCAGTCGGATCCGGGGGAGCGCCGCTTCGTGTTCGCCTATACGATCACGATCCGCAACCGCGGTGATACTCCGGCGCGGCTGCTGGCCCGCCACTGGGTCATCACCGACGCCAACGGCAAGGTCCAGGAGGTCCGTGGCGAGGGCGTCGTCGGCGAGCAACCGCACCTGCAGCCGGGACAGGGCTTCCGCTACACGAGTGGCGCCGTGATCGAGACGCCGGTCGGCGCGATGCAGGGCAGCTACGAAATGCTCGCCGACGACGGTGTGCGCTTCGCCGCGCCAATTGCGCCGTTCACGCTGGCGATCCCGGGCACCATCCACTGACGGATGGCCGTCTACGCGATCGGCGACCTGCAGGGCTGCCATGCCGAGTTCATGGCCCTGCTCGCGCGGCTCCACTTCGATCCGGCGCAGGACCAGCTCTGGCTGACCGGTGACCTCGTCAATCGCGGCCCCGATTCACTCGGCGTGCTGCGCAGCGTCCGTTCACTCGGTGAAGCTGCCATCACGGTGCTCGGCAATCACGACCTGCACCTGCTCGCGATCGCCTGGACGCCGGAGACGGCACGCGCCAGCGAGCCGGCGCTGCGCGCGGTGCTCGAAGCCCCGGATGCCGGGGAGCTGCTCGGGTGGCTCGCTGCCCGCCCTTTGCTGCATCGCGACGATGAACTGGGCTGGACCATGGTCCATGCCGGCCTGCCACCGCAATGGAGCCTCGACGAGGCCGCGGCCTGCGCGGCCGAGGTCGAACAGGTGCTGCGGCGCGATCCGCGGAGCCTGCTCGCGCAGATGTACGGTGACCAGCCCGCCTGCTGGTCGCCGGAGCTCAGTGGTATCGGGCGCCTGCGCTTCATCGTCAACAGCCTGACCCGCCTGCGCTACGTCGACACCAGTGGCAGGCTGCTGCTGGGATTGTCAGTGCCGCCCGCCGCGGCGCCAGCGGGTGCCCTGCCCTGGTTCCGGCACCCGGAGCGCGCGACGCGCGGCGATGCGCTGCTATTCGGGCACTGGGCGGCGCTCGGCTACCTCGCCGAACCCGGTCTGCGCTGCCTGGATACGGGTTGTGTCTGGGGTCGCTCCCTGTGCGCGATCCGGCTGGATCGGGAGGAGGATCCGGTGTTCGTACCGTGCCAGCGTGCGCCGTCGAAGACCTGATCAGCGCTGATTGTTCCCGGCGAGATCCGGAGGTGGCAGCCCTTCGAGGACTTCGAACTCGAGCTCGACATGCGTACCGACGAGCTGATGCGGAATGCAATTGGTCTCGTCGCTGATGACCCGCGCCGTGAGTTCCGGCAGCAGCCGGTCGCGGAACAGCTCGACCAGCTCGCAGTCACCGGGCTCGAGCCCGCGCGGCTGGTTGCGCGTTATCGTCACGCGCCGCCACCGGGCTGTTGCCGGCTCGCCGACATCACGCCGTCCGGCCTCGGGCAGCTCCGGAGCCCAGAAGACCATCCGCAGGCTCGGGAAGTCAGCGATCCGCCCGTAGCTCAGCTCGCAACCACGAGCCGAGATCTTCAGGTCCTTGCGCACGCCGCTGTGCAGCAGCAACTGCCGGACCTTGTCGCGCAGGCCCTCGCAGGAGTAACGGGTCGTGAACCCCATGTAGTGGAAATCCAGCTCGTAGCGCTTCCAGGTCGCGGCCACTTCGGTGCCCTCGGCGCCGGCCGCGCCGGCCCATGAGCCCGCCATCCAGGCAGCCACCAGCCAGACCCGGCGTAACGACATATCCGGACTTCCTCTGCAGGGACCCACGCTCTCAGACCGGGGGCACTGCGAGCGGTTCCCGCCGCAGCAGCGTCACGAAGCTGAACGGATACCCATGCCGCTCATCGGCCGGGTGCCGCTCGCGGGCGACCTCGAGCCAGTCGCTGCGATCAAGGCCGCGGAGCATGGTATCCCCGGGAATCGCCGCATGAACCTCCGTGAGCTCGATCCGCGTGACCCACTCCCAGCACAGCGCATAGACCCCGGCGCCGCCGATGACGAACAGCCGGTCATCCGGGCCGGTCGCGGCGCTGGCCTCGGCGAGCGAATGCACCGGCACGGCCCCGGGCACGCTCCAGAGCGGGTCACGCGTCAGCACCAGGTTGCGCCGGCCAGGCAATGGCCGGCCCAGCGACTCGAAGGTGCGCCGGCCCATCAGCACGCTGTGACCGATGGTCAGCGAGCGGAAGCGCCGCAGGTCCTCCGGCAACCGCCACGGCAACTGATTGTCGCGACCGATGACGCCGTTGTCGGCAACCGCCACCAACGCCGTCCATCCTGCCTTCACCGGGGCTGCCGCCGCCTCCGCCCCACCAGCATCGTGCCCCGGCAGCGCGGGGCACCACAGCGGCAGCCGTAGATCTCATCGGCGTCCGGCGGATCGTCCTTGCAGCGTCCGATGCGGTAGTTGTAGTGCAGCTCCTCGCCCGGCTCGATGTTGCGCAGGGACTTGATCCAGATGCGGCCGCCGGTGATGACGGCTTCACAGTTCGGCGCACAGGAATGATTGATGTAGCGGGCCGCATTACCACCGACGCCGGCATCGACGACGGTCTTCGCGTCCACGATGAACAGGAAGGTGTGGGCGTCGTCGGCCGCCTTGTCCTCGTAGCGCCGGTCCGCTTCCGGATGGGAAACGCGCTCGCCGATGTACTCGACGATGCGCCGGCCACCGCGGATCGGTTGCGTCGCGAATACGCCGCGACCGTGGATTTTCGAACGCCGCACGCGGAACGGCGGCTCCGTCGCCTTAGATCGCGACCGGGGCGGAGATTTTCGGGTGGTGCTCATAGTCGATGATCTCGATGTCCTCGTAGTCATAGCCAGTGATGTCCGCAGGCCGGCGCCGGAGCCGGAGCCGCGGCGACGGATAGGGAGCGCGGGTCAGCTGCAGGTCGGCCTGCTCCAGGTGATTGAGATACAGGTGGCAGTCACCGCCCGTCCAGATCAGCTCGCCAACCCCAAGCTCCGCCTGCTGGGCGAACAGGTGAGTCAGCAAGGCGTAGGAGGCAACGTTGAACGGCACGCCGAGGAACAGGTCGGCACTGCGCTGATAGACCTGGCAGGACAGTCGCCCATTGGCGACGTGCAACTGGAAGAAAGCGTGGCAGGGTGCCAGCGCCATGTGCTCCAGTTCGCCGACGTTCCAGGCGCTGACCAGGATGCGCCGGGAATCCGGATGCTCCCGCAGCTGCCGGACGGCCGCGGAGATCTGGTCAATGCTGCCGCCCTCGGCGGTCCGCCAGGCGCGCCACTGCCGGCCATAGACCGGGCCCAGTTCGCCGTTGTCATCGGCCCATTCGTCCCAGATGGTCACGCCGCGTTCGCGCAGCCAGCCGACGTTGGTCTCGCCGCGCAGGAACCACAGCAGCTCGAGGATCACGGATTTCACATGGATGCGCTTGGTCGTCACCAGCGGGAACCCGGCGCCGAGATCGAAGCGCAGCTGCGCGCCGAACAGCGACAGGGTGCCGGTGCCGGTGCGATCGGCCTTGCGTACGCCGGTATCGCGGACGCGCCGCATCAGCTCGAGATAGGCCTGCATCAGGCGTAGTTGCCGGAAGGCTCGCGGCGCTGCGCCGACCAGGCAAGCAGCGCCAGGCCAGCGAGCAGCATCGGCAGCGACAACAGCTGCCCCATCGTCAGCCAGCCGAAGGCCAGGTAGCCGATGTGCGCATCGGGCAGGCGCAGGAACTCGATGCCGATGCGAAACACCGCATAGAGCACCAGGAACAGTCCGGACGGCGCCAGCCGCGCCCGCGGCCGCGCCGTGAACCACCACAGCACGGCAAACAGTACCAGTCCTTCGAGGGCGGCCTCGTAGAGCTGGGTCGGATGCCGGATGTCACCACCCACGAGGAATCCCCAGGGCACATCGGTCGGCTTGCCCCAGAGCTCGCCATTGATGAAGTTGCCGATGCGTCCGGCGCCGAGGCCGATCGCCGGCAGCGGCGCCGTGAAGTCCAGCACATCCGCGAACCGGCGGCCACGGCGGTGCGCGAACAGGGCCAGTGCGATCAGCACACCCGCCAGGCCACCATGAAAGGACATGCCGCCCTCCCAGACCCGGAACAGCGACAGCGGATCCGCAGCAAGACCGGCCCAGCCGTAGACCAGGGTCCAGCCGATCCGGCCACCGGCGATCACGCCGACAGCCGCGAAGAAGATCAGGTCGTCCACGTCGGCCGGCTTCCAGGTCGAACGTGGCGCAGCGGCTCGGCGCCGGGCGAGCCACCAGCCACCGAGGAAGCCGAGCACGTACATCAGCCCGTACCAGTGGATGCGTACCGGCCCGAGCTGCAGTGCGACCGGGTCGATCTCCGGGTAGATCAGCATGCGTCAGTCACCCGGAACAGGAAAGCGCGCAGGTAGCGGGTCTCGTCCACGGCCGGATGCACCGGATGATCGGGGGCCTGGGCGCCGACCGCGATCAGCTGCACGAAGCGGCCGAGATGCCGACTGGCGCGCTGCACGGCGTCGGTGAGCTCCCCGGGAGCCAGGTGCCAGGAACAGGAACAGCTCATCAGCAGGCCGTCGTGATCGATGAGCTGCAGCGCCAGCTGGTTGAGGCGCCGGTAGGCCGCAAGCCCCTTGGGGTGGTCCTTCCGGCGCTTGATGAAGGCCGGTGGGTCCAGCACGATCGCATCGAATCTCCGGCCTTCCGCATGCAGCGCCTCGAGCGCCTGGAAAGCGTCGCCTTTTCGCGTCTCGAGCGCAAGACCATTGGCCGTTGCCGTCGCCGTAGCGGCCTCGAGCGCCGCGGCGGAGGCGTCCACGCAGGTGACCTCGCGCGCACCGGCCCGCGCAGCCTGCAGGCCGAAGCTGCCCGCATAACTGAACACATCGAGAACCCGGGCGCCCCGCGCATGATGCGAAAACAGGGCCCGGTTGGCGGCCTGGTCGAAGTACCAGCCAGTCTTCTGGCCGCTGGCCAATGGCACGCGGAACCGGACGCCGCCCTCGGGGATGACCACGTTATCCGGAACCTCGCCGAATGCCGTCTCGACGTAGAGCGGCAGCCCCTCCAGCTCGCGGATCGGCGAATCATTGCGCCATTGCACGGCCCGGGGCGCGATGACCTGTACCAGCGCCTCGAGAATCAGCTCCTTCAGCGCCTCCATGCCGGCCGTACCGAGCTGCACGACCAGGACCTCGCCGTAGCGGTCGACGACCAGGCCCGGCAGCAGGTCCGACTCGCCGAAGACGAGCCGGTAGAAAGGCTCGCGGTACAGCCGCTCGCGCAACGCGAGCGCGGTCTCGATGCGGCGCCGGAGCAGCGGCAGGCCGGGCGGCCAGGCCGGATCCCGGCTGAGCAGCCGGGCGCTGATCAACGTGCGCGGATTGATGTAGGCATAACCGAGGAAGCGATCACGGCTCGAGCGCAGCTGTACCAGCTCGCCCGGTGAATAGCCCGCGAGCGGGCTCACCGCCACGTTGATCTCGTTCGAGAATACCCACAGGTGCCCGGCCAGCAGGCGCCGTTCCTCGTGGGGCTTGAGGTACAGCGCGGGCAGTCTGGATTCGGTCGGGGTCGGAGGTTCCGCGAGGTTCGGCAAGGCTGGTGACGCTTTGGCTATAGTGACCGGATTCTACCCGAGCAGGACGCTGCGGACATGCATGGCAGGGATTCCACGATGAGAGGCAACGGCCTGGCCGGCGAAACCAGCCCCTATCTGCTGCAGCATGCGGCCAATCCGGTGGACTGGCAGCCCTGGGGGCCGCAGGCACTGGAACTGGCGCGCGATCTCGACCGTCCGATCCTGCTGTCGATCGGCTATTCCGCCTGCCACTGGTGCCACGTGATGGCGCATGAATCCTTCGAGGATCCGGCGACCGCGGCGATCATGAACCGGCTGTTCGTCAACGTGAAGGTTGACCGCGAGGAGCGGCCCGACCTCGACCGCAACTTCCAGATCGCCCACCAGGTGCTCACCCACCGCGGCGGTGGCTGGCCGCTCACGATGTTCCTCGCCCCTGACGACCTGACTCCGTTCTTCGCCGGCACCTATTTCCCGAAGGAAGCGCGCTACGGCATGCCCGCCTTCACGGAAGTGCTCGAGCGCGTCGCCGGGTTCTACCAGGCCCGGCGGGACACGGTCCGCGAGCAGAACCGGGCATTGCAGGCGGTCTTTGCCGAGCTGGTGCCTCCAGCGGGGGAGCTGCCGACCCGGGCCCCGCTCGATGCGGCGCGCCGCGAGCTCGAGGCCAGCTTCGATCCCCGCTATGGCGGCTTCGGCAGCGCGCCGAAGTTCCCGCATCCGACCAGCATCGAGCGACTGCTGCGCCACTGGCAGTCGACCGCGGCGACACCCGAGCCGGACCTGCAGGCCCTCTACATGGCCACGCTGACGCTGAAGCGCATGGCCGAGGGCGGCCTGTTCGACCAGCTCGGCGGCGGGTTCTGCCGTTATTCCGTGGATGCGTACTGGATGATCCCGCACTTCGAGAAGATGCTCTACGACAACGGACCGCTGCTCGCCCTGGCGGCACAGGTGGCGGTCGCCACCGGTGATCCGTTCTTCCGCCGCATCGCCGTACAGACCGCCGACTGGGCGCTCGAGGAAATGCGCGTGCCGGAGGGCGGCTTCTGTGCGGCGCTGGATGCCGACTCCGAAGGCCACGAGGGTCGCTTCTACGCCTGGGACCGCGCCGAAGTCGAGTCACTGCTCACGGCGGAGGAATATCGCGTGGCGGCGCGCCGCTGGGGCCTCGATCGCGAGCCGAACTTCGAAGGCCGCTGGCACCTGCACTGCCATGCCAGCCTCGAGGACATCGCGGCGGAATGCGGCCACACGGTCGATTCGGTCGCGGCGCTGCTGGACGCCGCTCGTGTGAAATTGCACGCCGCACGCGCGCGACGCGTGCGTCCGGCCCGTGATGACAAGGTCCTGACCGCGTGGAACGCGCTGATGATCCGCGGGCTCGCCGTCAGCGGCCGGCTGCTGGCCGAGCCGGGCCATATCGCGGCGGCGACCCAGGCCCTCGACGTCCTGCGCGCGCACTGCTGGCGTGACGGGCAGCTGTTCGCCGCGTGGAAGGACGGTCGCGCGAGGTTTCCCGCCTACCTCGACGACCATGCATTCCTGCTGGATGCGCTGCTCGAACTGCTGCAGGCACGCTGGCGCAGCGCCGACCTCGACTTCGCCCGCGCGATCGCGGACCTGCTGCTCGAGCGCTTCCAGGACCGCGAGCGCGGCGGCTTCTGGTTCACCGCGGAGGGCCAGGATCCGCCGCTCGGCCGCTCGCGGAGCTTCGCCGACGAGGCCATGCCCTCCGGCAACGGCGTCGCCGCGCTGGCACTCGCGCGTCTCGGCTGGCTGCTCGGCGAGTCGCGTTATCTCGATGCCGCCGCGGCAACGCTCCGCAGCGGCAGCGCATCGCTCGAACGGGCCCCACAGGCGCATACCACGCTGCTGAACGCGCTGGACGAATGGCTGCAGCCCGGCGAGATCATCGTGATCCGCGGTGCCCGGGCCAGCGAGTGGGCCGCGGCGCTGGCGCCGCTCTACGCGCCGCGACGCATGGTCTTCGCGATTCCTGCCGACGCGGAGCTGCCCCCGGCAATGGCCGCGAAACAGCCCGGCGCGGGTACCGTCGCCTGGATCTGCCAGGGCCCGCAGTGCTACCCGCCGGTCTCAGACCTGCCGCTCCTGGTCCGCACGCTCCGCGACGGCGTGGGCTGAATTACCGCTGGCGGTGTACCGCCCGATACTTCGCGAGGCCCGGATGATCGGCCGTGTAGCGCGGCAGCGCGTCGCCGGGCTCGACCCAGTCGACTCGCTGGTCGTAGAACACATGGCAGTCCGGAGCCCGATCGATCGGGCCGGCGATCGCCGTGCGTACCACATGCATCTCGCCCGGACACAGCGCCGAGGCGAAGAACAGCGTCGTGCCGCAGTCAGCGCAGAAGCCGCGCCGGCTCTGGGCGGAAGACTGGTACCAGCGCGGCTCCGCCGAGCCGGGCAGGAGCCGGAATCGCTCCAGCGCGGCACCGACCCAGCTGACGAAGGCCGCGCCGTGCGCCTCGCGGCACCACTGGCAATGGCAATGCGCGAAGAACAGCGTCGGCGGCGCCAGCGCGAAACGCACCGCGCCGCACAGGCATTGACCGTTGATCTCCGCCACCGGCAGTCACCTCCGCCACGATCACCCCGGCAACGATGACACAATGCCGTCGGTCACGGGAGCACCGGTCTCAGCTACCTCGCTGCCGGTTCAGGATCGCCTCCAGGATCCGAACGACCACGAGATCCTTGTCCCGGCCCAGTGCCTGCTTGTCCGCGATCAGGGCTTCGATGGACAGCACCCTGATCGTCAGGTCACCCACCGATATTCGCCGGGCGGAATCCGCAACGTCCTCGTAGCGCTTGCCGCCACCAATGAAGCCCAGCAGGTCCAGCGGTCCGCCATTGGTCGCCAGCAACAGATGGCCACCCGCGGAAAGGTCGCTCGGGGTGGGACGCAGATCACGATGCTCACGGTAGCGCGCATCCAGAATCGCCAGCACCTGCGCCAGCCGGTCAATATTGGCCGAGTCGACCTTGATCAACGCGTCAATGTCAAAGGTCGTGACCGGCGCACCCTGCAATACTGCCGCGACCCCCCCGACCACGACATACTCGACGCCGTGTTGCTCGAGGACTTCAAGTATCCGGCGAAAGCTCGGCGCCGTCATCTCGCTGCACACTGTTGAAGAACGCCAGCCGCGATTCCAGCTCGGCCAGGCGTCTTTCCGGATCGAGCCCGAGGAACCAGTCGAGCAGGGACTCGTCGTGAGTCTCCGTGCGGGCGTCAATGGCTGCGTCCATGACTGAATTGTAGCGTCAACTGCTGCCGGGAGGGATGCTGCCCGCTCGGTGCCCCGCTGCCGCGTGCCTCCGGGCTCCACCAGTGGCGCGGCCGACATTGCGTTCGACGGAAACTGCCATTCATTCAGTGCATTGCGGCGCACTCCTGATCAAACCCATAACTGAGCACCCGCACCGCTCCGCCGCAAGGGTGAGAGCGGAATCCCATGCGGAAATCGAGTGTGACAACCAAACGCCGGCACACAGGCTGGCGCCGGCTGCCTCCTCCGTAACTGACGGATTACGATGGCGCAATGCCGCCGGACACGGGAGCAATGGTCGACTTCGCCGCGATCGAGGCGGCCGCTCGGCGGCTCGCCGGCATCACCCGGCGCACGCCGCTGCTCGCCGGCACGCCGCTCGATGAGCTGACCGGCGGCCGCGTGCTGCTCAAGCTCGAGTCGCTGCAGCTGACCGGCTCGTTCAAGATCCGCGGCGCCTGGAACCGCCTGGCGCAGCTCGACCCGGCCGAGCGGCGTGCCGGCGTCGTCGCCTTCTCGTCCGGCAATCACGCCCAGGGCGTCGCGGCAGCGGCCCGGGCACTCGACATTCCGGCCACGATCGTGATGCCCGCCGACGCACCGCAGGTGAAGCTCGCCGGCACGCGCGCGCTGGGCGCCAATATCGTCACCTACGACCGCCACAGCGAGGACCGCGAGGCGATCGCCATGCAGCTCGCCGCCCGGCGCGGTGCGACGCTGGTGCCCTCGTACGACGATCCGGCGATCATCGCCGGCCAGGGGACGGTCGGCCTCGAACTGGTCGAGCAGGCCGGCGAACTCGGCCTCGCTCCGGATCTCGTGCTGCTGGCCTGCAGCGGCGGCGGCCTGGCGAGCGGTGTCGCGCTCGCCACCCGGGCGCTGCTGCCGGCCTGCGAGCTGAATTGCGTCGAGCCGGCCGGCTTCGACGATACCCGCCGCTCGCTGCTCGCCGGTGAGCGGCTGGCCAACGCACCTGGCGGGCAGTCGCTGTGCGACGCGCTGCTGGCGCCAGCGCCGGGCCGGTTGACCTTTCCGCTGCTGCAGCGGCTGCTGGCCGGCGGGCTCGCCGTCAGCGATGACGAAGTACGGCACGCAATGGCCTGGGCGTTCCGCCACCTGAAGCTCGTGATCGAGCCGGGCGGCGTGGTCGCGCTCGCCGCGCTGCTGGCCGGCCGCGTGCTGGCGCGGGGCCGCACCGTCGCGCTGGTCATCTCGGGCGGCAACGTCGATGCCGGGCTGTTCAGCGCGCTGCTGCAGGCGCCGGCCGGCGGCGGCGCTGTGCAATAATCGCCAGCCGGGCCGCGACCCTTCCGGTCGCCGGCGCCGCTCACCCGACGAGGCCAGCGCGATGCCAGTCTACCGCTCCCGGACCACGACCCACGGCCGCCACATGGCTGGCGCGCGCGCCTTGTGGCGCGCCACCGGCATGCGGGATTCCGATTTCGGCAAGCCGATCATCGCGATCGCCAACTCCTTCACGCAGTTCGTGCCGGGGCACGTGCACCTGAAGGACCTCGGCCAGATGGTGGCGCGCGAAATCGAGGCTGCCGGTGGCGTCGCCAAGGAGTTCAATACCATCGCCGTCGACGACGGCATCGCAATGGGCCACGACGGCATGTTGTATTCGCTGCCCTCGCGTGAGCTGATCGCCGATTCGGTGGAGTACATGGTGAATGCGCATTGCGCGGATGCACTGCTGTGCATCTCCAACTGCGACAAGATCACGCCGGGCATGCTGATGGCAGCGCTGCGCCTCGATATTCCGGCGATCTTCGTCTCCGGCGGGCCGATGGAGGCCGGCAAGGTGACGTGGCAGGGCCAGACCGTGAAGCTGGACCTGATCGACGCGATGGTGCAGGCCGCGGACAGCAGCCGTACCGATGAAGAAGTCATGGCCACCGAGCGCTCGGCCTGCCCGACCTGCGGCTCCTGCTCCGGCATGTTCACTGCCAACTCGATGAACTGCCTGGTCGAGGCCCTGGGGCTCGCGCTGCCCGGCAACGGCACGCTGCTGGCAACACACGCCGACCGCCGCGAACTGTTCCTGCGCGCCGGGCGCCAAATCGTCGAGCTGGCACGGCGCTGCTACGAAAAGGACGATGCCACGGCGCGCCCGCGCACGATTGCCTCGCTGGCCGCGTTCGAGAATGCGATGTGCCTCGATATCGCGATGGGCGGATCCACGAACACCGTGCTGCACCTGCTGGCGGCGGCGCGCGAGGCCGGCGTGGCGTTCACGATGCCGGATATCGATCGCCTGTCGCGCCGAGTGCCCACGCTGTGCAAGGTGGCACCGTCGACGACGCTGTACCACATCGAGGACGTGCACCGCGCCGGTGGCGTCATGAGCATCCTGGGCGAGCTCGATCGCGCGGGCCTGATCCACGCGGATTGCCCGACCGTGCACAGCCGGAGCCTCGGCGAGGCGCTCGCGGCCTGGGACCTGCGGCGGAGCCAGGCCGCGGCGGTGCACGATTTCTACCGGGCCGCCCCCGGCGGCGTGCCTACTCAGCAGGCCTTCTCGCAGGACTGCCGTTATCCGGAGCTGGACCTCGATCGGAGCTCGGGCTGCATCCGCGACGTGGCGCACGCCTGGTCGCAGGACGGCGGCCTCGCCGTGCTGCACGGCAATCTCGCCGCGGACGGCTGCATCGTCAAGACCGCTGGCATCGATGCGAGCATGTTCGAGGCGCCGGCATCGTCCGGCGGTCCGGCCGGCCAGATCCAGGTATTCCGCGGGCCCGCCCGCGTGTTCGACAGCCAGGAGGCGGCGGTCGAGGCTATCCTCGGCGGGCGCATCCGCCCCGGCGACGTGGTCGTGATCCGCTACGAAGGTCCGCGCGGCGGACCGGGCATGCAGGAGATGCTGTACCCGACCTCCTATCTCAAGTCCATGGGACTGGGCAAGGATTGCGCGCTGATCACCGATGGGCGGTTTTCCGGCGGCACCTCCGGCCTTTCCATCGGCCATGCCTCGCCCGAAGCGGCCGAGGGCGGCACGATCGGCCTCGTCGAGGAAGGCGACACGATCGAGATCGATATCCCCAATCGCCGGATTCACCTGGCCGTGACCGACGCCGTGCTCGAGCAGCGCCGCGCAATCATGGTCGCGAAGGGCGGCGATGCCTGGAAGCCACGGGCGCGCAAGCGCGCGGTGTCAGCGGCACTGCGCGCCTATGCAGCGCTGACCACCTCCGCGGCGAACGGCGCAGTGCGCGACGTCACCCAGCTTGAGCGCCTGCCTCACAGCGTGTCCTCGAGGTAGTCGACGACCCCGGTCGCCAGCGAATAGCGAGCGCCAACCACCCGCAACCCCTCCTGGTCGATCAGCGACTCGATGATCCGGGAGCCGCGGCGCAGCTGCTGTACCGAGGCGCGGATGTTGGCGCGCACCGCCTGCTGCAGGAGTTCATCCTCGTCCCCGGGTGATCCGGCCACGAGTTCCACGAGGCCCGGCCGGATGCGCTCGACGATCGAGCGCAGGTTCGGGGACTGCAGGTCCACGGGGCGGCGCATCTGCTCGAGCGTGGCCTGGATGGCGCCGCAACTGGAATGGCCGAGCACGACGACGAGGCGGGTGCCGAAACGGGCGGCCGCAAACTCGACGCTGCCGATCAGCGACGGCGCGACCACGTTGCCGGCCACGCGGATCACGAACAGGTCACCGACGCCCTGGTCAAAGACGATTTCCACCGGCACGCGCGAATCCGAGCAGCCGAGCACGATCGCGAAGGGCCATTGCGCGTCGCCAAGCTCGGAGCGGCGCGTCACCGCCGCCAGAATGCCCGCCCCGGCCACGCCAGCCACGAAGCGCCCGTTACCGGCCCGCAGCCGCTCGAGCGCCTGCTCCGCACTGACGTTGCCTTCGTTCACGCCGACCCTCCCAGCGCCGCCCGGATCCGGTCGCGGAGTTCGCCGTGAAACCCGACGTCGAAGGTCGGAGCCACAGTCCAGTCGTAGGCCCAGGGATGGCTGGTCGCGAGCGCCGGCAACTCATCCCGGTAACGCGGGATCACATGCGCATGCAGCGCCGGATCCTGGTTGCCGAGGATCGCATAGTTGATGCGCACCGCATCGGTGGCCTGCTGCACAGCATCGCCGAGCGTCGCCATGTCGGCGAGAAACTGCAGGCGTGCGGCGCCGGCGAGCGCATTGAGCGCCGGCACGACCGGATCAGGCAGCAACAGGCAGGTGCCCGGCAGCACCTGCCGCAGGTTCATCACGGCCCAGCCGGAGCTCATGCGTGCGATGAATCCCAGGTCGCTGCCGGCGCGCAGTTCCCCGACCAGCCGATGGATCGCAGTCGTCATGCGGGCTCCCGGAAGATGAAATAGACGGCGCCGACCAGGCACAGCGCGGCCCACAGGTAGTCGAGCTTGAGCCCCTGCTTCATGTACAGGACCACGAACGGCGCGAACACCAGCAGCGTAATGACCTCCTGCAGCACCTTCAGCTGCGGCAGGCTCAGCACGGTATAGCCGATCCGGTTGCCCGGTACCTGGAACAGGTATTCGACCAGCGCGATGCCCCAGGAAACCAGTGCCGCGACGTACCAGGGTCGGTGATTCAGCTCCTTCAGGTGCGCATACCACGCAAAGGTCATGAAGACGTTGGACAGCACGAGCAGGCCGGCGGCCTGCCAGATAGCGTTCGGCATGTACGGCTCCGGCGATGGCGGCTGTCGATTCTCCCAGCCGCGGGGCCGCGGCGCTAGCGCTGCAGACGCCGCGCCGCGGCGACCATCGCGGGCGCGACCGCCGGGTAGTCGTTGCCGAACGCGCTGCGCACATGGCTCAGGATGGCCGCCAGCTCCGCGTCCGACAGCCAGCCGAAGGCCGGCATCACCGAGGCGTAGCGGCGCGGCGCCAGCGTCGCCGGCCGCTCACTGAAAAGCAGCCAGCGGATTAGCCCCTCGGGATCCCCCGCGACGGTCGGCGCGCCGATGAGCGATGGCTGCGCACCGTCCCGCCCGCGGCCGTCGCGCTGGTGGCAGGCGCTGCAGTGCAGGGCGTAGAGACGGGCGCCCGGATCGGCGCCGGCGGCCTCGCCCGCGGAATCCGCACCGCCGCAACCACCGAGCAAGCCGAACAGTGGCAGCCAGGCCAGGCCGCCGGGCCTCATCCGCTCCAGCTCCTTATCCGGCCGACGTCGAGATGGACGAAGTCCGAGGCCCGGTAATAGCCCACGCCTCCCACCTGCCGGCCGAGCGCGAGATCGCGCAACCGGTCGCTCGGGCAACCCGGCAGGCGCACGTCGATCGCGAGTCCCTGCATGTGCAGGCTGCGGCTCGCGACACCGCTGCTGCGCGCGTTCAGCATCGCGTTGGTGAGCGGCGAGCGGTACCCCGAGATTACCGCAAAGCGCGCCGCACAGCCCGCGCCGGCGGCCAGCTTGTGCAACAGGTCGAACAGGCGCGGATCGATCGGCGCGACCTCGCCGGTCCGGTGGTCCCGCAGCAGCTGGTCGAACGCGGCGAGCGCCTCGGGCTGGTACGCGCCGCCGCTGAAATAATCGAGTTCTAGTTCCTCGCCCGTATGCGTGCTGAGCAGACCGATGCGTCGCACTTCGACGACATCTGCTGAGACGCGCATGCCGCAGCCCAGTCCCGCGGCCGCGAGCAGGCCCCGCAGCAGGCGCCGGCGCTGGTTGCTGGCTGGGGTCCCGCCAGTCATCGAGCGGAGCCACGTTGACGGTCAATACCCGGGCGCGCGGGAAGAAATTGAAGTCGGTAGCCGTTGCGCTCGTGTAGGCACCCATCTGCCGCCCGAGGACCAGGTCACCGATCTGCAGCTCCGGCAGCGGGATGTCCTCGGCCACGACGTCGATGCTGTCGCAGGTCGGGCCGGCAACGACGCAGGGTTCTGGCGGCCCGGCATGCGGCAGCACCGGTTCGACCGGATAGCGCGAGCCGTCGTAGAGCTGGCCGCTGAACGAACCATACAGGCCATCGTCGAGATAGTACCACCAGCGACCGCCGCGCCAGGCACGGCCGATCACTGTCGAGAGGCCGAGACCCGCCGGGCCGCAGAGGAAACGGCCAGGCTCGGCGATCACCCGCAATCCCGGCGGCAGCGTCGCGAGTGCCGCCCGGATCGGACCGCAGAACGCGCCGATCTCCGGCGCGGCCCGCAGGTAGTCGATCGGAAAGCCACCACCGATATCGAGCACCTCGAAGGGCCCGAGGCCGCGCTCGCGGCCCTGCCGGATCAGCGCGGCGCAGGTCTCGATCGCACGCAGGTACATCTCCGGACTCGCAACCTGGGAACCCACGTGGAACGAGAGTCCCGCAACGCTCAGGCCCAACCGGGCCGCCTGCTGCGCGAGGGCCAGTGTGTCATCCGGGTCGCAGCCAAACTTGCGTGACAGGTCCACGGTCGCCTGCGGGCTGCGGAACGCAAGCCGCAGCAGCAGCCGGACCCGATCACGGTAGGGGTGCAGCTTGGCCAGCTCATCCGGATTGTCGGCAACGAAAGTCGTGACGCCGAAATCGAGCGCCGCGCGGATGTCCGCGTCCCGCTTGATCGGATGCGTGTGGATGCAGCGCCTGGCCGGAATGCCGGCGTCGCGCACGAGCTCGACTTCGCCAGTGGTCGCGAGGTCGAACCAGGCCCCCTCCTCCGCCAGCACCCGGACGACCTCCGCCACCGGCAGCGGCTTCAACGCGTAGTGCAGGTCGACGCCGGGCAACGCCGCCGCGAGCGCGCGGTACTGGCGGCGTACGATGGCGCAATCGATCACCAGCAGCGGCGAGCCGAAGCGCGCAACCAGCGCCGCCAGATCACCCGGCGCATAGGGATGCCGAAGGCGGGTTCCAGCGTCGCTGCTGGCGGCGGCGCGCAGCATGGCGGGTCTGCTCATCGATCGATTCTAGGCAATCCGGGTGGCGCAAGGAAGCGCCGGTCCGGTAGCCATACTGGTGCTTGACCCGGCAACTGCCGGTGCCCTGCGGATACGTGACCTGCTCCAGAAGACCCTGCGTCGCGTGGTACTCGAAGTCGACCTGGTAGGCGACCGACTCGGCCGTGAAGGTGATCCCGGTCTGCCGCCCGGCGCCGATTCCGCTGCTGGCCTGGTACTGGTACTGCTCCTTGTAGGACGGGTTGCGGGTCTCGATCAGCTGGCCGACGTTCTTCAACGCCGGCGTCGCGCCCCAGATCCACTCGCTCGGCCCCTCGAGCTCCAGCCGGGTCCGCGGCCGCGACAGCCGGTCGAACGTCGCGCTGAAAGGCTGACCCTTCGCGTCCGTCCACACGTAGGTATCCCCGAACGCGTTCGGCGAATAGGTCCATAATCCCATAGGCCATCCTCGGGCGGTGATCGATCCGCTCTACTTGAAGGGACTAAAGACATCGATCAACTTCTCCAAAGCGAGGCCCCGGTCATTGGGCTCGTGGTCGTCTCGAAGACCCGTCTGGGAGAACTCGTCGCCAATCAGTTCTTGGATGTCTCTCTTCTGGTCCTCCCTGATTACGACCTCCGAGCCCTCGCGCAGCATCGGCAGAAGCTCTGGGGCTCGCTTCTCGATCACCTCCCGGAGAAGGTCGGACGAGAGTTGCGGCAACCGAATGGTCACCGATGTCGAGTTCATTGGTTTGGCACCGGATTTCGAGGTCGACCCCAAGTCGATGACGACCTTCCCCTCGCCGTTCAGCATGACCGTGGCATCCTTCCCGATGTACTTCGTCATTCCTCCCGCCTGCTCGATCCGATCGCTTTCGTCGGACTACGGACGGCATCCAGAATCGCCTCAGGGTGCACGCCCCTGCCGCCGTCTCGACCCATTGCCTGCGCAAGTCCGTGTTTCGTGTAGCTGGTGATCTTCCCGCCGACTGCGCCTCCCTCCCTTGCGGCATCAAGTCGTCACGAAGCCATCCTGCCAATGCGTCTTATCCACCTCGTACCGATCAACGGAAAAGCCCTCGACCGAAGACACGAAGCCAGGAGCATTCCGCAGTCGCGAGATTGCCCTTCGGGCTTCCAACTCAGACGAGTAGGCTCCAATCATCTTTACGTCCTCGGTGCCATCGGCCTGACGATGGACGTGCTGGACGATGAACACGTACGCCATGCTTATGTGCCCGGCGGATCTTCGAACGCGCGGTCTGCCCATTTCTGAATCTTACTGAACTCCGACCCTGGACCGCGCGGGTAGTTTCCCGGACCATACTTATCGTCGAGCATACGCGATGCAAAGTCGCGCCCCTTTTCGCCAAGCAGTGGCCGCTCCCCGCGGACCCAACCGGGCACGTCCTTGGCCGCCATCCTTCACGGATAGGCCGGCGCGCAGAACCTTCGTCGTTACGTTAGCGCCTACGGCCCGTGGAATGCCCCTTGCGGCCACTCATTCACGACCCACCCGAACTCCTCGCGGAAATCTTCGAAACACGGGGCGCATACCCAATGATAGTGATCTTCAGTCGCGTATCCGCTATGGAGATCCCCGTCTGACAGTGAGAATTTGGTTCCACAAAACTCGCAGTGGTCATGCTCCCAGCCGGAACGATACGGTCGGTATGGTTGAGAGATAAGTCGAACCTGAGCCAAGTACTTCTCTTGTCCCTGCCGGCGCCAATCGTTCGGCGCGGGCTTTTGTGTCGTGCCGTTCATTTCGGCACCTGCCGGCCGTCAGGGAACACACGCCACCATTTTCCCGCCGCGTCGCGATTGTCCCAATGCGGGCCAATGGGTCCAGGGTGGCTGAGGTCAGGCCGTAACGACTCACCTGTTTTCGGGTTGTACCAATTTCCATCCTTCGATTCTGGGACGGAGCTGGGCTTACCTTTCCATACGAACCCATCAGGTGCCTTAGCGGGATTTGTTCCTGGGAACCTAGAAATCCCCCTTGCGGTCGCTGCTATCCCGCCAATAGCTGCCCTCGCGGAGCTGAGGATCCGTGCGGCAATCGCGCCGCCAGCGATGGAAGTGCCGGTGGCGGCAACAACGGCTGCAACGTCACGTTGAGCCCCCAAGGCTGCTTCATAGACATCTGGCGTGACCCAGTAGACTTTGTTCTGTCGGGGCAGGTCGTCCGCGAACACAAGGGGTTTGAGACCGGCTTGGACCGCCTGCGGACTGTACCTCGGCGTATCCAGATTCGTCCGCGGCAGGACGGCGCTTTCGGGGATGTCGGCGCAGCTGATGACCGGTATCCAGGTCGTTGCGTAGCCGATCGAGAATCCGCCGCCGCCATAGCCGTCCGCGCCACCGCCGCCAAAGCCATAGCCGATCGTGGGCACGCTGATGGCAGCGAAGCCGATCCCGCAGCTCCTGACGAACCCGCTCGGGTCGGTGTAGCTGGCCGGGTCGTTCTCGACATAGCTGTAGCGGTTCCAGCCCTGGGTCGAGGCGGGGTTGGCCACATATGGGTCAGCCGACAGGAACCGGCCCGTCAGCGGATCCTGCATCCGCCCGTTCATGTGGATCAGCGGCGCCCCGCCCAGGTGGTTGTGCCCGGTGTAGCCGCGGCGGCTGATGCCGTCGATCGTGGTCTGGTCGCCCCCGGAAATCGGCAACTGCCAGGTGCTGCCGCTGCGCCGCTGGCCGAACGGCGTGAAGCTCTCATTCACCGCCAGCGACCCGCCGCTCGTGGCCAGCGCCGCGATGCTGCCCTGATGGTCCTCGAGCACATAGCGGACCGTGTTGGCCCCGGCCGAGGTCCGGGAG
>SCUD01000149.1 GCA_004297335.1 Gammaproteobacteria bacterium
TCCGGGGAAATCAGCGGCGCCGGCTTGACGATGCGCGCGAGATCCCGGTTGGCCTCGACGGACCCGCCATCGGCCCAGGCGCGCGCCCGTCCGATGAAGATCGTGTCCTCGAAGCCCGCGGTCGTGATCAGCCCGAGCTTCGGACCCGTGCGCTCGAGCAACGCATTCGTGCCGACGGTGGTCGAGTAGCGGATCGATTCGACCTGGCCGAGCAATGAGCCGAGATCGTTGCCTTGCGCGCGCGCCAGCTGTCGCAGCCCCTTCATGAAGCCGACCGACAGGTCGTAGTGGGTCGTCGGCGTCTTTGCCAGCTGGACCCGCCCATCGCCGCCGATCAGGCAGAAATCGGTAAAAGTACCGCCGACGTCGACACCGATGCGCATCATCACCCTCGCCCTCTCATGTAGCTGCCCGCAGCCGTGCGGCGAGCCCGCGCAGCGCAGCGAGATCACCCTGGCCACCGACGGCAGTGGCCGTACTCAGGAACAGCCGGCTGCCAGCCGCACGCGCCGCGCTGACGGCCCCGATGATCGCGTCCGTCCCGGCATCGCCATGGACCGGCACCGGCACACCAACGGCCAGCGGCCCGGCGGCAAGCTCCCGGGCCACGGTCAGCGCATCGCCGGAACCGGCTCCCAGCAGCAACACCTGCAGTTTCAGTCCGGCGAGCCAGGGGGCCTGGCCGGCACCCCAGTTCTCGACGCGCAGCCCGAGCGGAACGTCGTAGTGCGCTGCGAGATTGCGCAGCGTGCCGAAGGTACGCTGCCAGGCCCGCTCCGGCTCCACCTCCGGATCCGGCATGCGCTCGTCGAGCAACAGGAGGTCCGGCCGCGCCTGGAGCATGGCCTCGGCCACCGCCATATGCGCAGTCTTGATGCGCCGCAGCCCTTCCTCGAGCGGCTGCTCTGGACACAGCTGCCGGGCGAGGGTTGCTGGCCCGGCCAGCATGGCGACCAGGCCGAAGCGCGCACGCGCGGTCGCGCCGAGCCGGCGCAGCGTCTCGAGCAGCGCCGCCTGCCGCGGCGCGGCGGTCGGCTGCGCAGCGATTTCAGCGGGGGCGAGCGCGAGGCCGGCCGGCATGCTGCTCCAGTCGAGCCCGGCACCACAGGCCTCCGCCGTCAGGGTCGGATCGAAGCCTGCGACAATCGCGTCGGCCCCGAGCAGTTCCGCCGCGGTGGCCAGCCCCGCCGTCCACAATCCGGCGTCGGCGGTGAGCTCGCGATAGCTGGTCTGGGAGAGACGTGCCGGGAGTTCGTCCACGAGCGGCAGCCACGCCGGCCGCCCGTCGCAGCGGCCAGCCAGCATGGACTCGAAGCACTGGCGCGCCGCGCTCACGCTCACCCGCCGTCCCGCTCGCCCGCATGCCGCCGCTGCAGCGCATCGATGTCGAGCTCGATATCGTGGGTGATCGGGTGGCCCGGAGGCAGGTATTCATTCTCGATCAGCACGCCGCAGCCCGGGCAGCAGAACTCGAGCAGGCGGCAAAGATCCGGGTCGAAGCGGAAACTGAATTCACTGCCAGTGACGACCGCCGGATGGACTTCCTCCATCGGCCGCTCGCGCACGAGACAGCCATGCTTGTAGTTCTCGCGCGCACTGACCAGGGCCCGACCGCAGCGGTTGCAGCACCACTGCTCGGTCGAGAGGTCGATGTCCAGATATTCCGTGATGCGCACCTTCATGGTTTCACCCCTGGCCCGTGGCATCCCGGTGGAGAACGACATGGTTGAAGCGATCCACCTCGAGCCGCCAGCCCTGCGGCACGAACAGCGTGGTCTGGCTTGACTCGACGATCGCGGGGCCGGCAAGCCGATGATCGCGCCCCAGCCGCTCGCGCGTGAACACCGGCACCTCCCGTGGATCCCCGGCCTCATCGAGGCATACGGCGCGCCTGCCCTTGGCGGCCGCAGTCACCGGCTCGGCAGCCGGCGGCACCTCGGCCAGCTCACAATGCGGCACGGTGGCACTGGCCAGCAGCCCGGCGGATCCCAGCATTGCGCCTGCCACCTTCGCGCCGCCCTGCTCCCGCAGGGCCTGCGTGGCCTGCGCGAGGGCCGCATCGACGGCGGGCAGCCCCGGCAGCGTTACCACGACTTCTGCCGCATCCGCTGTGCGCAGGTGCAGGCGCAGCTCGAAACGGACCGCATCTCCGGCAAACCCCTCGCCCCGCATGTCGCGGCCCGCGTCATGGCGCATCTCTTCGATCGCAGCGGCCAGCCGCTCCCTGGTGGCCTCGCTGCCGAGCGGCGTCTGGATGCGGCGATCGTACAGGTGTCCCACGTCGAGCAGCGAAGAGCCAAAAGCCGATGACACCGCCGCAAAAGGCGTGATCACGATGCGGTTCAGCCCGGCGTGGGCGGCGATGGCGCAGGCATGCAGCGCTCCCGCCCCGCCGTAAGCGATCATCACCGGATCAGCGGATTCGGGCATCGTGGCCCGCACCAGCGCCACCTCGGCGCCGACGGCACGCTCGACCGCATCGCGGATCCGCGCCGCCGCCGCGGTTACGGATAGATTGAGGGGCCGGGCGACCTGCTGCTCGATCGCGGCACTGGCCCGGCTCGCATCGAGCCGCATACCACCGCCCAGGAAGTAGTCCGGATCGAGCACCCCGAGCACGACATTGGCATCGGTGAGCGTCGGCTCGGTGCCGCCCAGACCAAAGCAGGCGGGCCCGGGCGCCGCGCCGGCCGACTCGGGACCGACCTGCAGGCTGCCGGCCACGACGCGCGCGATCGAGCCTCCACCGGCGCCGAGCGCCCGGATCGCCATCATCGGCAGGTTGCAGCGAAAGCCCTCGACGTCCGGCTCGAGTGAGAATCCGGGCTGGCCTTCATTGACCCAGCCGATGTCATACGAGGTGCCACCCATGTCGGTGGCGATGACCTGGCGTTCGCCATGGAGGGCACCAATCGCCCGCGCCCCGAGCAGGCCCGCGGCCGGACCCGAATTGTAGGTGTTGATCGCGCGGGTCTTGGCCACGCGCGCCACCGTACCGGTGTTGTGGCCGATGAACAGCGTGCCCCGGTAGCCAAGCCGGCGCAGGTCCTCGCCCGCCTTGTACAACAGGCGTGCATGCCGGCCGTGAATATAGGCGTTGAGCACCGCGGCATTGAGACGCAGTTCATAGCCGGGCCGCGTCGTCAGGTCGGAGGACAGGAATACCGGCACGGAGCCCAGGTAGTCGCGCGGATACTCGCGCTTGATGGCCTCGCGCACCAGGCGCTCGTTGGCCGGCTGGCAATCGGCATGGTCCAGCGCGACGACCAGGCAGCGCGCGCCGCTGTCGATCAGCATCTGCGCGGCCTCGAGCACTGCGGCCGGATCCGGTGTGCGCTCCACGCGGCCGTCCTCCGCCACCGCTTCGTCGAGTCCGACCACCATCGCCGGAGCCACCAGCGGCGGCCGGCCGGCGGCGTCGACGCAGGGCGCCAGCGACTCGGAACCGCGGGTCACCAGCAGGCCGAGCTTGGCGCCGTCCCGCTGGATGATCGTATTGGTACCGATCGTGCTGGAGAAGCGGATGATCGCCGTGTCGTTCAGCAGGTCCTCGACCGGCAGCCCCCAGGCCTGCGCGCCGGCACGGATGCTGTTCTGCAGGCAGACCGTCAGGTCATGCGGCGTCGTCGGCACCTTGACCGTGCGCAGCTCGCCGCCGCCATGCAGGAAACAGTCGGTAAAGGTACCGCCGGTATCGATGTCGATCGTGTAAGCCATGCCGAAAACACCGCTCCCCTGGAACTAGTCCGGTATGCCGATGCCGCGCAGCGCGAAGCTGATGATCTCGCGATGGACCTCGGCGGCACTCAGCTTGCCCTCCGGGCGATACCAGCGCAGCATCCAGTTCAGCAGGCCGAGGATATTGAATGCGGCAATCTGCGGGTGCCGCATCCGCACCCGGCCCTGCTTGCGCAGGCGCTGCAGCACCTCGAGATAGACATCCAGCACCTCGCGCTGGATCTGTCGCTGGCGGCTGTTGCGGGTCGCATCGACCTGATCGGCATTGACGAAGAAGATCCGCGACTCCCGCTGGAACTGGTCAGCCAGTTCCAGGTGCACCCGCAGCAACCGCCGCAGCTGCAGCACCGGATCGGTCTCCGCGGCAACCGCCTCGCGCAGCCGCACCGGCAGCTGGCGTACCGAATTGCGGTGGATCTCGTTCCAGAGACCCTCCTTGCTGCCGAAGTAGTGATAGATGTTCGAGATGCTCGTGTCCATCGCGCTGGCGATGTCACGGATCGAGGTGCCGGTGTAGCCCTTCACGTCAAACAGGCGGCCGGCGACCTCCAGCAGCTGGCGCCGCGTCGCGCCCCGCTTGGTCACCTTGCGCTTGCGCGCTGCCACCGCCTCGGCCAATGCTCACCCCGCCACGGCAATTGGAACGATCGTTCGATGTAATTACAGGAGCAAACGGGCGCCGTGTCAAGGCCGGTCTGGAATCAGCGGCGCAGTTCCGCCAACCGCCGGCGCAACAGCTTGCCCGTGGCCGTGCGCGGCAGCGCGTCGATCGGGTGGTACCAGCGCGGGCGCTGGTGTGGCGGCAGGCCGGCACTGCGTTCGACCAGGGCCCGCTCGACGGCCGCTTCCGCACCCGCATCGGCCACATAGAACAACGCCACGCCATCAATGCCGTCGCCATCCGGTACCGCGGCGGCCGCCAGTTCCCGCAGCTCCCCGGATGCACCGGCAAATCGCTCCTCGAGTTCCACCAGGTTGACCCAGCGCCCGCTGATCTTGACCAGCGAGTCCTCGCGACCGGCAAAGCGCCAGCCACCATCGCCGGTGGCAATGAACAGGTCCGCCGGACAGAAGGCACCACCGCGGAAGCTGTCGCTCTGGGCCGCCGGACGGTCGAGATAGCCGAGAGCGAGCGTCGGTGCACGGAACAGCAGGCGGGTCGGGGCTCCGGCGCCGGCCGCAGCCTCGTCGAGTGGTTTCACCTCGACCCCGGGTGAGGGTCGCAGGCCATTCTCCCCGGCCAGTCCCGTAAGCACCAGGACCAGGGTTTCCGAGGCACCGAAACCGTCGATGATCCCGAGGCCGGTGTGCTCGCGCCAGGCCGCGCGCAGGCTCGCCGGCAGCGCCTCGCCGGCCGATACGCAGCGGCCCACACCCGCCTGCACCAGCGTCGGCGCAAGGCCTTCCTGCAGCAAGTTGCGGTACAGCGACGGCACGCTGAACAGCACGGTCGGTTGCGTCGCGGCCACGGTCGCCGCGACGGTCGCCGCGGTGGGCCACTGCGGATCGAGAATCACGGTGGCGCCCAGCTTCAGGCCGGCGAACAGGCTGTTGGCCAGCGGATAGGAAAAGAACAGGCGCGAGGTCGCGAGCAGGCGATCGTCCGCAGTGATGCCGAGACGTTCCCGCCCGATCCGCTCGATCGCCCGCAGCGCCCGATGCGCATGCACGACCGCCTTGGGCTTGCCGGAAGTTCCCGACGAATGGGTCCAGAAGGCGGCCTGGTCTTCCTCCACCATCCGCGCCGTGACCCGGGCCGCCGACCGCAGCTCGCGCCGCCAGTCCTCCAGTGTCAGCACCCGGCTGGTCCACGGCGCCGGCGTGTCGCTGGAAGACTCCGCAATGATGAGCCCGAATCCGGCCTCGTCCAGGATGTAGGCCCAGTCGGCCGCCGGGATGCGTGGGTTGATTCCTACCGCGATGGCCCCGGACCAGATGGCCCCGAGCCAGGCCACGACCCAGTCGATCCCGTCAGGCAACCGGATCGCCACGCGGTCACCAAAGCCGATGCCATGCGCCTGCCAGACACCGGCGGCCCGCGCGACCTGCTCGCGCAGTTCGCCATAGGTGATCTGCCGGTCAGCACAGACCAACGCCGTGCGGGCGTCCTCCTGCCCGGTCAGCAGCAGTGCCGCCGCATTACACAGCGGCACCGGCGTCCCTTCGGGTGCCGCGGCGCGCACGGCCGTGACCAGCGGATCGCCGCTGAACAGCCCGGGCTTGCCGGCACGCCAGCGCTTGTATTCCGTCGCCAGCAGCGCCGCATGCTCGCGCTCCTCGGCGGCGAGCTCCTGATACAGGCGTCGCTCGACCGACTCTTCCGGCGCCCGACCCGCGCGCTCGGCGAAGAAGTCCGCGGCGCGCTTCTCGAGCGCCATCGCGATCAGGAACAGGTTGGCCGGATCCTGCGGCCTGTTCTCGACCGAGGCGAAGATCGCTGCGAGTTCGATGCGAAACTCGGCCGACGGCTCGGGCACTTCGACATGGTAACGACGCGACAGCGTCTCCATGTGCTCGCCCTCCATTACCGCCAGGCGGCCAAACAGGCTGCGCATCTCCTCGTCCGGGCTGTCGGCTGCCGCGCGCTGGTAGAACGCGCGCCCGCCGAGCTCGATCTCGAAGGCCATGCGCACCGCGGTCAGCGAACCGTCCGCCGGGCCGGCGGGCTCCGACGACCGCAGCGCGAGCCTGCCACCACACTGGCCGCAGCGACCGTAGGGAAAGGCAAAACCCTCGCTGACCTTGCCGCACTGCTGGCACTGCCACTCGATCGGCGCACCGGCGCAGCAGATGTAGGGCTCGTCGTCCTCGTCAGCGAGCGGCTGGTGGCACTTGGGACACTGCATGGGGACTCCTTCGCTCAGGCCTGCGCGGCGGAGGCAAATGGCTGGCCGAAACCCTCGACCTCAGCCGTCGTGACCGGCCACGCGGCCTTGCCACCGGCGAGCCAGGCACCGATCGCCCGCGCCCCGCGCCGGCCCGCCGCCATCGCCAGGATCACCGTCGCGCCACCGGTGACAATGTCGCCACCGGCAAAGACCCCGGGCAGGTTGGTGGACTGCGTCGCCTCATCGGCGACGATGTACCCGCGCCGGTCGAGTGCCAGGCCGCGCGTCGCCTGTCCGATGATCGGATTGGCGCGGGTACCAAGCGCATAGATCACGGTGTCGCAGTCCCACTCGACGAAGACATCGAGCGGCACCGGGCTGCGCCGGCCGCGCGCATCCGGGTCGCCGAGCATCATCTGCTGCGCGCGCAAGCCGCGCACGTCGCCATGGTCATTGAGCAGGATTTCGACCGGCGCATGCAGGAAGCAGAACTCGATGCCCTCCTCCTTCGCATGCCGCAGTTCCTCGACCCGCGCCGGCGCCTCCGCCTCGGAGCGCCGGTACACGCAGCGTACCTGGCTTGCGCCCAGGCGCTTCGCCACGCGCAGGCAGTCCATCGCGGTGTTGCCCGCACCGATGACGATGACCCGGTCACCGCTGCCGATCGGCGTCGACTGGTACGGGAAACGATCCCCGCCCATCAGGTTTACCCGGGTCAGGAATTCGTTGGCCGAATAGACCTGGCCGGCGAACTCGCCCGGGATGCCGAGGAAGGCCGGCGCACCGGCACCGGCCGCGACGAACACCGCGTCGAAAGCCATGTCGCCGGTCAGCTGCGGGATCGTGAAGGTCTTGCCGATGACCTTGTTCGTCTCGAAACGCACGCCCATGTCCCGCAGCTGCTGCACCTCGCGCGCGATGATGTCGCGCGGCAGGCGGAAGGACGGAATGCCGTACTGCAGCACGCCACCGACGACATGCAGGGCCTCGAACACCGTGACCTCCGCACCGTAGCGCACCAGATCCGCCGCTGCGGCGAGTCCACCCGGACCGGAGCCGACGACGGCCACCCGGCCGAGCCGGCCCGCTCCCTCCGGCGGCACGACCGGCCGCGCCCGCGCGTGGTCGCCGACAAAACGCTCGAGGCGACCGATCGCGACCGGCTCGAGCTTGGCATGCACGAGGCGGCACTGGGCCTCGCACTGGCTTTCCTGCGGGCAGACCCGGCCGCAGATCGAAGGAAACGGGCTCGAATCGTGAATCGCATCCACCGCCGCGTCGAGATCGCGCACCAGCAGGTGGCGGATGAAGCGCGGTATGTCGATCCGTACCGGGCAGCCCTCGATGCAGATCGGCTTGTGGCACTGGATGCAGCGCTCGGCCTCGCGCAGTGCCTCGGTCCAGCCATAGCCCAGGTTGACTTCGTCGAAACTGCAGGCCCGCTCGGCGGCCTCGCGCTCCGGCATCGGCACCTGCCGGCGCTCGAGCGCCGAATACTTCTTGTAGGTGCGCTTGCCCTCGATCAGCAGCTTCTGTTCCAGGCTGCAGACGTGGTCGAAGTCCTCGTTGGCCTGGCCCTCCTGCGCCTTGAAGCGCTTCTGGCGGGCATTGAGCTCGCGGAAATCCACCTGGTGGGCGTCGAAATCCGGCCCATCCACGCAGGCGAAGCGCACCTCGCCGCCGACCGTAACCCGGCACGAGCCGCACATGCCGGTGCCGTCGACCATGATCGTGTTGAGCGAGACCATCGTCTTCACGCCGAACGGCCGCGAGGTCTCGGCGCAGGCCTGCATCATCGGCATCGGACCGATCGCGACGACCAGGTCCGGCTTCTCGCGCTCGAGCAGCTCCTGCAGCGCGGCGTTGACGAAACCCGGGCGCCCGGCGCTGCCGTCGTCGGTGCACAGGATCAGCTCGTCGCTGTAGGCCCGCAGCTTTTCCGCCCAGAAGATGCGTTCGGCATTGCGGAAGCCGACGATGCAGGTGGTCCGGTTGCCGGCCTGCTTGAACGCGCGCAGCTGCGGATAGACCGGCGCGACGCCAAGTCCGCCACCCACCAGCACGACATGCCCGACTTTCTCGATGTGCTGGGGCAAGCCGAGCGGACCGACGAAGTCCGCGAAGCCATCGCCCTCATGATAGGCATCGCGCATCTCGCGCGTGGTCTTGCCGAGCGCCTGCACCACGACCGTCACCGTGCCGACCTCGCGGTCGTAATCCGCCACCGTCAACGGGATGCGCTCGCCGTCCTCGTCGAGGCGCAGCATCACGAAATGGCCGGGCTGGGCGGCCTTCGCGACATCCGGCGCGGCCACCTGCCACAGGAAGGTCTGGTCGGAAAACTGCTCGCGGCGGACGATCTGGTACATGGAATCCCTCAGCGGCTCGCTCACTGCGGCATCCCGGTCCTGCGACCGCCCCCCAACGGTCGCGGCTGATCTGTCCGCGCCGTCGATTCTGACACAGCGACCCGCGATTTTCAGCCATTGACGCCGCCAGCTGCCTTAGAATACGGACTCATGGCCGTTATGAAAAAGACCGTGCGCGGGCAGACCCGCGCCGAGGAAGCCGCGAACAGCATCAGCCATGGTCTTGGCTTCCTGCTCGCGGTCGCTGGCGCACCGCTGCTGATCGTCGCGGCCACTCGTCGGGGCACGCTGGCGGACGTCATCGCGGTGACGGTCTTCGCCGCGGCAATGGCGGTCCTGTACCTCGCCTCGACCATCTATCATGCGCTGCCCGAGGGGCGGGCCAAGCATCTGTTCCACGTGCTGGACCACGCGGCAATCTACCTGCTGATCGCCGGCACCTATACGCCCTTCACGCTCGGCGTGCTGCAGGGCGGCTGGGGCTGGTCGCTGTTCGGCGTGATCTGGGGCCTGGCGATCGCCGGTGTCCTGATGAAGATGGTCGCCGGCATCCGCTGGCACGGTGTGTCCACGGCCATTTACGTCGGCATGGGCTGGCTCGCGCTGATCGCCGCGAAGCCCCTGTGGGAGAGCCTGCCGCTGGCCGGCCTGCTGTGGCTGCTCGCGGGCGGCGTCGCCTATACGGCAGGCGTCGCCTTCTACATCCAGAAGAGCCTGCGTTTCAGCCATCTGGTCTGGCACCTGTTCGTACTCGCGGGTACGGGCTGCCACTTCATCGCGGTGCTTTTCTACGCGATCTGAGCGGACCGCCCCCGTCATGCCACGCGCCTTCCCGACCGTCGCCCAGGTACTGCAGCTGCCATCGCTGACGATCCGGACGGTCCCGCCAGGCTGGCAGGACATGAACGGCCATGTGAACGTCCGCCATTACCTCGAGATCTACGACGAGGCGAGCAGGCCCCTGCTCCCGGTGCTCGGGCTGGTCGGCCTGGAAGGCGACGGCGGACAGGGCCTGTTCGACCTGGAGCACCACATCGCCTACCTCGCCGAGCTGCACGTCGGCGACCAGGTCAGTGCGCACCTGCGCGTCGTTGGCCGCAGCGCCAAGCGCTTCCATGGTGTGATGTTCATCGTCAACCACACGCGCCGGCAGCTCGCGAGCACGCTGGAATTCATCTCCTCGGCCGCCGACCTCGCGGCGCGGCGGACCATGCCCCTGCCGGACGGGGCCGCGCGCTGGCTCGACGAGGCGATCGCTGCGCAGGCGCGACTGGACTGGCCGGCACCGTTGTGTGGCGTCATGGCGCCGTGAGCGACGGCCCGGACTGGCCACCGTTCCGCGAGGTCTCGTTCCCGCCCGCGCAGATGCGCATCGATCGCCGTGGCGATGGTGTCATCTGCCTCGAGCCGGTGTTGCCGCTGCAGGACTTCCGACCCAGTATTCCGCTGGAGCTGGCTGCCCAGGCTGCGGCCATTCCGGATCGCGGCTATCTCGCCGAGCGCCCGGCACCGGGTGCGGCATGGAGTCACTGCAGCTACGCGCAGATGAAATCCGGTGCCGATGCGGTGGCGCAGTGGTTGCTGGAACGGGGCATCACGCGCGACCGCTCGGTGCTGATCCTGTCCGGCAACTCGATCCGACACGCGATGGTGAAGTTCGGCGCGATGGCCGCACGGATACCGGTGTGCCCGCTCAGCGCCAGTTACACGATCGGGACCGATCCCGGGCGGCTGCGCGAGGCCATCCGACTGACGCGCCCGGCGGTGATCTTCGCCGAGCAGGCCCGCCTGTATGCGCGCGCGCTCGCCGGCCTGGGGCCGGTGGATGCGCTGGTCGTGAGCGACGAGCCGGCACGGCTCGGCGGGCCAGCCATCCCGCTGCGCGAGGTCCTGGATTCCAGGCCCGACCAGCGCGTGGCCGCCTCGATTGCCGCGATCGACCCCGACGAGCCCTGCTGCTACATGCTGAGCTCGGGCTCGACCGGACCGCCGCGCGCGGTGATCCACACCCAGCGCATGATCGGCGCCAATCTCGCACAGGGTCGCCAGATCCTGGCGAAAACGGCTGGCTGGGACCAAGTGATGCTGGACTGGCTGCCCTGGAGCCACGTTGCCGGTACGTTCAACCAGATGGGCGTGCTCAGCTGCGGTGGCACGCTCTACATCGACGGTGGCCGGCCGCTGCCGGGTCTGTTCGAGCAGACACTCGCGAACCTGCGGGAGATGCCGGTTCAGTTCTACACGAATGTTCCGCTCGGTTTCGCGATGCTGGCCGACGCCCTCGCCGTCGAGGCACCGCTGCGCAGGACCTTCTTCAGCCGCCTGCGGTTGATGCTCTACGGCGGCGCCGGCCTGCCCCAGGCACTGTACGAACGCCTGCAGCACCTGGCAGTGGACACGATCGGTCGGCGCATTTTCTGCACGACCGGCTACGGTGCCACCGAGACGACCTCCGGCTGCATGTCGATCTGGTTCCCGACCGAACGCGTTGGAATCGGGCTGCCGATGCCCGGACTGCAGCTGAAGCTGGTGCCGCTCGAGGACGGCCGCCATGAGCTGCGCCTGCGGGGCCCGATGATCACGCCGGGCTATCTCGGGGCGCCGGAGCAGAATGCCAGCCTCTTCGATGCTGAAGGCTACCTGCAGATCCGCGATACTGCGCGCTTCCACGACCCGGCGGACCTGCAGCAGGGCCTCGCCTTCGCCGGCCGCCTCGCCGAGGAATTCAAGCTCGCGACCGGAGCCTGGGTCGCCGCCGGCAATCTGCGCGCCGAGTTGCTGCAGGCTACCGACCCGCTGCTCGCCGAACTGCTGGTCTGCGGCGAGGGCCGCGACTATGTCGCGGTCCTGGCCTGGCTGCGGCCCGAAGCCTGTCGCCAGGCGATCGGTCCCGGTGCACCCGACGATCCGGCACTGCTGGCGGCCCACCCTGAGCTGCAGGCCCGGCTTCGGGCGGCGATCGAGGCGCACAACCGCGCCCATCCCGGCGCAAGCCAGCGAGTCGCCCGGATGGCGTTTCTTCGCCAGCCGCCTAGCCTCGAGCTTGGCGAGGTTTCCGACAAGGGCACCGTGAACCAGGCAGCCGCCCGGCAGCGGCGCCAGGCCGAGCTTGCAGGGCTCTATGCGGACCCGCCGGATGCCACGGTATTGAGCTTCGCCTGAGCCAGTTCCCCCGCTCCGGTTCCGGGCGGTTGCAACCGAAATTATTGTTGTGGCGCCGTGGCTTGCGGTATACCGTGGGCGGCCTTCAACGCCGGAATCTCCGATGAGCAATGCCTCTCGTGCTGCACTGCCTGGCGCCCTGACCACCTCCTGCGCCATCGCCTGCGAAGCCTGCGACCTGTGGGCGATCTGCCGCTCCCAGCGGCCGCCAGCCAGCCCCGGCCCAGGAACCCGCGACCGCCGCGCCAGCTGTGCGCAGCGCCTGCCGGCGGCCGCCTACCTGTTTCGCGCCGGCCGTCCGGCCCGCGCGCTCTATGGCGTGCGCCAGGGTACGTTGAAGACCGTGCGCATCAGTCCCGACGGCGAGGAGCGCGTCGTCGCGTTTCACCTGCCCGGTGACGTGGTCGGACTCGAGTCGCTCGCTGCCGGCCGTCATTCCGGCGATGTGATCGCGCTCGAGCCCTCCGCCCTGTGCGAGCTGCCGGTGGCACGTCTGCAGGGCTGGCTCACGGAAATGCCGGAGCTCGCCCGCTCGATGCTGCAGCTGCTGAGCGGCGCGGTCACGGAAGCCTGGAACCGGCCCGAACACACGCGCGGCGCGGTGTGGCAGCGCGTCGAGGGATTCATCGGCGACCTGTCGGTGCGCCTCGAACGGCGCGGCCTCGACGGCCGGCATCTGTGGCTCAGCATGAGCCGCACGGATATCGCGAGCTACCTGGACCTGCGCATCGAGACCATCAGCCGGACCTTGCGCCAGTTGCGCGAAGCCAATCGAATCCATCTGCGGGGCCGGCACCTGGTGCTGCAGTAAGCCATCGTTGCCGACCGGCCGGCCCACTTTTTGACCTGGATCAAAAGTCAGGCCGCCCGGTCCGGATCTAATCCTTTTTTTCGCGAGCAGGGACCGCCGCATGAGACAGGAATCGTACAACCGCGACGAAGTGCTCGCCTGCGGCCAGGGAGTGGTCTTCGGCATGGACACGGCGCGCCTGCCGAAGCCACCGATGCTGATGTTCGACCGCATCACCCGGATCACCGATGCCGGCGGCACCCACGGCCGCGGCCTGGTCCGTGCCGAGCTCGACATCCAGCCCGCGCTGTGGTTCTTCGGCTGTCATTTCGAAGGGGACCCGGTGATGCCGGGGTGCCTCGGCCTCGACGCGATGTGGCAGCTGGTCGGCTTCTTCCTGGCCTGGAGCGGCCACAAGGGCCGCGGCCGTGCGCTCGGCGTTGGCTCGGTGCGCTTCTTCGGCCAGGTGCTGCCGCAGGCCAGGCTCGTCACCTACGAACTGAACATCCGCCGGGTCATCGCCCGCAAGCTGATCATGGGCGTCGCCGACGGGACGCTGGCCGTGGATGGGCGTACGATCTACTCGGCGGAAGATCTGCGGGTTGGCCTGTTCGATTCGCTGCAGGGATTTCCGGAGTGAGCATGCGCAGAGTCGTCATCACCGGCATGGGCATCACCTCGTGCCTCGGCAACGATGCCGCGAGCGTCTCCGCGGCTCTCGCTACGGGTCGTTCCGGAATCCGCCGGGTGGCCTCGTACGCCGAATACGGCCTGCGCAGCCAGGTCGCCGGGGTTCCGGTGATCGACCTGCCGGCGCTGATCGACCGCCGTGACCTGCGGTTCATGGGCGATGCCGCTGCCTACGCCGCCGTGGCGATGGCCGATGCGATCCGGATGAGCGGGCTGAC
>SCUD01000150.1 GCA_004297335.1 Gammaproteobacteria bacterium
TCGACTGCACCGCCGGCAGGCGGAAGTCCCATTCCGGCAGCGGCACTCCGAGCTGCTCCGCGAACGGCGACAGGTAGCCACCGACGCAGGCATCCACGTGCATCCACAGTCCGTGTTGCGAAGCCAGCGCGGAGATCGCCGGCAGCGGATCGAACAATCCGTAGGGCCAGCACGGCGCCGAACCGACCAGTGCCACGGTGTCCGGAGTGATCGCGGCGGCCATCGCGGCGACGTCCGCGCGGTAGTCCCGGCCGAGCGGCGTGCGGATCAGCTCGAGTCCGAAGTAATGGCAGCCCTTGGTGAAGGTGCCGTGGGCCGAATACGGCGCGACGACTGTCGGGCGCCGCACCTGCGGCCGGTGCTCCAGAGCCCACTCGCGGATTGCATGCAGAGCGCTGTAATTGCTCTCCGAGCCGCCGCTGGTGAAGTTGCCGGTCGAGTCCGGCTGCGGGTGGAAGAGGCTGACGCACATGGCGATGACTTCCTGCTCGACCTGCTGCATGTACGGCAGGCGCACCGAGAAGATGCCGTTGTCGGCCATGAAGCGCACGAAGGCGGTACGCCCGACTTCCTGCACGTCGGGCGGGCCGCGGAACGACTGGCTCCAGTGCCCGCGGATCGGGTCGATCCGGCGCCGGTCGAGTTCCTGGTAGATCTGGTCAGCCGCCATGCCTTGTTCAGGCAGGCCTGCAGGTACAGTCGGCATCGTGTCTCCCTCGCCGTATGGCCGGCTACTGGCGAGCGCCGCGTTCCAGCGCCGCGAACGTGTCCAGATCCTCGAGCGCGGCAGTCAGGCGTTCGAGATTAGCACGACTGATCGGCTCCCCGTAGTTGTCGAAGGGCGTGATCATCCAGCCGATCAGGAAGCCCCAGATTGAGGTCTGGCGATACAGCCGCCATGCATCGCCGGGGCTCAGTGTCGAGGGCCGTGATCAGGATGTACGTGACGTCATGGGACCACCGGCCACGGAGCATGAGCTGCCAGTCCAACAGGCCCATGCGATCGCCGGGCAGCAGATAGGAGTTGCCGACATGCGCATCGCCGTGCAGCAGCGTGGTGGGGCCCGACGCGAGGATCCGCTGCGCGTTCCACAGAGTGTGCCATGCCTCGTCGAACGTGCGGCCCAGCCGTGCGAGCAGGCTCTGCTTGTACTCGCTTCGATGCACCTGATCCCGAAGGAACTCACCGCCCGGCCCCAGCAGGAAATCGTGGAACCCACCCGATACGGGAGTCCACAGCCAGTCGAGGTCCTGCGCGAACCGCGGGCTGTTCCAGAACCTGGCATGGAGCCGCGCGAGCTGGTCCAGCACGCTTCGCATCCGCGGCTCGCTCATCGAAGATGCTGGCGAAGACGCGCGGGGTCTCGATCCCGAGCTCCAGACGCAGCTGCTGATAGAAGCGCACCTCATTCTGGTACATCGCACTCGGCGCACCCGGACGAACGAGCACCGTCTTCAGCACGACCCGGCCGGGCAGTCCGCAATCAGCGCCCGGAGCGTACTCGAGATCGAGCACCGCGCGCGCTACGATGGCGTACCGGATCGTCCCGGCGCCGGTGGGGACCATGCTATGACACGGCGTTTCGAGTCAAGGGTTGCACTCATCACCGGCGCGGCATCCGGAATCGGGCGTGCCACTGCGCTGCGCATGGGCGCTGAGGGCGCACGCGTGCTCTGCGCTGACATCGATGGCGCCGGGGCCCACGCCGCCGCCGGGTCGATCCGCGCCGCGGGCGGCGCGGCACAGGCTGCAGCCGTTGACATCGGCGACCCGGCCCGTTGCCGCGCGCTGGTCGCGGAAACCGTGGCCGCGTTTGGCGGACTCGACATCCTGTGCAACATCGCCGGCTTCGGCGGCCTGAAGGCCCTTGCCGACGAGACTCCCGAGGGCTGGCAGCGCATGTTCGCCGTGAACGTGCACGGGCCGTTCTACCTGAGCCAGGCCGCGCTGCCGCACCTGCTCGCGCGCCGCGGCACGATCGTGAACGTGGCCTCGACCGCCGGGCTGATGGGTCAGGCCTACATGGCTGCGTACACCGCGTCGAAGCACGCGTTGGTCGGGCTCACGAAATCGATGGCCGTCGAGTTTGGCCGGCAGGGCCTGCGTGTGAACGCCGTCTGCCCGGGCGGCACCGCCACCCCGTTCCTGCAGGCGTTCGTGGTTCCCGCCGGTGCCGACCCGGAGCTGATCGCACGCCTGTCACTCCGGCCGGATTACGCGATGCCCGAGCACATCGCGAGCATGATCTGCTTCGCCGCGTCTGCGGAGGCCGAGTTCGTGAACGGCGCGCTGCTGTCGGTCGACGGCGGCACGGTAGCGGCCTGAGCTCATGGGTCGCTGGATCCTGCGCCTCGACCTGCGCTCGCCTTCATTCGCAGGCGAGAACCCGCAGCTCTACCGCACCGGCCTCGACATGGCGGCGGAGGCCGACGCGCTCGGCTTCGACCACTGCATGCTGTCGGAGCATCACGGCGCAGCCGACGGCTACCTGCCTGCGCCGCTGGTCTACGGTGCCGCAGTCGCGGCAGTTACGCGCCGCATGCGGCTGCGCGTCTCGGCGCTGATCCTGCCATTGCACGATCCGCTGCGTATCGCCGAGGATGCCGCGGTGCTCGATCGCATTGCCGAGGGTCGCCTCGATCTGGTGCTGGTGGCCGGCTTCCTGCCGCAGGAGTTCGCAATGTTCGGCCGGAACCACGCCGCGCGCGGCCGGCTGCTCGAGGACGGGATCGCGCTGCTGCGCCAGGCGTGGCGCGGCGAACCGTTCGCCTGCCGAGGCACGACGGTGCAGGTCACGCCGCGCCCGTGGCAGCCGGGCGGACCGCCGCTGCTGCTCGGTGGCGCCACCGCGCTGGCTGCGCGTCGTGCCGCGCGCTGCGGCGACGGCTTCGTGCCTGGCGTGATGGGGCTCTGGGACACCTATGCACGAGCGTGCCGCGAACTCGGCAAGGACGCCGGACCGGAACCCGTGTTCGGCCCGCTTGCGATCTTCGTCAGCGAGGATCCCGACGCGACCTGGGGGCGCATCGCCGCGCACGCGCTGCACGAGACCAACTGCTACGCGCGGTGGTACCGCGAAGGCGGGATTGCGGGCCCCTACGGGCATTGCGACAGCGCCGATGCATTGCGGGCGGCCGGCTTGTACCAGGTGTTGACGCCGGCGCAGTGTATCGAACTGGCGCGCGTGCTCGGACCCGAGGGACAGTTGTACGTGCACCCATTGCTCGCCGGGATCGATCCGTCGATCGGTCGCGAAACCTTGCGCCTGCTGCGCGAACGCGTCCTGCCGGCACTGCGTGATTCCTGATCCGCGGCGCCTCGCTCCCGGCCGGGGCGTTTTCATGAGGATAGTCCAGGCGACTCACCTGAGCAGCGCGCGCACCGTCTCGATCGGCATCAGCATGATCCGTTCGCCGAGCGGGGACACGGAAAAGCCGTGATGCTGATAGAAGCTGGCGGCCTCCTCGTCAATCGCCAGGCGGCCAATCAACAGCAACGGCACCTGCTCGGGCATTCCCCGCCGGAGCCTGGCTTTCGGCAGGGCGATGCGCTGCTCCATGGCGGTGGAAATGGCGTAATACGCCACGACACGGTTCGGAGTATAGCCGGCGCAAACGACGTAGGTCCGTGCCGACAGACCTTCGCTGGCCAGAGCGCGACTGCGCAGCCACTCATCCAGCGAAACATGCCTGCCGTTGTGGAAGTCTGTGAGGTCGTGGTGTGACCGCAAGCGCTCGGGAGTAGAAACGCGCCCAGTCGAGGCGTTCACCGGCCAACCCGTATCAGCGTTCCCAGGCGGCCTTGCGCCTCATTCGCGCCATTAATGGTCTGCTGGGTTTGCCTGGCGCATCCAGCAGCGCCAGAACGGCACCGGGAAATTCGCCGAAATCACTACCGCGATGTGCGGAAAGTGGGACCGGTACGAGGGGACGCCCGACATTCGGCCCCCGGTCGCGCAGCCGCTCTCATAGCAACCGTCTGAAATCCTCCACGCTCAAGTCCGCCTGGCGGATGATCGTGCGTAGCGTGCCGCGGTCAAGTTCTTTGTGATCCGGCACGACCAGTTGCGCGAAGGGTTGTCTCGGCGGAGCACGACGTGGCTGCCCTGTTGGCGCTTCTCCTCGAAACCGATCCTGGTCAAAGCCCGGATGCAGTCTCGTCCGGAGATGCGCGGCAGCTTGCTCATACCGCAATCAGCATCGCGTCGAACCGTTCTTCAGGCACCGGTAGTCCATCGGCTGCCAGCGCGTCGACGTAGGCTTGGATGGCCTCTCTGGCATTGTCGATCGCTTCCTCGCGCGACTTGCCCTGGCTGACGCAGCCGGGCAGGCTCGGGCACTCGACGACCCAGTAGCCGTCTTCGCCATGGCTCAGCAGGATTTGTCTCATCGCATGGCACCTCATCGGATAACCGTCACCCAATCATAATCCTAGCAGCGAGAGGGGAGGGGTGCCGCCCTCGCTCCCCGTCCCACTGCTTGCGGCGGTACCCGTCCGGTGCATATCTGCGGAACGATGGTCACATCCCGGCTTGGCCGCTTCACGTCGCTACGACTTGACCTTCCCCTCGCGCCGGTCGCGGGCGATCGACTCAGGGTCCCGCTCGCGTGGGTCGCCGTAGCCGCCGCCGCCGGCAGCGTCCATCGTCACGACGTCGCCCGGCTCGAGCCGCGTGATCCCGTAGGGGTTGCCCGGCTGGCCGTTGACGAGGAATTGCGCCAGTGCACCCGGCTGGCCGCCGAACAGGCCCTCGGCCGGCAACCGGAAGCGGCCGGACTGGATCGCGAGACTTACCGGCGACTGCGGCGCATGTTCGTCGTCCGGCACGCGGAACACCTCGCGGCGGCCGAGCGCGCCGCGATGCCGGCCGGCGCCCCCGGAACCGGTGAGCAGCTCGCGGCACTCGATGAGGAGCGGCGCATCGCTCTCGAGGATCTCGACCGGCGTGTTGGCGCCGTTGGCCGGGAAGATGAAGCTGCCAGCGCCATCGCTGGCGGCGCCCGCGCCCATGCCGCCACCACGGATCAGCACGGTGTGGAACGGCCGGCCGTCGCGGTAACGGCCATAAAACATCTGCATCGTCGCGGGCGTGCCGCCGCTGCCGGCGAGCACGCGCGCCGGCAGCGCCGGCGCGAGCGCGCGGTAGATGACCTCGGTGATGAAGTGCCCGATCTGCATGCGCGCAGCCACCGCGGCCGGATGCCGGCAGTTGACCACGGTGCCTTCCGGTGCGATCAGGCGGATCGGCGCGGCGATGCCCTCGTTGTTCGGGATCTCCGGGTCGAAGATGCTCTTGATCGCCATGTGCACGTACGCATACGTGAAGTTGTAGACGACGTTGCCGCCCCAGTGCACCTGCGGCGAGGAGCCGCTCAGGTCCACGGTGATGTCGCTGCCGTCGATCGTGACTGCGCAGCAGATGCGCACGTCCGGCTGCCCCGCCACCTGTTCGATCACGCCATCGGCGCGGTATACGCCGGCCGGTGCCCGGGCGATCGCGGCGCGGATGCTCTGCTCGCTGCGGCCGATGATCTCATCGGCGAGCGCGTCGAGATCCGAGAGTCCGTACTCGTCGAGCATGCGCACGATCTGCCGCGCGCAGACGTGATTGGCGGCGATCTGCGAGCGGATGTCGCCATTGACCTGGTCGGGCGTGCGCACGTTGGCGCGGATCATCGCCAGCACGCCCTCGTTGAGCCGGCCGGCCTCATAGAGCCGCACCAGCGGGATGAACAGGCCCTCCTCGAACACCTCGCGGTTGTCCGAGGCGACCCGGCCGCCGATGTCCGAGTGATGCAGGATGCAGGCGGTGAACGCGACCGTCCGGCCGCGGTGGAAGATCGGGCTCAGCACGCAGACGTCGTTCAGGTGCCCCGCGAGCGCCCAGGGATCGTTGGTGATGAACACGTCGCCGTCGTGCAGCGAGTCCGGCGGCAGGGCCTGCACCAGCTGGCGGATGCCGAGCGCCATCGCCCCGGACTGGCCGGGTGTGGCCAGCGTGCCCTGCGCGAGCTCGCGGCCGCGCGAATCGGTGAACATGCAGGTGTAGTCGTGCGCGTCGCGCAGCAGGCTCGAGAACGCGGTGCGCGCGACCGCGGCGTCGGACTCGTCGACGATCGAGATCAGGCGCCGCCAGAGGATTTCGAGCGTGATCGGGTCAATCTTCGCCGGCATTGCCGTGCTCCTCGGGCAGGCTGACCCACAGGAATCCATACTCATCCACCCGGGCGCGGCCACCGGTACCGACGATGACGGTCGACTCGCGCTCCTCGAAGATCCCCGGGCCCGGGATCTCCGCATCCGGGGGCAGCTTGTAGCGGTCCCAGACGGCGTGCGGGACGAAGGCGCGCTCGGTACCGCACCAGGCCTGGCGCTCACCCTTGCGCGCCGCGGCGACCGTGCCGCGCGTGGTGATCTTCGGCAGCTGCAGCAGCTGCACCGGCAGGCTCGCGCGCACGCAGAAGTTCACGAACTCGACCGCCGATTCCGGGTAGGTGCGGCCGTAGAGTCGCTCGTAGGTCGCGTCAAAGAGCGCGCGCAGCGTGTCCGGATCGAGCGCAGCGAAGTCCCCCTCCGGCACCGGCAGGCTGGTCTCGGAGCCCTGGCCGATGAAGCGCGCCTCGACCGAGCGCGTGAACCGGATCTGGCCTTCGGCGCCGGCCTTGCGCAGCGTGCGCTCGCCCTCGGCCTCGAGTTCGCGGAACAGCCCTTCGAGCCTCGCGAGGTCGGCGGTGGCGAAGGGCACCTTGTGGCTGCGCACCAGGTCGAAGGCGCGCGGCGCGGTGAAGAAGCCGAGCGCCGAGCCGACGCCGGCGTTCGGTGGCACGACGAGCCGCGGCGCGCCGAGCTTGCGGGCGAGTCCCCAGGCGTGCACCGGGCCGGCGCCGCCGAATGCGGCGACGGTGACCAGCCGTGGATTGCCGCCGCGCTCGGCGATGTGCGTCTTGGCGGCGGCGGCCATGGTCTCGTTGATCAGGTCGTGGATGCCCCACACGGCATCCATGAAGGAAACGCCGAGCGGGCCGGCAACGTGTTCCTCGACTCCGCGCCGCGCGGCCGCGACGTCGAGGCGCATCGTGCCACCGAGGAAGTACTCCGGATCGAGGTAACCAAGCAGCAGGTCGGCGTCGGTCACCGTCGGTCCGGTACCGCCACGCCCGTAGCAGATCGGGCCGGGCTCGGCGCCGGAGCTGTCCGGGCCGACCTGCAGCGTGCCGAGCTTGCTCGCGCGCGCGATACTGCCGCCGCCCGCGCCGATCTCCATCAGGTCCACGACCGGCACCTGGATCGTCAGGCCGCTGCCCTTCTGGAAGCGCTGCACGCGCCCGACCTCGAAAGTCGGCACCACGCCGGCAATGCCGTCCTGGATCAGGCAGGACTTGGCGGTCGTGCCGCCCATGTCGAAGCAGAACATCTCCGGGCAGTCGAACAGGCGGCTGTAGTACTGGCCGGCGATTACCGCGGCGGTCGGGCCGGACTCGATGATGCGCACCGGGAACTCAGCGGCGGTCGTCGCCGAGGTGACGCCGCCGGAGGACAGCATGATGAACAGCCGGCCGCGGAAGCCGAGTGCGCCGAGGCGATCGGTGAGCTGCAGCAGGTAACGGCTGGTCAGCGGCTTGACGTAGGCATTCGTCACCGTCGTGCTGGTGCGCTCGTATTCGCGGATCTGCGGCAGCACCTCGTAGGAGATCGAGACCGGCACGCCCGGCAGTTCTTCCGCCAGCAGGCGCTTCAGCGCCAGCTCGTGCGCGGGATTCTCGAACGAGTTCAGCAGGCAGACGGCGACGGACTCGACCTGCTGGTCGCGCAGGCTCGCGATGGCCGCGCGGGCGCTCGCTTCGTCGAAGGGGACGAGGACGCTGCCGTCCGCGCGCAGGCGCTCGTTGACCTCGAGCCGGCGCTCGCGCGGCACGAGTGGTACGGGCATTTCGGCGAAGGCGTCATAGGCCGCGTAGCGGATCTCGCGGCCCAGTTCCAGCACGTCGCGGAAGCCGCGCGTGGTCAGCAGGCCGGTGCGCGCACCCTTGCGCTCGATGATCGCGTTGATCACCAGTGTGGTACCGTGAATGACCTCCTCGAGCGCGCTGATGCAACCGGGTACCTGCGCCTCCAGCGCGCGCAGGCCCTGTTCGATCGCCTCCGCCGGATCCCGCGGCGTGGTCAGGCACTTGTAGGTATGGGTACGCCCGGAGGTGTCGTCGAGGAGGACGAAATCGGTAAAAGTGCCGCCGACGTCGACGCCGATGCGCATGAGGCTTGCCGTCCGTTTGTATACGGTATACTGTACACGCACCAATCGGGCAGAAGCAATGGCCAGTTTCCAGAACCCCCTGCTGCAGACCCCGGCGCGGCCGCTGCCGCGACGAGTCGCCATCATCGGTGCCGGCACGATCGGCCCGGACATCGGCTATTACCTGAAGAGCGCCCTGCCGGATCTCGAGCTCGTGCTGGTGGATGTCGCTCAGGCGGCGCTCGACCGGGCGCTCGCGCGCTTCGCTGAGTACGCGCGCAAGGCCGTGGCCCGTGGTCGCATGAGCGAGGCCGAAGCTGCGCGCGTGACGGCGGGTGTGCTGGCCACGACCGACTACGCGGCGCTCGCGGGCGCCGACTGGGTGCTGGAAGCCGCCACCGAGGACCTGGCGCTGAAGCGCCGGATCTTCGCCGAGGTCGAGAAGCACGTCGGCGCCGAGGCGCTGATCACCTCGAACACGAGTTCGCTGCCGGCCGCGCAGATCTTCGCCGGCCTGCAGCATCCTGGCCGGGCGACGGTGACGCACTTCTTCGCGCCGGCGTGGCGCAATCCGGTGGTCGAGGTGATCGCGGCGACGGCAGCGGCCCCGGAGGTCGTCGAGTACCTGCGCTGGTTCTTCTGCATGACCGGCAAGGTGCCGCTGGTCACGCAGGACGTCGAGTGCTTCATGCTCGACCGGATCTTCGACAACTGGTGCAACGACGCCGCGCTGTGCCTCGGGCAGGCGACCGCGGCCGAGATCGACAGCGTTGCCGCGGAATTCGTGAATGCCGGGCCGTTCCAGGTCCTGAACATGGCGAACGGCAATCCGATCATCGTCGAGACCAACACGCTGCAGGCATCGGTCGAGGGCGAGCACTACCGGCCGGCCTCGATCTTCCGCTCGGTCGCGAGCTGGGCGACGACACCGATCGGCCGGACGGTGACGGTGCCGGAGGCCACTGCCGCGGCGGTTCGCGACCGCTTGCTCGGCGTGCTGTGGTCGCAGACGGTCGACATCCTCGATCGCGAGATCGGGACGGCGGCGGATCTCGAACTCGGCTGCCGTCTCGCGCTCGGCTTCCGGGAGGGTCCGCTCGACCTGATGGCGGGGGCGGGCGA
>SCUD01000151.1 GCA_004297335.1 Gammaproteobacteria bacterium
CATCACCGACATCGGGGTCGCCAGCCCGAGCGCGCAGGGACAGGCGATGATCAGCACCGACACGGCGTTCAGCAGTCCCCAGGTCCAGGAAGGCTGCGGCCCGAACAGTCCCCAGCCCAGCAGCGTCGCCAGCGCAATCGCGATCACCACGAGCACGAACCAGCGCGCGACGACGTCGGCCAGCCGCTGCATCGGCGCGCGCGAGCGCTGGGCTTCGGCGACCAGCGCCACGATCTGCGCGAGCACCGTATCGCTGCCGACCTGTTCGGCGCGGATCACCAGGCTGCCGGTGCCGTTGATCGTCGCACCGATGACGCGGCCGCCCGGCTCCTTGCTGACGGGCAGCGGCTCACCGGTCAGCATCGACTCGTCGACACTGCCCTGGCCCTGGAGCACGACACCGTCCACCGGGATCTTCTCACCCGGCCGCACCCGCAGGCGATCCCCTGCGCGGATTTCGGCCAGCGGTACGTCCTCCTCGCCACCGTCCTCGCGCAGCCGGCGCGCGGACTTCGGTGCCAGCTCGAGCAGTGCCCGGACCGCAGCCGTCGTGCGCGAGCGGGCCCCGAGCTCGAGCAGCTGGCCGAGCAGTGTCAGCGAGATGATCACCGCCGCGGCCTCGAAATAGACCCCGACGCGCCCGTGTTCGACGAACGACTCCGGGAACCAGCCCGGCGCCAGCGTGGCCACGACGCTGTAGAGAAACGCTGCGCCGACGCCGGTGCCGATCAGCGTCCACATGTTCGGGCTGCGGTTGGCGATCGACTGTGCCCAGCGGCGGAAGAACGGCCAGCCGGCCCACAGCACGACCGGGGCCGCGAGCGCGAACTCGATCCAGCTGCGCGCCGCCAGCGGCAACGGCAGCCGGTGCCCGCCCATCGCCAGGACCAGCACCGCGAGCGACAGCGGCAGCGTCCACCAGAAACGCCGGCGGAAATCGACGAGCTCCGGCGGCTCGTCCCCGGCGGCTGCGGGCAGCATCGGTTCGAGCGCCATGCCACAGATCGGACAGTCCGCGGGGCCCGGGCGCACGATCTCCGGGTGCATCGGGCAGGTATACGAGGTACCGGGCGGGGCCACGACCGCGACCGCCGGCCGGTCGGCGTGGCAGCAGGTCTTCGGCGCCTCCTGGGGATGACAATGTCCGGATGGCATCAGGCCGTCCAAGTTGCGAGAATCACCCTGCAGGGTAGGGCTTTCCGGCCACCTGCTCAATAAGGCCGTGACGCGGCAGGCGTCCGGCCCCGGGGGGTACCGGCGGCGTGTCATCCGAACGCGATAGCGTGCTGCACAGCTGGTGCGTGCCGGCCAACTGGGGCGCGCCGACGGTCACCGGCGGCCACGGCGCCTGGCTGGTGCTCGAGGACGGCCGGCAGGTCCTCGACATGAGCAGCCTCGCCGAGTGCAGCAACCTCGGCCACCAGCACCCGCGGGTCGTCGACGCGATCCGCCGCCAGGCCAGCGAGCTCTGCTTCGTGACCGCCGCCTGGGGCGCCGCCCCGCGACGGGCGCTGGCCGAACGGCTGCTCGAGCTCGCCGGTTTCGAGGGTGGGCTCGTGTATTTCACGCTCGCCGGTGCGGACGCGAACGAGAACGCCGTGCGCATTGCGCGGCTTGCCGCGGACCGACCGGAAGGTCTCATCATCACGCGTGAGCGCTCTTATCACGGAGCCAGCCACTTCGGCATGGCGCTCTCCGGCGACGCCCGCACCATGCACCAGGCGGATGCCGCGGCCTGGGGCGTGCGCCGGGTGCCGCCACCGTACAGCTATCGCTGCGCGTTCGGCAGCACGACTGCCGTGGACTGCGGCCGGCGGGCGGCCGCCGCGGTCGCCGATGCCATCGATGCCGAGGGCCGCGAGCGCTGCGCCGCGGTGCTGATGGAGCCCGACGCCGGCAGCAACGGCATCGTCGCGCCGGACAACTACTGGCCTGCTCTCCGTACCGCGACGCGCGAGCGCGGGGTCTGGCTGATCGCCGACGAGGTCATGAGCGCCTTCGGTCGCTGCGGCGAATGGTTCGCCTGGCAGCGCCACGGCGAAGCCGGGCGGCCGGACCTGATGACGCTGGCCAAGGGCCTCACCGGCGCGATGATCCCGCTCGGCGCGGTCGTGCTCTCCGCGGCGGTCGCCGGGCGCATTGCCGGCCGGATGTTCCAGTCCGGCCTGACCTATTGCGGGCACCCGCTCGCCTGCGCCGCCGCGCTCGCCGCACTCGACGCCTACCGCGACGAACGGCTCATCGAGCGCTCACGCGCGCTCGGCGCGGAACTGCTGGCGGACCTGCGCCGTCTGCAGTCCCGCCATCCGGTCATCGGCGAGGTGCGCGGTGGCCATGGCCTGTTCGCGATCGTCGAGCTGGTCACCGATCGCAGGACGCGTGCACCGCTCGCGCCCTGGCCACGACAGTCCGCGAAGCTCGCCGCGCTGCTGCGCGCGGCACTGGCCGAGGGTGTTTCCTTCGGCGCGCGCGGCAACCTGCTGATCCTCGCGCCGCCACTGGTCATCGAGGAGCGCGAGCTGGCCGGGGCGATTGCCCGGCTCGACCGCCTGCTCGCCCGGTACTTCCCGTCCGCCGCCACGGAGCAGCGCGCATGAGCTTTCGCCTGACCTACGCGACCATGTTCGACCCGCCCGCGGAAATGCACGAGCGCTTCGAGCAGGCCCTCGACCGCGTCACGGCCGGACTCGGCCACACCCATCCGCTGTTCATCGCCGGCGAGGACCGCCGCGCCTTCGT
>SCUD01000152.1 GCA_004297335.1 Gammaproteobacteria bacterium
GCCTGGCTGGTTGGTACTGGCCATCGATTGCGCGCTGCTGCCGGCGCTGGCCGGGCTGCTGTTCCACACGGTCGCGCCGGCGCGCCAGCGCCTGTTCTGGTGGACACTGCCGCCGCTCGCGGCATTGGCGATCGCCAATGTCCTGTTTCACCTCGCACTCGCGCGCGGGGCCACGGCCGACGCGCAGTGGGCGCTGCTGCTCGGCATCCATGCACTGGTCTTCCTGTTCGCAATGTACGGCGGGTTGTTCATCCCGGCGTTCACCCGCCGCTGGCTGCAGGAGCGCGGCGAGCCGGCGCGGGCGATCTGGATGCCGCTCGAGTATGCGACGGCGCTCGCCATGCTGGCCTTTGCGGTCGCGGACCTCGGCGCCGCGCCGCCCGGCTGGATGCTGGCCGCGGCGCTGGTGGCGGCCGGGATCCACGCCTGGCGCCAGGCGCGCTGGCGGGGCTGGCGCACCGGGTCCGAGCCGCTGCTGTGGAGCATCCATCTGGGCTATGCGTGGTTCATCGTGGCCCTGCTGTTGCGCGCGCTGGCCGAGGTCGTGCCCGCCGTGCCGCGGGAGGCCTGGATCCATGCCTTCACGGTCGGGGCCTACGGCATGCTGAAGATCGGGCTGATGACCCGGGTCGCACTCCGGCACACGGGTCGCCCGCTGCGGGCCTCGCCGGCGATGCAGCTGGCCTTCGGGCTGGTGTTCATGGCGGCGGTACTCCGCCTGATCTACGCCGTCCAGGCTCCCTCGGCCGGGGTGCTGGCGACCGCCGCGCTGCTCTGGGCGGGGGCCCTGCTGCTGTACCTGGCGGTCCACGGCCGGATGCTGCTGCGCCCGAGCCTGCCGCGCGGCTGAGAGCCAGGCCGGCCCCGCGCACAGTCGCTTGCCGCGGGCCCGGCGGATCGGGACAATGGTGGTCGCGGGAACCGTGGCCCAGGGATTGGCGCCAGCGCGCCGCTGGAGGATTGAATGGCTGTACAGGAGTCGCGATCGGTCAGGCGCGTCCCGACCTACTGCTTCAACTGCGTTGCCGGCCCGGACCTGATGACGGTCAAGGTCGTCGACGGCGTGGCCACCGAGGTCGAGCCGAACTTCGCCGCGGCGGGCATCCATCCGGCGCATGGGCGCCCCTGCGTCAAGGCCTATGGCCTGGTGCAGAAGACCTACAACCCGCACCGGGTCCTGACGCCGATGAAGCGCACCAATCCGCGCAAGGGGCGCCACGAGGATCCGGGCTTCGTGCCGATCTCCTGGGACGAGGCGCTCGACACCGTCGCCGCGAAGCTGCGCGAGATCCGCGCCAAGGGCCAGCTCGACGAGGTCGGCCTGCCGCGCGTCGCGGCGAGCTTCGGCCACGGCGGCACGCCGGCCCGCTACATGGGGACCTTCCCGGCCTTCCTTTCCGCCTGGGGGCGGATCGACTACAGCTTCGGCTCCGGCCAGGGCGTCAAGTGCGTGCACTCGGAGCACCTGTACGGCGAGCTGTGGCATCGCGCGTTCACGGTCGCGGCGGATACGCCGCACTCACGCTACGTGATCTCGATCGGCGCGAATACCGACGTGACCGCCGGGCCGGCCGCGGTGATGCGCCACGCCGATGCCCGCATCCGTGGCTACAAGCGGGTGCAGGTCGAGCCGCATCTCTCGGTGACCGGGGCCTGCTCGGCCGAGTGGGTGCCGATCCGGCCGAAGAGCGACCCGGCCTTCATGTTCGCGCTGATCCACGTGCTGGTCTGCGAGCATCCGCTCGCCGACCTCGATGTGCCGTTCCTGCGCGATCGCACCTCGTCGCCGTACCTGGTCGGGCCGGACGGGCTGTACCTGCGTGATGCCGCGACCCGCAAGCCGCTGCTGTGGGACGAGAAAGGCGGGCGCGCGGTGGCCTTCGACACGCCGGGCGCGGTGCCGGCGCTGACTGGCCGCTTTACGGTCAGCGGGGCCATCAGCGTGGACGCCGACGACGAGGTCCACGAGCAGGGCACGGTCGAGGGCACGACCGCGTTCACGAAGCTCATCGAGCACATGCGCCGCTATACGCCCGAGTGGGCCGAGGGCATCTGCGACGTGCCGGCGGCGACGATCCGTCGCATCGCCAATGAATATCTGGCCGCCGCGAGCATCGGCCAGACGATTGAAATCGACGGGCGCACGCTGCCGTATCGCCCGGTCGCGGTCACGCTCGGCAAGTCGGTCAACAACGGCTGGGGCGCCTACGAGTGCGTGTGGTCGCGCACGCTGCTCGCGGTGCTGGTCGGCGCGCTCGAGGTGCCGGGCGGCACGCTCGGTACGATGGTGCGCATCAACCGTCCGCACGACGACCGGCTGCGCAGCGTGGAGGTCGGCGAGGACGGTTTCCTCGCGCAGAAGTTCAACCCGACCGACCGCGCGCACTGGGCCGCGCAGCCGACCGGCCGCAATGTGCACAAGGTGCTGGTGCCGATTGTCGGCGACTCGCCGTGGAGCCAGGCGCTCGGGCCGACGCAACTCGCGTGGATGTTCCAGAACGAGCGTCCGGCCGACTTCAACATGCCGGCACCGACGCTGCCGGAGCTGTGGTTCATCTTCCGCTCGAACCCGGCGATCGCGTTCTGGGACACGCATCATCTGGTCGACACGATTGCGAAGTTTCCGTTCACGGTCGCGTTCGCCTATACGCTCGACGAAACCAACTACATGGCGGACCTGCTGCTGCCCGAGGCCAGCGACCTCGAGTCGACGCAGCTGATCCGGATCGGCGGCACCGCCTGCATCGAGCAGTTCTGGAAGACCCGCGGGCTGGCGCTGCGCCAGCCGGTGGTGCCGCCGCAGGGCGACACGCGCGACTTCACCTGGATCAGCACCGAGATCGCGCGCCGCGCCGGCCTGCTGGACCGCTACGTCGCGGCGCTGAACCGCGGCACCGGTGGCGTGGCCCCGCTGAAGGGCGAGGGCTATGACTACAGCCTGGATCCGTCGCGCGCGCCCGAGGTCAACGAGATCTGGGACGCGGTATGCAAGGCCGCTACAGCGGACCTGAGCAAGGGTCGCGAGGTCCACGACCTCGACTGGTTCCGCGAGCATGGCTTCTGCACGGTGCCGATGTCGCAGCTCGAGTGGTACCTGACGCCGGTGATGGAGGCGCACGGGCTGCGCTACGAACTGCCCTACCAGGAACGCCTGCTGCGGGTCGGTCGCGAACTGCGCAACCGGCTGCATGAGCACCACATGAACTGGTGGGACAAGCAGCTGGCCGAGTACCAGGCGCTGCCCGAGTGGCACGATGCCGCCGGCCACTGGGAGCAGGCGGTGATCAAGTCCGGCGCGACGCTCGAGGACTTCCCGCTGTGGCTGCTGGCCAGCAAGAGCATGCAGTACCACGCCAGCGGCAACACCAGCATCGCGCTGATGCGCGAGGTCGCGATGAACGTGCGCGGCCACGCCGGCGTGCTGATCAACGCCACGACGGCGCGGCGCTACGGCATCGCCGACGATGACCGCGTCGAAATCCGCTCGCACATCGGCGCGACCTACGGCAAGGCCGTGCTGACCCAGGGCATCCGGCCCGACACGATGGTGATCCTCGGGCAGTTCGACCACTGGGCGACACCGTTCGCGAAGGACCTGGGGCTGCCGAGCCTGAACACGATCGCGCCGATGTCGCTCGACCTGATCGATGCGACTGGTTCCGGCGCCGACCTGGTACGCGTAGCCGTGCGCCGCCTCGCGGGTGCCGACCAATGACCCGCTATGTGATGGCGATCGACCTGCGCCGTTGCGTCGGCTGCCAGACCTGCACGGCCGCCTGCAAGCAGGCCAACGCGACGCCCCCCGGCGTGCAGTGGCGCCGCGTGCTCGACATCGAGAGCGGCGAATTCCCGGACGTGCACCGGACCTTCGTGCCGGTGGCCTGCATGCACTGCGCGAACCCGCCCTGCGAGGACGTCTGTCCAACCACGGCGACCAAGATCCGCGCCGATGGCCTCGTGACCATCGACTACGACCTGTGCATCGGCTGCGCGAACTGCATCATGGCCTGCCCGTACGATGCGCGCTCGGTCGTGCACGAGCACAAGTACGCCTATGGCGATGAGCCGATGCCGCCGGAGGCGCTGCGGGCGGACAACAGCCGCTTGTCGGTGGCGACCAAGTGCACTTTCTGCCAGGACCGCCTCGATGTCGCCGCGGTGACCGGCCAGGTGCCCGGGCGCGACCCGGAGGTCACGCCCGCCTGCGTGAACTCCTGCATTTCGGGCGCGATGAGCTTTGGCAATATCGAGGATCCGGAGAGCAACGTCAGCCGGCTGCTGAAGCAGACGAAGAGCTACCGGATGCACGAGGAACTGGGGACCGAGCCCGGCGTGTACTACATATGGGACGAGTCATGAAAACCGCTCCAGCTGGCGGCGTCAATGCGCTCGCGCCGAAACGGCAGACGAACTGGGACTGGCGCGCGGCGACGAACTTCATCGCCGGCGGTGCCGGCGGCGGGCTGCTGCTGGCCGCGGCCGCTGCCAGCCTGGGCGGCGGCGACGTGCGCATCCCCGTGCTGCTCGCGCTCGCGCTGGTGGGACTCGGGCTCACCTGCGTCTGGTTCGAGATCGGCCGGCCCTGGCGCGCGCTCAACGTGTACCGCCACTTCAAGACCTCGTGGATGACCCGCGAGGCGGCGATCGCGCCGTTCCTGTTCGCGGCCGGCGGTCTCGTGTTGCTGACCGCGCATGTCGCGCTCGCCGGGCTCGCCGGGCTGCTGGGCGTTGCCTTCCTCTACAGCCAGGCACGCATGCTGCGCGCCGACAAGGGTATCCCCGCCTGGCGGCATCCGCGCTGCCTGCCGGTCGTCGTCAGCACGGGACTTACCGAGGGTGTCGGCCTGTTCGTCATCCTGCGCTCGTTGACGCTGCCGGAACTCGGCGTCGGCCCGGCGCTCGCGGCGGACCGTGGCGGCTGGCTGGTGCTGGTCCTGCTGCTGCTGCTCGCCGTGCGGTTGGCACTGTGGCGCGCGTATCTGGGCGGCATCGCCGGGCCGGGCATTCCGGACGGCACGCGCCGTGCGCTCGCCTCGATCAGCACCGGCTTCGCGGCGGTCGGCCACTGGCTGCCGGCGCTGCTGGCGCTCGCCGCCTGGGCCGGCGCACCGGCTGCCGAAGCCCTGCTGCTGCTCGCCGGCGCGCTCGCCGTCGCGAGCGGCTGGCACATGAAGTACGCGCTGGTCCGGCGCGCCGCTTTCACCCCCGGGTTCGACCTCCGCCACCTTCCCGTCCGCGGAAAAGGGGACAGTCCCCTTTTTCCGGCCCCCAGGGAGTCCTGAATGCTATGCAGACATCAATGAATGAAGGAAACACATGAGCGACACAGCGACCATCAACGGCATCTTCCGGACCGCGCACAGCGAGGGGCGGTCCTCGCTGTTCGAGCATGAGGTCTACCGGCTGCTCGCCGCGGCCGGCATTGCCTCGACGCCAAGGCACGAGATAGTCGCCGGCGGGGCTGACCCGGCGGACGAACTCCTGGCGTCCTTCGGCGGAAGCCGGGTGGTTGTGAAGATCGTCTCCAGCGGCATTGCCCACAAGTCGGACGTGGGCGGGGTCGCCATAGTGACCAACCAGCCCGCGGCGGTGCGAGCCGCCTGCCGGAGCATGCTGGCGGAGCTGCCGGACCGTTATCGTGCCCTGCTGGAGCGCAATCCGCAGTCGGCTCCCGCGGAGTACGGGAAACTCGATGGGGGCGGCTTGCGGGAGGCAATCGCCCGGGACATTGTCGGGGTGATGATCACGGAGTTCATCGAAGCGGACGCGGGTGCCGCCAGCGAGCTCCTGGTCGGCATCCGGAACACGCGCGAGTTCGGCATGATCCTCAGTGCCGGGATCGGCGGCGTCGATACCGAGCTCTATGCCGGAAGCGCCCGCCGGGGGCAGGCGGTCGTGTCGGCCTCGACCGCGCTGACCACTGCCGAGGAATTCCTCGAGCTCTTCAGACCGACGGTTGCCTACCGGAAGATCGCCGGACTGACGCGGGGGCGCGGCCGGCTGGTGACGGACGAAGCCCTCGTCCGCTGCTTTGGCGCCTTCATCCGCCTCGCGAACGACTGCTCGGCGGGCAACCCCGAGACGGACTTCGTCATCGAGGAGCTGGAGGTCAACCCCTTCGCGTGCTCGGCCGGCTCGCTCGTCGCGCTGGACGGATTGTGCCGGATCGGCCGGCCGCAGAGCGTCCGCCCGCCGCGGCCTCAGGCAAAGATCGACCGGCTGCTGCACCCGGATTCGATCGGAATCATCGGTGCATCGGCCACGCGCCTCAACTTCGGCCGGATCACGCTGAAGAACATCATCGCATCCGGTTATGACCGGTCGCGGCTGCGCGTCATCAATCCCGACGGCCAGGAGGTCGATGGCGTGAAGTGCGCGCCGGGCCTGGGGGCGCTGGAGCAGAAGCTGGACCTGCTGATCCTCGCGGTTACCGCCGACGTCGCCTTCGGAATCATCGATGAGGTGATCAAGACCGATGCCGCAGAATCGGTGCTGTTGATCCCGGGTGGAATGGGGGAAACCGAGGCGAGCAGGGAGCCTGCCCGGAGGATGCTGGCGACGATCGACGACGCCCGGCGGGCGACCGGCCGCGGACCGGTATTCGTCGGTGGGAACTGCCTGGGCATCATCTCGCACCCCGGCAACTTCGATTCCTGGTTCATTCCCGAGGAACGCCTGCCGAGAACCCAGAAGAAGGCACGACGCACCTCGGCGCTGATCAGCCAGAGCGGCGCCTTCCTGGTCACGCGGCTCAGCAAGAACGCGTGGCTCGACCCGGCCTACATGGTCGCCGTGGGCAACCAGAACGACATCACGCACAGCGACATGGTCGAGAATTTCGTGGATAACCCGAACATCCACGTGATCGGGGCGTACATCGAGGGATTCAAGGACCTTGACGGGCTGGCCCTGGCGCGGGCCGTGCGCAAGGCGTCCGTCGCCGGCAAGCAGGTTGTCATCTACAAGGCCGGACAGTCCGCGGCGGGCGGGCGGGCCGCGATGGGCCACACGGCCTCGATCGCTGGCGACTACGAGGTATGCCTGTCCGTGCTCACGCAGGCCGGCGCGCTGATCGCGAGCGATGTCAGCGAGTTCAGTGACCTGTTCTACATCGCAGACTGCCTGTGCGACAAGGTCGTCGGCGGCAAGCGACTCGCCGGCGTGGCCGGCGCGGGCTACGACACGGTCGCCATCGCCGACAGCACCCGGGTGGGCGACTTCTCCATGTCTCTGGCCGAGATCAGTCAGTCGACTCGGGAACGGCTGATAGCGATCCTGGCGGCCAAGAAGCTCGATGCGATCATGGAAGTCAGGAACCCGTTCGACATCAACCCGGCGGCGGACGACGAGGCTCACCTGCTCTGCACTGAGGCCATGGCCGGCGATCCGGAGGTCGACTCCGTAGTCGTCGGACTCGACCCGACTTCGCCCGTGGTCAGGTCACTCAAGCAGAGCGCGCGGCCGGGCTTTGACATTGACAGCCCGGACAGCATCGTCCAGACGCTGCCGAAGCTGGTCGCCTCCTGTCCGAAACCCATCATCGGCGTCATCGACGGAGGCCCGCTCTTCGACCCGATGGCCGACAAGCTGATGGAGCAGGGCGTCTGCATCTTCCGCTCCAGCGAGCGCGCCACGCGGGCGCTCGTCCGCTATACCGAGGCGCGGCTCCGCGCCGCGCGCCTGCGTGGCGAGGCAGTGCCTGGTGCCGGGCCCGCATAGTTTCGGACAGCGGTTTCACCGGCCGCCGTTTGCTGCTGCGGGGCCGGAGCTGCGGGCGCGTGGACCGATCAGGTAGGATTCGCGAGTACGTTCCTACCTGCGGTGTAGTTCAACTACTACGCTGACCGGCGCGCGTTCTTTGACACGCGACCGGTCGAGTGTTTAGTCAGACGGCGAGCCTCAATCGGAGCATCGGCTCGCAAACCGAGGCCCTGTGACACCAGCGCCACGATCAACGTGTTCAGGGAAACTCCGTCCGCGAACAAAGCGCCCACTGACCGTAGCAAACGGCCCGGGCCCCTTGTCACCAAACTCCTGCGCTACGGCGAGCCAGGACTGCAAGGCATCTCGACCATTCCTGATGGCCTCCTCCGGTGTGGCACCGTCTGAGCGGCACCCGGGAAGATCTGGAAAGATAATGGCATAAGCCCCCCCCTCATCCTTCGACAGAGGGCGAATCTCAAACGGATAGTCAATTCTGGGAGCCTTCATTCAGCTACTCCGTCTTCCACGAGACGAACGAACTTCTTTACCTGCACGGGCTTGATTGGTCGGCGCGCCGGCACACTGAGCATGGTACCATTGGGATGCCTGAAAATCACATGGCTGCCGCCCGGTTGCCGGCATACCAGACCGTACGACCCGGCCACAGATTTCAGACTTTCGATCCGCCAGTCCAGCGGCTGGCGCGCCGGTTGCGAATGCAAGCCGCGTGACAGATGCGTCATGCGACCGGTGCAGTGATGGGATAGACTCCCTCCGACTTGATTCCGGCATCATCGTGCCAGCTGGCCTCATATGGTGTAGGTGTCAGCACAAACCGGAAGGGGTCCTGACATGAATACTACGACTACGGCGCCCGTGATGGGAGTGGACCTGGCAAGACACGTCTTTGCGCTGGCGGTGGCCAACGGCGACTGGCGGATTACCGACCGGGCGTGCCCTCTCGCGCCGCCAGTTCGAGCGCTGGTTCGTGAACCGGCGCGTCGGGCTCGTGGTGATGGAACCCTGCGGCTCGGCCACCACTGGGGCCGCTGGCTGACTGGCCTGGGGATCGGGGTGAAGCTGCTGCCGGCCCGCTACGTGCGCGCCTACGTTATCACCCGCTCCTCTGTGGACACCCACGAAGGGTGCGGCAGCGGCGCCAGGAAAGGCGGTGTCGATACCCCGGAGTCGCACGGCAGGACCGCGCAGCAGGGCGGTGGCACGGCGATCGCGCCACCCCGGACGGGTATCCCCGGGAACCAAGGCGAACAGACCAATCTCGATATCGGTGGACCACTCCCAAGGTAGGGTTTGAGGCCCGGAATGGCCCCGACGGTGGTCCCCAACTCGCGAAATCAGGTGGTACTCAACTGCCGAAATCGGGTAGGTCTGATCAAACGAAATCCTGCATCAATATCTCGGAGCGCTTCGCGCATAATCCGGGTTAGTGCGTCGTCGCCGCGGTCATGCAAGCAACACGCAAAGCCCGCGGCCGCAGTTCCAGCGGCGCGGCGGGCGCGGTGGCGGTCCGCAAGGGCCGCCTGCTGCTTGAATTCTTCCCCCGTGCCGGGCGAGGTGCGACAACGATCACCGTCGCAATCAAGAAGCACTATGGGACGGCCGGCACGTCTCAGAACGTCGATTGGCACGTGTCGGGCTAGTGCACTTTCAGCAGGAAGCGCCCACCCGTGGAGAGCAGATCCTCGCGCGAGTGTTTGCCGAAACAGTCGGCGACCTTGATTCGCTCGAGATCCTCAGCGCACCCCATGATTCTCCGTTGCTCTACTATTTCGAGGCCGAGATCTTGGAAGATCCGTAAGAAGTCGCTATGCCGCAGCCGGTTTTGATGGTGTCGCGGGGGGTTGTACTTCGCCCACTGCCGTTCGCTGTAGCGAAGAAAGTTGAGCTTACCGATCGACGAGTCGAAGCCCGCGTAATGGTCGTTATAGTCGATCGCAAAACTCATGAGCCCACCCGGGGAGCTGACGCGGATGCACTCACGCAGGATCAACCGGATGTTCGGTTCGTCAATGTGCTCAAGCACGCTCGTCGAGAAGACGAAATCGACGCTCCCAGCGGGCAGCCCCGTGCTGCGCGCATCTCCTGGGGCGATGTAGCAAATCCGGTAAAGGCGTTGAAGGTCCTCGATGTCCGTGATCTCGCGCCAGTCGGCTCCTGCCACACGAAGCTGGCGCAGTTGCCGGATGACGTGATTCACCCTTTCGGGCGTGGCTTGGCTGTCGATGTCATACGTGAGCACGCCGCTCGCACCGGCGGCGCTCAGCATAAGAGGCGAAAGAAGGTGTGGCCCAGCGCCGAACTCCAGAGCACTGCCAGGACAGCCCAGTCGCTGGAAGTTGGCGACGTGCTCCCGTTCGATGGCGAGGCGCTTCTCGCCAATGGTGAAGAGATATCTGCCGGTGACTCGCCGCTGCAGGGCTCGGTACAAGCAGTCGCCCGGCACGAACGCGAGCATGTGGAATGCGAGGCATTTGAGGCGCCAGTCCAAGATTCTATCCTCTCACTTTTCACAAACTTTGCAAACCTCCTATTGAGCAGGCTGAGACGGCACGCAAGGCTGCAAAAGGCTGGGGGTGCAGCCGTGACTGGCGCCGGTCACGGGCGATGCGGCCGCACGGCCTACCGCGCCCCCCGATCAATCCGCGTAATCCACCCCGCCGCGCAGATCCGCCATGTTCACGCTGACTTCGATGAACCACAACACCAGACCGCCGGGGTCGCGGGCGAACACGGTGAAGACGGGTTAGCGGCGGATATCGTGCCCGGTAGTGGATGGCGACCCGTCGTCCGACGCACAGGTGCCGGAACCGTCTGGGCAGTAATGGCCAGAAACGCCAGGACTGCGACTACGGGCCCGAGCCATTCTGGCCGGGTCACGGTAGCCCGCCGCTATGCCACGGCACGTTCGAGGTTCTGTCTGGCTGCGAATTCATAGAGCCGGCGGAAGTGCTCGGTCGCATAGATGTGCTTGCGGTGGAGGAACCCGCGCAGCAGCGCCTGGCGCTGGCGGCGGAACAGCCAGCGCGGTACCCAGCCATACTCCTCGCGCACCTGCGCCTCATATTCGGCAAACCTGGCGGGAGCGGCGCCGAGAATCGCGAGATCGACGTCGACCAGCAGGCGTTCATCGATGGTCGCCGGCTCCGCTGAGTGCTGTGTAGCCATCACCAGCGAACAGACCCGCGCTACGACGTCACTGCGGGCGCCTGCCTGTTCCAGCGCACGACCAGCCCGGTCGGCACTGCGCTGTTCATTGTCCTTGCACCTGGGATTGTAGATCACGTCATGGAACCACAGCGCGATCTCCACCTCGCCAGGACGTTCGGCCAGCGCCAGCGCTGGCTCGAGCCGCTCGATGCACTCGGCCAGGTGCAGCACCGTGTGATACCGGCGGTGAGCCTCCTGGTAATGACCGACGAGTGTCTCGAACAGTCCGGCCGCAGGTCGCAGGCCCAGGGCATCCCATGCTTTCGTCCAGGAGCGCTCCAGGGGAAAAGGGGACTGTCCCCATTTTTCGTCAGTGCCCATGATCCGCCCCGCCGCGCAGGTCCACCATGTCTGGCGTGACCTGCTCGAACCGCAGCACCTGCCCGCCATGCTCGCGCGCGAACACCTCGGCATCCTCGGCGCGTGCGAAGGCGGCGAGCGTCGGGCCCATCGAGCCCTGCATGCGGCTGCCGTGGACGTACCAGGCGCTCCTCGCGTCGATCCAGTGCCCGCGCGGCTCACGCCAGTCGGCTTTGCCCATGTCCTGCGTGTAGGCGGCGCGGACCGGGCGCTGCTCATCAGGCCGCAGCAGCAGCGAGAACATCTCCACGGTGTCGCAGAAGTACTCCGGAGGGCCGGAGGCGTAGTGGATCTGGGCCTTCGGGCCCGGATAGTCGGCGAGCAGCATACCGTCGAGCGCGCAGGCCTCGCCGGCAGCGGGCTCGATCGCTGCCGGCGGCGGGGTGCCGCCGGAACAGGCGCTGAGCAAGGCCAGCAGCATTGCCGGAGCGCCAGCAGCGAGCAGCCGGTGCAGGAGCCGAAATGCGTCCATGGTCGTCCTCACCTTGCCCTTCGGAAGTGCAGCCACGCGGCGGCGAGCGGCACCGCGATCCACAACAACAGCACCGCGCCCTGCAGGCGCGGGTCGGCGAGCCGCGCCGGCATCACCGTCGCGAGCCCGTACAGTGTCCGCACGTCCTCGAGGCTCATGACGTTGAGTACCCGGAAGACGTCGGCCGGGTTCAGCAGCAGCAGCAGCGGGAAGGCTGCGCCCAGGAAGCTGCCCTCGGTCGCGACCAGCAGGCCGAGCAGCACCAGGTCGTAGACGAGTACGAACAGGAACCACAGCGCAATCGCGAGGCTGCCGGCCACCACGCGGTTCGCAGCCAGCGTCGAGATCAGCAGCGCAAGGCTCAGGAACGCGAGCCCAAGCAGCAGCGTGCTCAGCACGAATTCGCTGTAGGCCACGAGCCCGGCACCGCCGAACTGACGACCGAGCACCAGCCCGGCAAGTCCGAACCCCGCAACGATGGTCGCTGCGAGTGCGGTGCCGAGGCCAAGGAACTTGCCGAGCAGCAGCTCGGCCCGGGACAAGGGCAGGGCGAGCAGCAAGTCCAGCGAGCCGCGCTCCCGCTCGCCGACGATAGCGTCGTAGCCCAGCAGCAGCGCGATCAGCGGCACGAGGTAGATGACCAGGCTGACGAGGCTTGCGATCGTGACGCCAGCGCCACGAAAGCCGACCGCGCCCTGCTGGGCAGCGCCGAACCATGCGATCGCGAGCGCAAAGGTCGCCAGCACTGCAGCGACCGCGAGCACCCAGCGCGAGCGCAGCCGTTCGCGGAACTCCTTGCGGGCAATCACGATGATCGGGCGGGGCGCGAACATGGAGCTCGTGTCCCTCACGGTTCAGTGTAGGCGAGGAACAGGTCCTCGAGCGACGGCTCGCGCAGCCGCAGCTCGGTGACGGCGTCGCCGAGTGACGTCAGTATGGAGAGCACCGCCATCCGCCGGGCGGGGTCGCAGGTGACCGTGCCGCGGTCGGGGCCGAGATCAACGCGACAGTCGCCGAGTGCTGCCAGCGCCTGCAGCACGACGTGGCGTGCCCCCGGGCGCAGGCGGAAATCCACCGCGAGCGGCAGGCGCCGTTCCTCGCGCAGCGCCTGGACCGCGCCGACCGCGCGGATACGCCCGTCGCGGATCAGGCCGACGCGGTCCACTCGGTCCTGGATCTCGGCCAGGTTGTGGGAGGAGAGGACCACCGTCGTCCCGCCGGCCTTCAGCTGGGCGAGAATCCGGTAGAAGTCGCGGATACCGGCCGGATCGAGGCCGGTGGCGGGCTCATCGAGCACCAGCAGCCGCGGTTCGCCGAGCAGCGCCTGCGCGAAGCCGAGGCGCTGGCGCATGCCGCGCGAGTAGCCGCGCACCGGCCGGCGCGCAGCCGCGGCGAGTCCGAGCCTTTCAAGCAGCGGGCCGCAGGCCGTCCGTGCAGTCCCACGCAGGTCGGAGAAGAACTGCAGCGTCTCGAGGCCGCTGAGGTTATCGTAGAAAACGACGTTCTCCGGCAGGTAGCCGATGTGGCGGCGCAGCTCGCGGAAGCCCGGGCCGCCAGGCGCCACGCCGCCGATCGTAAGGTCGCCGGAGTCCGGCGGAATCAGCCCGAGCAGCAGCCGCAGCAGCGTGCTCTTGCCGGCGCCATTCGGACCAATCAGGCCGAAGATCTCTCCAGCGCGCACGCTGAGGGTTACGTCGCGAACCGCTGGCACCGGGCCGAAGCTGCGGCTGACACCCTGCACCTCAATCATGGCCGGTTCCCAGCCAGTCCGCCCAGTCCGCACGCCACGGCCGCATCCGCGGCTGCTCATCGACGATACTGGTCGGCCGCAGCACCGGGAACTGCCGGGCGACGAGGCGCAGGGTCTGGATCGCCGGGCTGCCGAGCAGGACCTTCACGGTCGGATGTCGCCAGACCAGGCGGTCGACCAGGTCGTTGGCCGCATAGGGCAGGTCGCCAAGACCGTCGCCGTCGCGATCCCAGCCGCTGTAATTGCTCCAGAAGTTGCCCCCGTCGCGGCCCCACTGCTGATCGCGCGCCGCAACGTAGTGGATCTGCCGACGGTTACCGATGAAATCGTTGCGGCTGACCTCGTTGCGGTAGGAACCCGCGGACAGGTGCACGCCGATCTCGTTGCCGGCGATGAGATTGCCGCGCAGCGTGTTGTATTCGGCGTCATAGACGAAGAAGCCGCGACCGTTGCCGGCGACGACATTGTTCTCGATCACGGAGTCCTGGATCGTGCGCAGCATGATGCCGTGGTCGCTGTTGTCGCGGGCGACGTTGTCGCGGACGATCTGGTCGCGCACTTCCATCAGCGCGAGGCCACCACGGTTGCGCCACACCTGGTTCCGCTCCCACAGGTTACGGTAGGAGTTCATGTAGTGCGTGCCGTAACGCAGGTGGTGTATCCGGTTGCCGCGGAACACGGCGTCGTGTGACACGTCCACGTAGATGCCGTCGCGCGCAAAGCTGATGTGATTGTCGAGCACGCGCGCGCGCTGCGTGTTGTAGAGCTGGATGCCGTTGCCGCGCTGGGCGCTCTGCAGTTCGCGCTGGCCGGTGATCAGGTTGCCCTCGAGCACGGCATCGTCGACGCCCTCGACCCAGGTGCCGAACAGATTGTGCGCGAGGTCGTTGTCGCGGATGGTCACGCGGTGCGCGCCGGGCTCGACGTAGATGCCGGCGTTCTGCGCGGTCAGGTCGCTGCCGCTGTCGCGGACGATCAGGCCCTCGATCGTGACGTCCTGGGCACGCACGCGGATCACGTCGCCCTGGCCGCCGCCGCTCAGCGTCGGCCGGTTACGGCCGCGCAGGGTCAGCGGCCGGTCGATGAGCAGATGCTCGTGGTAATCGCCGCGCTCGACGATGATCACGTCGCCGGCCTGCGCATGCTGAATCGCGCTGGCGATCGAGCCACCCGGCGGGACGATCAGTTCGGCCGCAGCGACCAGACCGGCCAACAGCAGCGCTGCGCCGCCGGCGATGAGCTGGCGGCAGCCGGTCGCAGCCTGCCTTAGCGGTACAGCCACTCGAGCTCCGGCAGGCCCTGCAGGAACTGCAGCGCGCCGACCGCCTTCAGGAACAGGAACAGGGCCGCGCCGATCAGCAGGTTCTTCATGCCGACGTAGGCGATCATGTCGGCCCACGACGCCGGCCGGTAGTTCCGCTGCCACCACGGCCCTTCCTTGACGCGCGGCTTGCAGTTCATCCGCGCGATGGTCTCGTACACGCTCCAGGCGAGCCACCAGCCGAGGATGATGCCGGGCCCGAGCTTGCCGGCGGCGCCGAGCAGCCAGGTCCAGGTCACGAGGACGGCGAGCGCGATGCTGCCGGCCTGCACGACCAGCGGGCGCAGGCGGAAGCGGCCGCCCCACGGGATCAGGTGATCGAAGATCTCCGTGGCAAGCCACATCAGCAGGCCGAGGCGCGGTTCGGCCGGCGCGGGCGTGGGCGGGACAGGCTGCAATGGCACGAGGTACCCATCGCGGCCGATCAGCGTCAGCGGCTGGCCAGCGCGCTCGCGGCGCTTGCGCTCGAGCGACAGTGGCGGGCAGGCATGCGCGTCGTAGTAGAGCACCGTGCAGTCGAGGCACAGCAGGCACTCGCGCTGGTCGATGCGCCCGGCCTGGTCGATCGCGAGCGAGCCACAGCCTTTGGCGCAGGCCGTGCAGGAGCTGCACTCAGCCTTGCGGCGCAGTCCCCACCAGCGGAAGGTCGAGGGCACCGCGAGGCTGGCGCCCAGCGGGCACAGGTACTTGCAGAACGGCCGCTCGATGATGAGCGCCGCGGCGAACAGCAGCAGCCAGAACGTCACGAAGGGCCAGGAGCGGTTCCAGACGCCGACCAGGAACGTGGTCTTGAACGGCTCGACTTCCGCCAGCCGTTCAGCCAGTTCGATCGAGTAGAAGGAAACCGCGAGCAACGCTGCGAACACCAGGTACTTCAGCCACTTGAGCCGCTCGTGCAGCCACAGCGGCAGCTGGCGCTGGAAGCGCCGCAGCCCGATCCGGCCCACCAGGCTGTGGGCGAGGGCGGTCAACGCGCCATAGGGGCAGAGCCAGCCACAGAACAGGCCGCGGCCCCAGAAGAACGTGGTCGCGATGATGAACATCCAGAACAGGAAGATGAAGGGATCCGTCAGGAACAGCTCCCACTTCCACTCGAACAGAATCGCGTGGAACCAGGTCAGCACCTGGGTGATCGAGGGCTGCGCCAGCAGCCAGAAACCGAAGCCGACCGCGCTGATCCACATCAGGTGCTTCGGGGCCGACACCCAGCGGTCATCCTTGTGGCTCGCACGGCGGGCGAGTCGCTCGCGGTTGGCATAGAGCAGCACCGCGACGGCGAGCCACAGCACGAACAGGCTGATCTCGAGCGCACGGGTTCGCCAGATGCGCAGCCACTGCGGCGGTGGCGGCCGGTAATCGGGGCGGCCGCCGACCAGGTGACGATCCGCGAGCCAGTATTCCTGGTCGAAGCTCACGAAGCTGCGCTGGCCGGTCTGGCGCTCGATTCGGTTGGCGAGGAACACGAGGCTCCACGGGTACGCGGCGCTGAAGTTCTCGCCGCGGACGATGAAGATGCCGGTCTCGCGGAATGCCGGTGCGCCGTCGGCACGGATGTCATAGAGATTCAGGTAGTCGGTATCGCGGAAGGTGTAGCTGTCCGATTCCTGCGTGACCTGGATGCGGTCGTAGATGCCGCCGCGCACGAAGCCCGAGCCCTTGAAGGAGGCCACGCCGTTGGCGGCGATGAAGATCGCCTGCTCCCCAGGCCGCAGTTCGCCCATCAGCCGGCGGTGTCCCTCCAGCCCCAGCACGCTGATGCCGATCTCCGGCGCGTTCAACAGGCCGAAGTACATTTCGATGTACGGCTGGCCGCCGGTATCAGCTCCGATCTCGGCGCCGGTGACCGCCAGGCGCCGGACACCTCCGTCCTGCAGCAGCTGTCTCCAACTGCGGGGTGCGTCTGCAGTAGCAAAATCGGCGGGCGGACGCGCGCGCCCCTGCAGGATGCCAACCTGCCGCGCGATCTGGTAGCCGCTGCGCAGGATCACCTGGTTCTCGGCGATCACCGTGACCGTGGCGCCACTGATCGCGTCGACGCCGATCCGGCCCTGTTCCGGGTGCCCCCGGCCGATTTCGATGCGGTCACCGACGAAGCGACCGACATACTGCCTGACGAATCGGGTCAGCTCGGCTTCCGGGATGCCAACCAGCAGGATCGGTTCGCTGTGCCGCAGGATCCGGATGCCGCTGATGATGCCGTCGAGGTCCATGCCGATCAGCGTGACGACCGGCTTGCCAGAGTAGGCTGGGATGTCTACAACATCCGTGGACAGGAATACATAGCCGACCCGCTCGCGCGCCGTGCCCTCGCCGCGGTAGCCCTCGACGTACGCCGGGTGACCCATGCGATTGGAGAAGCTGTCCGCCTGCGGCAGAACCTCACGGCAGGGAACTTCAGCGCAGAGATCCGGGTTGCTGGTCAGCCGGACCGACAGCTGCGCCTCGTAGGAACTGGGCTGTGCTGGCGCGCCCTGTGCTAGCAACAGCCCGGTCCACACCAGCAGGCTGCGGAGGATCCGCAGGACTCAGGCCCGTTCGACGAACAGACGCCCACGCATTTCCAGATGCAGGGCGTGGCAGAAGTGCGTGCAGTAATACCAGTACACGCCGGGCAGGTCGGCCGTGAACGTGACCGAGCGCGTCTGCTGCGGATGCACGATGAAGTTGATGTCGTACTTCGGGATCGCGAGGCCATGGGTCAGGTCCTCGATCTTGTCGAGGTTGGTCAGGATCAGCGTGACCTCATCGCCCTGCCGGACCCGGATCTCGGTCAGCCCGAACGATGGAGCAACCGAGGTCAGGTGGACCGTGACGCGACGGCCGTCGCGGACGATCTTCGAGCCGGTCATGTCGGTCGTCGCATCCGGGAACTCGGCGAGGTCGTAGATCTGCCGGGTCCGGACCTTGTCGCGCCGGACGATGATGAAGTCGTGCGGTTCCGACCAGACCGGGGCCTCGTGCGCGAGGCGCATCTTCTCGCCGGAGATGTCGATCAGCTGTTCATTCTCCGGGTGCAGCGGCCCGACCGGCAGGTAGCGGTCCTTCGAGAACTTGTTGCCGCTGACCAGCCACTTGCCGTCGGCCTCGCGCGTCTCGCTCATCGAGGCATTGGTATGGCCCGGCTGGTAGTGCACATCGACGCGATCCAGGACCACCGTCGCGGTCTGGTCGCCACCGAAGGCCTTGATCGCAGCCGCGATGTTCCACTTCACGACCTGGCTGTCGAGGAACAGCGTCGTGTAGGCGTTACCGCGGCCGTCGAAGGCCGTATGCAGCGGGCCGAGCCCGATTTCCGGCTCGGCGACCACCGCATCGCGTGGGTCGGCCAGCTTGCCGCCGAACCAGTCGAGTACGCGGCTGAGTTCGATCACGGTGACGGTCGGCGAGAGCTTGCCGGCGCAGATGAAGTACAGGCCGTCGGGGCTCGCATTGACGCCGTGCGGGTTCTTCGGCACTGGCACGTAGCAGGTCAGCGCGGTAGCCGGGTCGGCGCTGGCGGCGCGGGTGCCGTCCACGACCGGCACGTCGGAGCCTTTGATCTTCGTGAACCGACCGTCGCGGACCGCCTGCTCGATGCGCTCGATGTTGAAGAACACGCAGGCGTCGCGCTCGGCAGACATCATCTGCGCGAAAACCGTGCCGCCCTCGGTGTTGTACTGGTTGGAGGCCGCCAGCTTGCCATCGAAGGAAGTCGCGACGAGGTCCATGTTGCCGTCGACCCGGCACTGCCAGCGGACGCGCATGGTCTCCGAGTCCACGCAGGTGAACAGCGCGTAGTAGGCGCTGGCATCCTCCATGTTGCTGCCGTCGTTGGGCTGCGGAATGTGGAATTCGGAGCCGCAGAAGACGCGGCTGGTGCGGTTCAGGGCCGGATCGACCGGATCGCGCTTGTCCGGGAACACGCCATGGAATCCCTGCACGTTCGGCAGTTCGGTGATGGCGTCGCACTCCATCGTGTCGCCGCGGATGCGGGCCAGGCGCGAGTGGATCTTGTCGTTGACCCAGAAGTACTTGCCGTCGTAGGTGCCATCGCTGTACGAGCCGTGCACATGATGCGTATCGCCGGTCGTGTAGCGGACCCGGCCATCCGGCCTCGTCCCCAGGATCTGCTTCGATTCGTTGGTCTGTCCCCAGCCGCTCATCGGATCGGGATTGAAGACCGGTATGCGCTTGATCTCGCGACCGGATGGGACGCCGACGATGCGTACTTCCCCGGAGTGCCCACCGCTGTACATGCCGTAGTACTCATCGAGCTGGCCGGGCGCTACCTCGTGGGACAGCTGTTCGGCGGCTGCGCCGGCGGTCTCGGCGGTCTCCTTGCCGCAGGCGACAAGTCCGGCCGACAGGCCCGCCCCGGACAAGCCGACCAGGGTTGCGGTCCCCAGGAATCTGCGGCGGTCGGGCTGCGCCGGCTCCGTACCATTGCCGGTCGGGCCCGGGATGTTGCTCGGCTGTGTGGTCATGGCTGAATCTCCCCTCATGTGTCGCCAGAAGACGGAGTTCTACTTCATGATGCTGCAAGGTCTGGAACGACGCCGATCATCATACGACTGCGGCCACAGGGCGACAAACCGGGGGAAACCGCGACATGGATAACGGCCGGCGAAGGATGGTTGCATGGCCTGCCGCCACGCTGCTGGCCGTGGCGCTGCTGGCCGTGGCTGGTTGCCGACCGGCGGTGCCCGCGAAGCGGCAGGACGCGCGCCCGTTGATGGGAACGATGGTGACCATGACCGTCGAGGGGCCCGACGCCAGCCGGCTGGGACCGGCGATGGAGGCGGCGTACCGCGAGATGGCGCGGTTGTCCGACATGATGAGCCACTACGACCCGAACAGTGTCGTCAGCTCCATCAATGCCGCGGCCGGGCTGCGGCCGGTGGCGGCGCCGCCGGAGCTGCTGCAGGTGCTGCGGATGGCCCGCGTCGTATCGGTGGCGACCGGCGGCGCGTTCGATGTCACGGTCGGCTCGCTGCGGGGCTGGCGCTTCGGTACGGAATCCGCGCCGGTGCCGGCAGCAGTGGAGACGCAGGCACAGCGCGCGCTGGTGGACTACCGGCAGGTGATCCTGGACGATGCCGCCGGCACGGTATTCCTGGCGCGCGCTGGAATGCGTCTGGATCTCGGTGGGATCGCCAAGCTCTACATTCTCGAGGCCGGCATGCGGACGCTGCGCCGGCACGGCATCGACAGCGCGATGATCAACGGGGGCGGCGACGTGCTGGTAGCCGGCACCGGACGGGTCGAACCATGGCTGGTCGGCGTGCGCGATCCGCGCGCGCCCGACCGGCTGCTCGGGGTGGTCGCGATCCGCGACGGCATCGTGGCCTCGTCCGGTGATTACGAGCGCTTCTTCGAGCACGAGGGCCGACGCTACCACCATATCCTTGATCCGCGCACCGGCCTCCCCGCGGAAGGGCCGCACGGCGTGACGCTGGTGGCCGACGGCCTGGAGACGCTGAACGGGCTCGGCGCGGCGATCATGGTGCTGGGCGCCGACCGGGGTCGCGAGCTGATCGGGGGTACCCCGGACCTCGAGGGCCTGATCGTCGATCGCGACGGCAGCGTGTGGATGTCGCCGGGGTTCCGTCAGCTGTTGCACTGATCTGCGCGGCGCGGTCGAGGCCGCCGGGGTCCCGCTCGCAAACTCCGATGATGGGATGGACTCCCCCCGGTTTACGGCATCATCGTGCCAGCTGGGCTCATGTGGTGTGAGTGCCAGCGCCAACCGGAAGGAGTCCTGAGATGAATACTACGACTGCAGCGCCCGTTGTGGGAGTGGACCTGGCCAAGAACGTATTCGAGCTGGCCGTCGCCGATGAGAACTGGCGGATCGTGCAGCGACATCGGCTGTCCCGCCGGCAGTTCGAGCGCTGGTTTGTCAACCGGCAGGTGGGGCTGGTGGTGATGGAAGCCTGCGGTTCGGCGCATCACTGGGGTCGCTGGCTGAGGAGCCTGGGGATTGAGGTGAAGTTGCTGCCGGCGCGCTATGTGCGCGCCTATGTCCGCCGCAACAAGACCGACGCGGCCGATGCGGCCGCATTGCTGGAGGCGGCGCGTTGCGGCGAGATCGAGCCGGTGCCGCTCAAGTCGGTCGAGCAGCAGGGCCTGCAGGCGCTGCATCGCATCCGTTCGCGGTGGGTGGCGACGCGCACGGCGCGGATCAACGCGCTGCGCGGCTTCTGCCGGGAGTTCGGGATTGCGATCGTGCCGGGCAGCCGGGCCGGGGTCGGGCAGATCGCGCGGCTGCTGGCCGAGCCGGACCCGGCGATCCCGCTGGTGCTGCGCGGCACGATGGCGCAGCTGCTCGAGGAGATCCGCGCGCTCGAGGCGCGCATCGGCGGGCTGGAGCAGCAGCTGACCGACGTGGCTCGGCAGTCCCCGGCCTGTGCCACGCTGCTGACGATCCCCGGGGTCGGCCTGTTGACCGCGACCGCGCTGGTGGCCGCCACCGGTGGCGGCATCAGCCACTTCCGGGATGCCCGCCACTTTGCCTCCTGGTTCGGCCTGACGCCGCGAGAGCATTCCTCCGGCGACACCCGGCGTCTGGGCCGGATCTCGAAGCGCGGCGATCGATACCTGCGGACGCTGCTGACCCACGGTGCCCGCTCGGTCTTGCGCGCCGCCACGGCGGCCAGCCGGGCCGGCCGGCCGGTCGACCCCTTGCGCCAGTGGGCTCTCGCCATCCAGGCCCGCGCCAACCACAACAAGGCGACCTGCGCACTGGCCAACAAGCTGGCGCGCATCTGCTTTGCCACGCTGCGTGACCAGGAGCCGTTCGGTGTGGCCCGCCTGCGCAGCAAACTGCAGCGCACCAGCTACGCGCTGTCGGCCTGAGACCAGACCCACCCACGCTTGCACGGGAGAGTGATCGCCCATCATGGCCAACCGGGTTCACCCCACACCGCGTGACGCCGATAAGTTCGTTGGCAGGCCATCTGCCGTTCACGACGATTGGCGCCGCGGTGCCGCAGATTCCATGTCGGCACGGGCGGCTTCAGCGCCCACTCCAGATGCCGGATATACGACTGCAGGCGATACCCGCACGGCCATTCCTGTCGATCAAATCTCCCACTTGCGGGGGGAGTCCATATACAGAACTTACGAGTTTGCGAGCGGGACCCCGGCGACCCCGCCAGCGCCGTTTGACGCCGTGGCTTTGGCTGCGGCAACGCGGCTGGACCGGGGTGGCGGGAGCGTCGCGAGCGAGCGCGTCAGTTCCGGCGGCGCGAGCGAGTGATCGGTCCCGCCACCCCGGTCCAGCCCGCCGCCCTTCTTGAAATGCAATCGCCACTAACTATATACTTATAGGCGATACAACATCTCTACAAGTTCCGAAACACCGTGAGGGGGTTGCCAATGGAAACCGAAGTCGTACGCTCGACCAAGTCGATGCCGCAGGGCGGCATGTCCGCGCAGGCCATCCGGGATCACCTTGCCACCCTCGACGTCCCGGAGCCCTATGCGCACTTCGCCCGCGCCTTCCGCGGCCCGAAGGACGTGCAGGAGCTCGGCAAGTACGCCTACGACCGCTTCATGTCCGACAACGGCTTCTTCTCGATGTACCTGCCCTACATGCAGACCATCGAGCAGGAAGTGATCTCGATGGGTGTCAGCCTGCTGCATCCGCGCGAGACCTCGACCGGCAACTTCACCAGCGGCGGTACCGAGAGCAATTTCTCCTCGATGCACGCCGCCCGCAACTGGGCGCGGGTGCACCTGCCGCGCATCAGGAAGCCGAACGTGGTCGCGCCGCTGACAATCCATCCCTCGTTCCAGAAAGCGGCCCGCTACCTGGACATGGAGGTAATCACCACCGACCTCGATCCGAACGGCCGCGGCATCGCCGCGAACATTGCCGCCGCGATCAACGACAACACGATCATGCTGGCCGCGTCCGCGCCTTCGTGGCACTACGCGAACATCGATCCGATTCCGGAGATCGCGGCGCTCGCGGCGGACGCCGGCCTGTGGATGCATGTTGATGGCTGCGTCGGCGGCTACATCAATCCGTTCCTCGAGAAGCTCGGCAAGCAGCTGACTCCATGGGATTTTCGCGTTCCCGGCGTAATGTCCATCTCCGCGGATCTGCACAAGTTCGGCTATTGCCCGAAGCCAGCCTCGACGATCTACTTCCGCGACGCGGCGCTGCAGGAATTCCACTACGTAGCGGTGCAGGATCCGTTCCTCGGCCAGTACAAGCTGGCCGGTTTCTCCGGATCGAGGTCCGCCGGCCCGATCTTTGCGGCGTGGTCGGTGTTCAACTACCTGGGCGTCGATGGCTACCTGCGCCTGACCCGGCGCCTGCTGGAGTTGAAGCAGCGGCTCACCGAGGGCGTGAGCGCCATCGAAGGCCTGAAGGTGTGGGAGGTGGACGTCATGCCGATGCACTTCCACTCCGAGCGCGCCCCGACCTCGGCCGTGTACCAGGGGCTGTTCGAAAAGGGCTGGCTGATGCTCGGTCTGGTGCAGCCCGAGGCGATCACGATCTGCGTCGATCCGGCGCTGACCGACGAGGCCGTGGCGCTGTTCCTCAAGGACCTCCGGGAGGTGACGGAGAAGATCCTCGCCGGCGGTCCGGCCACTGCCGGCAACATCCGCTACAGCTAGACCCGGCTCCCAAGGGCCGCCGCTGATGGCCGGGACGGGCAGTCTCCGGGACAAGCACAAGTCCCGCCGCCGGGCGCAGTTGCTGGTGCTGGGCAAGGAGCTGTTCGTGCGGCAGGGCTACGCCGCGACCAGCATGCAGGCCATCGCCGAGGCGGCCGAGGTCGGCGTCGCCACCGTTTACAACTATTTCGGCGGCAAGGGCCGGCTGCTGGCCGAGATTCTGCGCGAGGATTTCGCCGGGCTGTACCGGCGCGGCGATGCGCTGCTCGCCGAGCCGCCGGCAGATCCGGTCCGTGGGGTTCTGGCGCTGATCAAGCTGTACCAGCGGTTCGAAGGCAACTGGCAGGCGAAGCACCTGCTCGCGGCGGTGCTGGGGCCGGGTCTGGCGGCCGATCCGGCGCTCGACGAGGTCGCCCGCGAGGCGGAACGCCAGGTCAAGGACCAGCTCGCGGCGCTGTTGACGCACTACCAGCAGGCCGGCCGGGTCCGCCGTGAAGTCAACATCCGCGATGCCGCCATGGTGCTGTTCTACGTGTTCAACCAGCACTTCATCGAGTACGTGACCGGGCAGTCCACCGACTTCGCGCGCATGAAAGCGGTGATGAACCGTCAGTTGCGCTTCATCGTCACCGCGATCCAGGCCTAACGGACCGGGAGTGCCGCCAGGACGCGATGGCGGCGCGCTGCTGCTCCGGCGGCTGCGCAACTGGCAGGTGTCTTGTAACCCGTAACGTTATGGGTTACGCTGTGCAGCGTGATCCGATCATTCCATCACAAGGGCCTGGCGGGCCTGAAACTTCATCCCTTGAAGGGCGGCCGCAGCGGTACTTGATCGGTAACAGTTCGCGCCAACTGAGGTAGCCCATGAGGATGCACAACCCCCCTCACCCTGGCGAGATCATCCGCAAGCTCTGTCTCGAGCCGCTGGAGCTCTCGGTCACGGACGCAGCCGAGGCCTTGGGCATCAGCCGCAAGACACTTTCGGCTGTGCTGAATGGCCGTTCCGGCATTAGCCCGGAAATGGCGGTGCGTCTGTCGATTGCTTTTGGCACCAGCTCCGAGAGTTGGATGAATCAGCAGACGCAGTATGATTTGTGGCACGCCGAAAAGCGGCGCAAGGACCTGCGGGTCTCTCGCGTGGCCGCCTGACAGGACACCTGCTGTCGCAACGCGGCAAGGATTGTCCGAACCCGATCGGCATCACCGCCGTAGAGATTGTCAAAGTCGGGGATGCCAGCTTGGTGGTCAGTCGGCGGCGGGCGGATTCAGTGCGCGCTCCAGCAGCTCGCGGCTCTCCGGCCGCGCGTACGGCGTGTCGAAGAACTTCGCTACCAGTGCGTTGAAGTGATCCGGTTCGTTCATCGGCGCCCAGTGCGTCTGGCCGGGCAGGATCGCCAGGTGCGCGCGCGGCAGGTTGTCGAAGATCTCGAGCGTGTGCTCGTTGCGGATGATGTCGCGGTCGCCAGCCATTACGAGTACCGGCGCCTGGATCCGTCCCAGGTCCTCGACCGGGATGTCCGGCTGGGTCATCAGCAGGTCCATGAGCTGGCGGCTCCGGTGCCAGTCCTGCGAGGTGTCGCCACTCCGGATCTTCTCGTCGATCATCGCGCTGACTGGTGCCAGCAGCGGTGCGGTCCAGGGGTTCACCGCAGTCTCATCGGGGCGCAGGTTGGCGCCCATGATCGCCAGCTTGCCGACCTTGTCGGGGTGATGGATCGCGAGCAGCAGGCCGAGGATGCCACCGTCGCTCCAGCCGATGACATTGACGCTCTTGAGCTGGAGCTGCTCCAGCAGTGAGTTGTAGTCCTCCATCATCTGTACGTAGTTCAGGCGGTCGGTGTCGAGCCCGGACTTGCCATGGCCGCGGCTGTCAACGGCGATTACGCGATGCCGCGCGGCGAAATGCGCGATCTGGAAGTGCATCGACGCGAGCGTCTCGCCGTTGCCATGGATCACGAGAAGCGGTTCGCCGCTGCCATAGCTCTCGTAGTACATGCGGATGCCGTTGACCTCGGCCCAGCCGCCGGCCGCGGCGTTGTCGCCGTACGCTACCGGCGCTGGCTCCGCCGCCAGCAGCGGCATCGTCAGCGTCAGCAGACAGGCGACGGTCGCGAGCGGGCGCAAGTGCATGACGATACTCCTCCGGGGACTCACTCGGCTCCGGCGGCCGCCGGCTGGTGGAACTGGCCGCTGGCCTTGCTGGTTTCCCAGGTCTTCCAGGCCAGGTCGATCAGGTAGCTGTGCACGGCTTCGGCCTCGGCCGCCGACAGCACCTCGCTGAAGCTGCCCATGCCCTTCGCCGCCCGCGTACCGCCGAGCACGATTTCGGCGAAGGCGGCGTGCGTCTCCGCGCTCATGCGCCGCAGATCGGGGATACCGGAGCTGCGCCCGTCCATGTTCGAATGGCACTGGGTGCAGTGGCGCACGTACAGTTCGGCGCCGCGATCGAGCTCGGCCGCACTGCCGCGCCGTTCGACGGCCGGCTGCGGGAAATCCAGGCTCGCATGCTGCAGCTCCGGCCGCTGCGGTACCGGGCCGCCACCGAGCTTGAAGGCGACAATGCGGCCCTTGTTGCCGAACTTGTAGGCCGCTGTGCCAGGTACGTGCTCCTGGCCGGCTGCGCCGCCGAGGCCGGCCATGATCGCGACGTATTGTTCGCCATCGACCGTGTAGGTCATTGGCCCGGCCATCATGCTGGTGCCGACATCGATGCGGTGCAGCTGCTTGCCAGTGGCGGCATCCATGGCCACGAACTCCCCGGTGCCACGGCCCTGGAAAACCAGGCCGCCCGCGGTAGTCATCAGCCCGCCACCATTCCAGGTGGAGAACAGCTCCCCGACCCATGGATCGGAGACGTCGACTTCCCAGGCGAGCTTCTGCGTCACCGGATTCCAGGCCCGCACGAAACCGCGGATCGTCGTATCAGGCTGGCCGCGCGCCAGCTTCTCGAGCGGCGGAAGATTCCGGGCTGCCGCGCCGTCGAGGCCCCACTCGCCGCGCATCGGGAAGATGTAGATCGAAGTCGAGTTGAGCGCGCCCTTCTGGTACTCGAAGGGACCCTTTGGCATGACCCAGATCGAGCTCGCCTCGATGACGGGGATGTAGACCAGGCCGGTCTGCGGGTTGAAGGCCATCGGCTGCCAGTTATGGCCGCCGGCCGGGCTCGGGAACACGAGCTTCGGCTCATCGAAATACTCGCCCTGTCCGGTCTCGACCGGCTTGCCCGTGCGCTTGTCGACGTGACTCGCCCAGTTGACCTGCACGTACGGCTCCGCCGAGATCAGCTCGCCCGTGCGCCGGTCGAGCACATAGAAGAAGCCGTTCTTCGGCGCCTGCATCAGCACCTGGCGCAGCTTCCCGTCGATCTCGAGGTCGGCGAGGATCATTTTCTGGGTCGCGGTGAAGTCCCAGTTGTCAGCCGGCGTGGTCTGGTAGTACCAGACCATCCGCCCGTCCCTGGGATCGAGCGCGAGGATCGAGGCCAGGTACAGGTTGTCGCCGCCGGCGGGACTGCGCAGTTTGCGCGGGTAGGGTGCCGCATTGCCGGTGCCGACATAGAGCAGGTCGAGTTCCGGGTCGTAAGCCATCGCGTCCCAGACTGTGCCGCCGAGTCCGACCTGCCAGAGGCTCTGCGGATCCCAGGTGGCTGCCGCCTTCTCGAGTTCCGGATGCTCGAAGCCGAGCTTCGGATCCCCCGGCACCGTGAAGAAGCGCCAGCGCTGCTCGCCGGTCGCCTGGTCGTAGGCGGTGACATAGCCGCGGGCGTCGAACTCAGCCCCGGAGTTGCCGATGATCACCAGGTCACGCGCGATGTACGGCGCGCCGGTGATCGTGTAGCCACGCTCCCGGTCGGTGAACGTGTCCACCTTCCAGGCGACCGAGCCATCGGCGGCGCGCAATGCGTACAGGTAGCCGTCCAGCGTGCCGACGTAGACGAGGCCGCGCCAGACGGCGACGCCGCGATTCACGACGCCGCAGCAGGCCTTGCGCATGAAGTCCGGGTCGAGCACTGGCTCGAACTTCCACTTCTCCGCGCCGGTCGCGGCATCGACCGCATAGACCGCACCGCCGGCGCCGCTCGTGTACATCACGTCATCGACGACAATTGGCGTCGCCTCGAAGCCGTGCTCGCTGCCGATCTCATACTGCCAGGCGAAGCCCAGCCGACTGACGTTGGCGCGATTGATCTGGTCGAGCGGCGAGTAATAGCTCTGCTGCTGATCGCGACCGCCGGTCAGCCAGGCGCCCGGTTCGGCGTCGATGCCAGCCAGCCGGCCGGCATCGATCCAGCCGGCCGGGCGGGCGTCCGCTTCGGCCGGAGGATCAGCCGTTCTTGCGCAACCGGACAGCAGCGGCAGGCAGGCTGCCGCTGCTGTCAGTACAGTCCAGCGTGGCGCGACGCTCCTCAATGGATCACTGATCCGCGCCGGTCAGAACCGCATCCGCGCCTCGAGGCCGATGGTGCGCGGACGGTTGACCACCAGCCTCGGCCGCGTCGGCGTCTCGGCGGCGATCGAGCGACTGTCGGCGAGGTTGGCGCGCTCGTCGGTCACGTTGTCGACGAACAGCAGCAGCTCCCAGCGCTCATCGACCAGTCCGGCTCGCAGGTTTAGCGCGGTCCAAGCCTCGCGCAGCCGCTGCTCGTCCGATGAGGTCGCGTTGTTGGCGCTGAAGCTGTCGCCATAGTAGTTGAAGTCCCCGCGCACCATGCCTTGCCGGCCCGAGGCCAGCGGCCACTGGTACTGGGCGCTGCTGGTGAAGGTCCAGTCGGGCACGCCCTGGATCTTGTCTCCCTTGTTGACACCCGGCACGCTACCCGCGTCGGTGATCTCCGCATCGGTGTAGCCGACTCCAGCCGACAGTGTCAGGCCGTCCATCGGTGCCGCCATCAGCTCGAGCTCGAAGCCCTGGCTGCGGGCCTGGCCGGCATTCGACGTGAACTGGAAGCCGCAGGCCAGCCGGTGCATCTGCTGGATATCCGACCAGTCGATGTAGAACAGCGCGCCGTTCAGCGTCATGCGGTTGTCGGCAAGCGTCGACTTCATCCCCAGCTCATAGCTCCACAGGCTGTCCGAGTCGTAGGTCGTCGCATTCGACGGCTCGATGCCGAGCTCATCGAGCTCCGGGCCGCACAGCAGCTCCGGCACGTTGCCGTTGACGCCGCCGATGCGGAAGCCCTTGGCTGCGCTGGCGTAGACGTTGACGTTGTCGGTAGCGTCGACCTGCAGCAGCGCCTTCGGGTTGAAGCCCGACTCGCTCTGCGTCCGGTCAAACATGCTCGGCCCGCTGTTCGCGAAGCCATCGCCGAAGTTCACCGCGTCGACCTCGTTGTCGTACCAGCGGCCGCCGAGCGTCAGCGCCCAGCGCTCGCCAAACTCCCAAGTCGCCTCGCCAAAGAACGCGAGCTCCTTGGTCTTGTGGACCATGTGGTCGCTGTAGATCAGGTCGTCGTCGGTCAGGCAGAAGCCGTACTCGCAGTTCTGGCCGAGACCCGGCGTCTCGGTGAACGCGTCGATCGCGTCGGCGAGGCCGGTCTGCACCGCGGGCGGGTACAGGTGATCCCACTCCAGGTCCTGATAGAACGCGCCGGCGATGAAGTTGAACGCGCCGTCGAATTGGCTGCTGTAGCGGATTTCCTGGACGAAACTCTCGTACTTCTCCGTCGTGTTGATCACCGACTCCAGCGGGTCGATCGGGATGCCGATCACCTGGTCGAACAGGAAGTGCAGGAAATGGGCCTCTTCCTCCCACTCGCTGGTCTTGCGGTTGTACCAAGAGGTCGCGGACACGATCTCGCCCGAAGCCACGTCCCAGTTCAGTGTGCCGCTGAGCACGTACCAGCGGTCCGAGCCTGGTTCCGGGGAGTCGAAGAAGCGCAGCTGGGTCGTGTTGTCAGGGTCGATGTCGGCGAACGGCATGCCGTCGGCCTCGACCTTCTGGCCCATCACCCGCAGGCTCAGGCTCACGTTGTCGGTCAGCGTGAACTTGCCGACGACCTGCCCACCGTAGAACTCCTCGTCGTCCACGTTCTCCTTGGTGGCGAACGCGGGGCCAGAATTCTGCCGGGGCGCGCCGGTGAAATCCACCCAGTCCGACTGGTATTCGCGGTCGAAGATGCCGGAGTTCTGGCCGAAGTACGCCGCCACCCGCAGCGCCGAGCGGCCCTCGACCAGCGGGATATTGAAGCTGCCGTCGAAGCCCCAGTTCTGGTCGCCCTCCTTGACCGTCGACAGCGTCGTGTGCACGGCGCTCTCGCTCTCGTGCAGGTCCGGCTGCTTGGTGATGAAGCGGATCGTGCCGCCCATCGACTTGGCGCCGTACAGCGTGCCCTGCGGCCCGCGCAGCACCTCGATCCGGTCGAGGTCCATGACCCGCGGCAGGATCGAGGCGTTGACCGGCGTGTCATCAAAGTAGACGCCGGTGGTGTTGGAGCCGAAAACTCCGCGCACGGATGGGGAACTCGAGTCGAAGCGCCCGTCCGCCTCATAGGCCATGCCCAGGTTCGGCACGCGCACGGCGAAATCCAGGAAGTCGGTAGCGCCCATCTGCTCGAGATCGACACTGCTGACCGCCGTGATCGACAGGCCGACGTCCTGCAGCGACTCAGCCTGCTTGGTCGCGGTGACGATGATCTCGCCCAGCCCAGTGAAGACCTCGCGTTCCTGCGCCGATGCGGCCGCCGCCGCCAGCGTGGCGCCGCAGGCCAGGGTCAGCAGAAGTGACGGTCCGCAACGACTGTGTTCATGATGCTTCACGAGAGGTTCTCCTGGTGTTGTGCCGAAACAACGCTATTCCATAGCGTCGGCTAGGGACTGTGGTGATGGCGGATCGTGTCTGAAACCTCGCAGCCCGTCAAGCGTTATTGTTGTCGTGACAACAGAAACCATTCTCGCCACAATCAACCGCTCCAGGACCCGCTTTCGTCAGGGAACTCCGATGCCACTTGCGCCAATACCACGATGGACCAAAACGCAGCTGACGGAGGACATGAGTCCGGCGGTGCACATCAGTTACCAGATTACGATCGCAGCAAACCTGATGGCATTTGGCAGCAGCGCGAGCAACGTGAGGCGATTCGGTGTCAGGACGCGAGAGTGGCGCGTGCTGGGCTGTCTCAACCAGATGGGCCCGACGACTGCCGCTGATATCGTGCGCCTTGTCCGGCAGGACAAGGGGAGCGTCAGCCGCGCCATCGCCGGATTGGAGCGGGAGGGCCTGGTCGCGAAGATTCCCAACAAGGTACACAAGAACAGCCCGCATGTCTGGTTGACCGACAAAGGCATGAAACTCGTTGAGCGGATATACCCTGTATTCCTGCAACAGGCTGAGCTGTTTACCGGAGTCCTGAGCCAGAGAGAGAAACATGAATTGTGTCGCCTGCTGGACAAGCTGAAAGTCCACGTCGAACTCGTGCGCGCCGAGCAGGGGATCTAGGGCCGGTCGGGCCCGGCGGGCTGTGGCGGGCTTCCGCCGCCCCCTGCGTGTTCTTGTCCGCGCCCCTAGATCGTTGTCATGACAACATCTGTATGCTACCTTGGCCCGGGTAGCTGTGGCAGCCAATTGCTCTTCGGGCGCCGGTCGAAGCTGCCTGCAGGCCAGGACCAGGGGAAAGACGTGTGCGATCAAGTCTCTTGGGAAACGCGAAATGCCTCCATGAGCTGCATGTGCAGGCGATGGCTGCGGCAGAGCGGGGTGATCGCGCTGGCCGTAGCGTCGCTGTCGCTGGTCCTCTCCGCCATAACGCCGGTAGCCGGCGCCGCTTTCGACCCCTATGACCTTGTGATCCTGAATGGCCGGGTGATGGATCCGGAATCAGGGCTGGATGCAGTGCGGAACGTGGGCATCAGCGACGGCAGGATTCAAGTGATCTCGCCGGAGGGGTTGCAGGGAAGACAGACGATTGACGCTCGCGGGCTGGTCGTCGCTCCGGGATTCATCGATATGCATGAGCATGGGCAGGAACCGCGCAATTACCAGTTCCAGGCGCGCGACGGCGTTACCTCCTCACTGGAACTCGAGTTGGGCGCTGCGGATGTCGATGAATGGTACGCGCAGCGGGAAGGCAAGGCGCTGATCAACTTCGGCGTCGGCGTCGGCCACATACCGGTGCGGATGCGGGTGCTTGGTGATCCCGGTGATCCTTTTCCGAGCGGTGCCGCGCTGAGCGCGGCGGCGACGGACGAGCAGATCGCGCTGATGCGGGAACTGATCGAGCAGGGGCTGCAGCGCGGCGCGCTCGCCGTAGGGATGGGGATCAACTACACGGCCGCGGCCTCGCACGGAGAAGTCGTCGAGATGTTCCGTGCGGCGGCCAGGTACCGGGCCGCCGTGCACGTACACCTTCGCTATGGCGGGATCCAAGAGCCGGCCACGGGGCTGGCGGGGCTGGAGGAAGTGATTGCAGCGGCCGCCTCGACCGGAGCCCCATTGCATGTGGTCCACATCACCAGCATGGGCGTACGGGATTCCGCGCAGCTGATTGCGATGGTGGAGGGCGCGCGCAGGAACGGCCTGGATGTGACCACGGAATGTTATCCGTATACGGCAGCGAGCACGGGACTGGAGTCGGCGATCTTTGCTCCTGGCTGGCAGGAGCGACTGGGGATCACCTATTCG
>SCUD01000153.1 GCA_004297335.1 Gammaproteobacteria bacterium
CCGGTTCGACCGCACAGGCGGCTCGGCACGTTCGGTCGGGTCAAGGAAGGGTCGATGATCGAGATAAGGTACCTCGTTCAGCGTTCCCCCACTCGCCGCCCGGCGGTCAACCGGGGCGTTGATATGACTTTCGCTGTCAAGTGGCCAGCGCGCTGATTGTGTCACATGGTCGTACTCCGGTCGGGAATCGGAGGTGCGCGGCGGTCCGGGCAATAGGGTCGACGGTGGATCATGCTGATATCCGCGGGTTGGTTACCGCATTACTGAGTTCCGTCTGGGGACCTGTCCGCACTCTAGGATCGCGCATCGCATGGGCTGCGGCCGCGTAACGTCGTCGCGGGTTGTCCCCGTCACCGGTCCGGGATGGTCGCGCACCTCCGAAATCTGTTCATGCCGCGGTATGTGTGACGAGTCTGGCGGCGGCCCAGATGAACGCGCCGAGCTCGCGGGCGATCGCGGTGACGACGACGTTGTGATGTTTGCCACGAGCGGCGAGGCGCCGGTATCGGGTGCTGAGGCGCAGTTGGGCCTTCCAGGCGAGCGCACGGATCTGCGGGTCGATGGTCTGGGCGCGGCGCTCGATGATGGCGCTGACTTTTGGGCTGTAGCGGTAGGCCCAGGCGGCCTCGACGAGCAGGGTCCGCGCCCAGCGGTTGCCGCAGCGGGTGATGGGGCCCTGGCGGCGGGTGGCACCAGAACTGTGCTCGCCGGGCACCAGGCCGAGCCAGGCCATGAAGTGCCGCGGATGGGCGAAGCGGCTGAGATCGCCGGCTTCGGCGATGACCGTGTAGGCGACGGTTTTCTGGATGCCGCGGAAGGCCTGCAGGGCGTGGGCCAGGGGATAGCCATCCCAGGCGGGGGCGAGGCGGTCAAGCTCCGCTTCGATGCGGTCACGGCGCCGTTCGCGCTCGCTGATGGCATCGATGAGTTCCTGGCAGACGATCTGTTGAGCTCTCGAGGGCAATACCAGCTGCGCGAGCCAGCGCCGATGGGCGGCGCTCCAGTTGGCCTGGCCGGTGTAGCGGATATCGTTACGCAGCAGGAAGGATTTCAGGCGCTGGCGCGCGGCGGTGATGTCGCGCTTGGCCTGCTGCCAGGCACGGACCACGTCGCGGAAGGCCTCCTGGGCCGGGGTCGGGATGTGGACCGGGGTCAGGGTCCCGGCGCGCAGCGCCAGGGCCAGGTTGCGCGCATCGCGCCGGTCGGTCTTGATGCGATCCCCTGGGCGCTGCGGGATGAGCGAGGAGGCGACGACGACGCAGGCTTGTTGTCGGCTGGCGAGGTAGCGCTGCAGCCAGAAGCCGCACGGCCCGGCCTCGTAGACCAGCTCCAGGCGGCCATGGCCGCCGAGCCTCTTGAGCAACCGATCGATGGCGTATTGCTGGGTGCCGATGGAGCCGACATCGATGACCGGATCGGTGGTAGCGGCGCCGACACAGGCCACGGTGATGGAGTCCTTGTGGACATCCAGACCGACAAAGGTGGTGCTATTGTTGGACATGCTGACCTCCGTTGAGGGAACCCACGATGAGCATAGTCGCTGACTGCTCGTGCGGCTCTGGCCTCAGGCCAATCCGCGACACCGACCTCGCGGAGGTCAGCGCCCGGTTCCGCGAAAGTCATACTGTCTAGAGCGCACGAGTGGCTGCGTTTGGCCGTTCTGGCTATAATCTGGCCAGAACGCCATTCGCCGTCGTCCTCGCCCCCGAAACGGTGCAAGACTTCCGGCGGCTCAAGGCCGCTCAGCGCTCCACGGTCAAGGCGGCGTTAGACGAGCATCTCCGGCACCAGCCGACAGCGCTGAGTCGTAGCCGAATCAGGAGGTTGCGGGGCTCGTCCAGGCCGCAGCAGCGACTCCGGGTAGGTAGTTTGCGGGTGTTCTATGAGGTTGTACATGACACCGTTGAGGTGCTGGCAATGATCACGAAGATGGAGACAGAAGCATGGCTGGCACAGTTCGGAAGACCGTAGCCAGGTCCTTTCCTTTGGCCCAGGTCAAGGACGATTTGTCGCGCTACCTGCGGGAGGCAGCGGCAAAGGAAATTGTCATCACACGTCACAGCAAGCCGGCAGGCGTTCTGATCGGCTTCGAGACCGAGGACGACTGGCTCGAGTACTGCCTGGAGAATGACCCGCGGTTCTTGCGGCGCATAGCGAAAGCTCGGTCGAGTCTACGCGCCGGGAAAGGTGCGCGGCTCGAGCACCTCAAGTAGTCCGTGCGCTCTAACTTCGCGATCGAGCGGACCGTGAACGATTGAGTGGTGCTGCCGTGGCGGCGGCGCGCGGCCGCACAACGCGGGCGTTGGCCATTGTAAATCACGAGCATCGAAGGAGGATCAAGTGCAATATGTCGATGGATTCGTCCTGCCCGTGCCGAGGAAGAAGCTGAGGGCCTATCTCCGTATGGCTCGGATGGGAGAGAAATTGTGGCGCAAGCACGGGGCCCTCGACTACAAGGAATGCATCGGCGAGGACCTCAAGACGAAGTGGGGAACGCCGTTCACGCAGAACATGAAGTTGAAACGCGGCGAGACCGTGGTGTTCTCCTATATCGTGTTCAAGTCGCGCGCCCATCGTGATCGCGTCAACGCAAAGGTAATGAAGGCAATGCCCGCCATGGCTGGCACGCAGGAGATGCCGTTCGACATCAAGCGCATGGTCTACGGTGGGTTCAAAGTAGCGGTCGGCGGCTGATACTCATGAGGCCTGAGTCCAAGGAGGCACGACATGTTCAGTCATGTGATGGTCGGAACCAATGACATCGAGCGTTCCATGCGTTTCTACGACGCCGTCCTCGGTGTCCTGGGCGCTGGGGCTGCGCTGCGTAACGCGGCCAGTACGGGACATCAGCGCCTGTTCTACCGGCACGACGGCGGCACGTTCTGTGTCACCGAGCCCATCGATGGCGGCGCCGCCACCAGTGCGAATGGTGGAACGATCGGCTTCAAGTGCGACTCGGCGGAGCAGGTCCGGCGGTTCCACGAGGTCGCGGTAGCGCGCGGTGGCACCTCGATTGAAGACCCTCCGGGCCTGCGGCAGGGCCAGCTTGGCTCCCTCTACCTGGCCTATGTCCGGGACCCCGACGGCAACAAGCTCTGCGCGCTCTTCCGCGCACCGTGACAGCCGGTCGCATCATCGCGGCCGGGCTGGTCCTGCTGTCGGCGGCCGCGCTTGCCGGCGACAGGGACGAGCGGGGACCGATCATCGACGTGCACCTGCACGCCTACGGCAGCGACGCATTCGTGCAGCCGAGCCCGAACCCGGTCACCGGCCAGGTGCCAGAGCTCCGGAGCGAGGCCGAGCACATGCAGGCGACACTCGCGGCGATGCATCGCTACAACATCGTTCGCGGCTACGTCAGCAATGACAACAGCCCGCTCGAGGTCCTGCGCCGGTGGCGCGCCGCCGACCCGGTGCGGATCGTCGCCACGCCGTACTTCGAGGGGACGCCAGGGAGCCCGCTGCCCGCCATCGCCGCGCTCCGCACGGAGTATGCGGCCGGCTGGCTGGGTGCGATGGGCGAGATCGGCGCGCAGTATGGCGGCCTGTCGGCTGACGATCCGAAGCTGGCAGCGTACTTCGCCCTTGCCGAGGAGTTGAACCTGCCGGTCGGCATCCACACCGGCCTCGCCGCGGCGGGCACGCCCTATCGGTGCTGCCCGGCGTTCCGCGTCAGCCTTGGCAACCCGCGGCTGCTGGAGGAGGTGCTGATCCGCCACCCGAAGCTGCGGCTCTACCTCATGCACGGCGGCTGGCCGTACCTGGAGGACACCAAGGCGATCATGAACATGTATCCGCAGGTCTATGCCGACCTGGCGGTGATCGACTGGATCATTCCGCGCGAGGAGTTCCACGACTACCTGCGCGCGTTGCTGCGCGCGGGCCTCGGCCAGCGCCTGATGTTCGGGTCGGACCAGATGCTGTGGCCGGAGGCGATCGGGATGGCCGTCGAGGGCATCGAGTCAGCGTCGTTCCTGACGCCGGAGCAGAAGCGCGACATCTTCTACAACAACGCCGCGCGCTTTCTCCGGCTCGGCGAGGAGTAGCCGGCAGACGAAGCTGCATAGGGTTCAGCAGCGGCCGTGGACAGTCTCTCGTTCGCTCGCCTCCACCCGCTTCAACTCCGGCAGAATCCGCCCGAGCCGCACGAACATCTCGCGCTGGCGCGCCTGCAGGTTTGCGTACGGCGGGCCGAAGACGACGTTGACGGCGTCCACCAGTCCGCCGTAGCGCTCGGTAAGCCTCGCCGGCAGGTCCTTCATCAGGCCGACGATCGCGAAAGTCTCGAGCATCGCGTCGCTGATCAGCGGCGGCATGTCGTCCCAGCGGCCGGCGCGCGACAGGCGCACCAGCTGCTCGCCAGTACCGGCCCAGCCGTGGTGCTGCAGCACGGCTGCGTAGGCCGGCGTCGCGGCGTAGAACGAGAGGTGCTTGCGGATCAGCTCGACCGAGCGCGCGAGCTCCGTATCGTCGTCGCCGGTCGCGAAGAACGGGTTGATCGCGAACTCGACGTCCTGCAGCTTGCGACCGGCGCGTGCGGCACCCGCGGCGACTGCCGGGCGGATGACCTCGCGGATGTAGCCGGGCGTGTTCAAGGGATGCATGCGGATGCCGTCGCCGAGCTCGCCGGCAAGGCGGCAGTTGTACGGGTTCACCGCCGCGACCTGAATCGGCACCGTCGTCGTGCCCTCGATCGAGCCCGCGGTGAAGAACGGGTTGCTGAGCGTGAACTGGTAATGCTCGCCGCGGAAATCCGGCCTCTCGCCGGTGGCGAAGTGCCGGAAGATCGCCCGCAGGCACAGGATGTACTCGCGCAGCCGCGGCCCCGGCGGCGACGGCCACGGCGTCGAGTAGCGCCGCTCGTTGTGCGCCTTGACCTGCGTGCCGAGGCCGAGGATGAAGCGCCCGCCGGAGAAGCGCTGCAGGTCCCAGGCCGCCTGCGCGGTTACGAATGGGCTGCGCGGGAACGAGATTGCGATGCCGGTCGCGATCCGCGCCCGTCGTGTGTGCTCGGCGAGGATCATCTGCGGCAGGTACGGGTCGTGCCCGGCCTCGGGCACCAGCAGTGTGTCGTAGCCCAGTTCGTCGAGCTGCCGGGCGTGGGCAGCCAGCTCGGCAATGGTGGCGGGGGAGGTGATCGTGGCTTCTATCTTCATGGCCGGGTCCGGTGGCTGGATAGGGCATTCTCCGGCAGTGGCGGGGCCGGGTCCACTGGCGCTGCCCCAGCCCCTCGGATGGGCAAGCGGCCGGAGCGAGGCGCTATGATGGCTGTCGACGGCGGGAGGTGAGAGCATGGCAAGACAGCGCTCGATCTTTCGTGAGCGGGCCAGCGCGATGGCGGTCGCGCTGGTCATGGCCGGCAGCGCCTCCGGGCAGCAGCCTGCCGGGCCTGCGCATGACCTCGTGATCGAGAACGGCCGCGTCATCGATCCGGAGTCCGGCTTCGACGCCGTCGCGAACGTCGGCATCACCGGCGGGCGCGTCGTGCGCGTGTCGGCGGAGCCGCTCGCGGGCCGCGAGCGCATCGACGCGACCGGGCTGGTCGTCGCGCCGGGCTTCATCGACCTGCACGTGCACGGCTGGGATCCGCTGGCGCAGGACCTGCGCATCCAGGACGGTGTCACCACCGCTCTGGAGCTCGAGGTCGGCGCGTTCCCGGTGCAGGCGTTCTACGCGCGCCTCGAGGGCAGGTCGCGCGGCAACTTCGGCGCCAGCGTGGGCCACCTCGGGCTGCGGGTGAAGCTGAAGACCGGCTGGGACCAGACCTGCACTGGCGAGGGATGCGTGGATGAGCACGAATTGCTGCGTCACTCGGAGCGCTGGGGCGCCTCGGCGCTCGACGCCACCGAGCTCACCACCGCGCTCGATCTGTTCCGCGCCGGGCTCGCCGAGGGCGGGCTCGGTCTCGGGCTGGCGCATGAATACCTGCCCGGCACGAATCGCGTCGAGGTCTACGAGTTCACGAAGGCGGCCGCAGCAGCCGGCGTGCCGGTGTTCGTGCACGTGCGCCAGGTCCATCACGCCGGCCCGGGCGGGCCGTTCGAGATGGTCCAGGAGATGCTGGCTGACGCGGCGGTGACCGGCGCGCCGCTGCACCTGTGCCACGTCACCAGCAAGGGCCTGAACGACACGGCGCTGATCCTCGATGCGGTCGCCCAAGCGCAGGCGCACGGCCTCGACGTCACGACCGAGGCCTACCCGTATACAGCCGGCAGCACTGCGATCGGCTCGGCGCTGTTCAACGAGGGCTGGCAGCAGCGCTTTGGCGCGAACTACGGTGACGTCGAATGGGTCGCGACCGGCGAGCGGCTGAGCGAGGAGTCATTCCGGCGCTACCGCAGCGAGCAGCCTGCCGGCGCAGTGCTGCTGCACGTGATCCCGGAGGCGGCGCTCGCGATTGCGCTGCGGCATCCGGCGGTGATGATCGCTTCCGACGGCATGGAATATGTGGACGGCAAGGCACATCCGCGCAGCGCCGGCACCTACGCGCGCGTGCTCGGGCACTTCGCCCGGGAGGAGCAGGCATTGAGCCTGGCGGACGCCCTGCGCAAGATGACGATCCTGCCGGCGCGGCGGCTCGACCACGTGCCGGCGATGCGCCGCAAGGGCCGGCTGCGCGAGGGCATGGATGCGGATCTCGCGATCTTCGACCCGGCCACCGTGATCGACCGCGCGACCTATAGCGAGCCGGCGCGCCCATCGGCTGGGATCCTGCACGTGCTCGTCAACGGAGTCCCGGTCGTGCGGGACGGGGTGCTGCAGGCTGACCGGTACCCCGGCAAGGCGATCCGGCGCTGAGCCCGGTATGATCGTGGCTCGATGGATACCCGCCGTACGACCGCAACAGTTCCCCTGCGCCTGCCGTTGCTGCGCGGCGATCGGCGCCCGCGCGTCGCGCTGATCGGCCGGCAGCAGACCGGCAAGAGCACGATCTTCCGCGCTGCCTCCAGCGCCGCGCCGAGCCACGCGCTGCTGGCTGGTGAATCGGCCTACGAGGAGTGCCTGGTCGGCCTCGGCCTCGAGGAAATCTCGCTGGTCGACCTGCCGTCGATCGAATCCCTGCACCATCTGCGCGAAGCGGACCGCCTGGTGCTGATGTACCTGCTGTGGGGCGACCGCTGGCCGGACATCGCGCGCCACGAGCCGCAACAGCCGACCGCCCCATTTCGCGCGCCCGACGTGCTGGTGCAGGTCGTCGATGCGACCACGCTGGACCGCGACCTCGAGCTGAGCCTCGAGCTGACCCTGCTCGGCCGGCCGCTGGTGATCGCGCTGAACCGCATGGACGAGGCGCGCGACAAGGGCCTGTATGTCAACGCCAAGGCACTGTCGGAGCGGCTCGGCGTGCCGGTCGTGCCGACCGTCGCGCACATGGGCATGGGCCTCACGGAGCTCTTTGCCGCGGCCCTCGAGGCGGCGCGCGCGCAGGCCGGGCCGGCGCCGCAGCTGTTGTCCGCGCACATCCGCGCGAGCCTCGAGCCGCTCGATGCGCTGCTGGCGCGGCCCGAAATCGAGCAGGCCTTCCGCGTGCCGCGGCCGCTGCTGCTGATGCAGCTCGCCGAGAACGACGACTGGTTCCTGCACGAATTCGCCGAGCACTTCCCGGCGATGCTGCCGGAGGTCGAGGCCGCACGGGCGACAGCGCAGCGCTCGCTGCCGCGACCCTTGCCGGACGAGCTGCACGCCGATCGCCACTACCGCGCGGCGCTGCTGTACGAGGCCGTCACCCGCCTGGGCACCCGGGAAGACACGGAGTGGTGGAAGCGCTGGCTGGATGAGATCTTCCTGCACCCGCGCTGGGGCCTGATCGGCAGCCTCGTCGTGTTCTCGCTGGTGCTGTTCATGGTGTTCAAGGTCAGTGTGCTGCTCGACAGCCTGACCGCGGCGCGGCTCGTCGCGTGGCTCGGCGAATGGCAGCCGGCGACGACCGGGAGCGTCATCGGCCTCGCGGTCGCGCAGGGCCTGGTCGGCATGATCGGCATCGTCGTGCCGTACATGCTGCCGCTGGTGCTGCTGCTGGTTGCGCTGGAGGAATCCGGCATCATGCACCGCGTGGCCTTCGTCGTGGACCGCGGTTTCCACGCGATCGGCCTGCACGGCGGCGTGGCGGTGCCGTTCCTGATCGGGCTCGGCTGCAACGTGCCGGCGATCTCGGCGGTGGCGGCCACCGCCAGCGGCCGTGAACGCATCATCGCCTCGCTGCTGATCACCTTCGTGCCCTGCTCGGCGCGCTCGGCGATCGTGCTCGCACTCGGCGGCAAGTACCTCGGTGTGCCCGGCGTGATCGCGGTCTTCGCACTGGCGATGCTGACGGTCGCGGTGCTCGGGCGACTGCTCGGGCGGCGCTATCCCGAGAGTGTGCGCGGTCTCGTGCTCGAGATTCCGGCCTATCGCCTGCCGGACTGGGCGACGATGCTGCGCAATACCTGGGCGCGGACCAGCGATATCCTGACGATCGTCACGCCGCTCCTGGTCGCTGGCAGCGTCGTGCTTGCGCTGCTCTCGCACTTCGGCGCGGATGCCGTCATCAACGCGCTGCTGATGCCGGTGACGTCCTGGTGGCTCGGCCTGCCGGTCGTGCTCGGCGTGCCGATCCTGTTCGGCATCCTGCGCAAGGAGCTGTCGCTCTTGATGATCTTCCAGGCGCTCGGCACGATGGAGATCGGACCGCTGCTCGACTGGGTGCAGATCCTGACCTTCCTCGTGTTCCTGACGCTCTACATCCCGTGCATTTCGACCTTCGCCGTCATGCTGCGGACCATCGGCCGGCGCGAGGCGCTGTTCTCGGTGACGCTGTCAGTCGGCGTCGCGCTCGGGCTGGCCGGGCTGACGCGGCTGGCTGCCGAGCTGGTGCGGTTCGCGCTGTAGTCGCCAGGCGCCGGTCAGATCCTGAAAATCCGCTTCGCGTTGCCGCTCATGATCTTGAGCGCACGGTCTTCCTGGATGCCGAGGCGGTCCATGCCGTCGCAGTAGCGATCCCAGGACAGGCCGTTCGAGCCGAAGATCACCTTGTCGGAGCCGGCCTTGCCCTTCATGTACTGGATGAGCTGCGGCGCGATGTACTGCGGCAGCCAGGCACTGATATTGATGTACACGTTCGGCCACTTGGTCGCCACGGCGACCATCTCGTCGACCCACGGATAGCCGGTGTGCGTGCCGATCAGCACGAGGTCCGGGAAATCGCAGGCGATGCGGTCGAGCTGCATCGGCCGGCCGTACTCGCTCGGCATTGCCTCGAGCACATGTCCGACCTGCATCGAGACGGGCACGCCCATCTCCTCGCAGCGGGCGTACAGCGGGTACATCTTGCGGTGGTCGAGGCTGATGTCGTAGCCGTAGATGTGGATGTAGACGCCCTTGTAGCCGCGCTTGGTGACGTCTTCCTCGAGCTTGGCGAGGCTGGCGCGGATGTTGAACGGGTCGTAGTCGGCGAGCCCGTAGACGCGGCCCGGATACTTCTTCGTCAGGTCGGTGATCTGCTGGGTCATGTCCGCGGCGAAGCGCTCCTGCCGGCGGTATGACCAGGCGAGCAGGTCGGTCGCGAGGATAGTCTCGACGCCGGACGCGTCCATCGCGGCGATCAGCTGCGGGCCGTTGTCGTAGCCCTCGCCCCAGGCCGCCTCGACCTGGCACTTCAGCTCGCCCTTGGAGTTGGTCGCCTCGACCCAGGTCTTCTTCCACTCCTTCAGCAGGAGGGGGTACAGGCAGTCAATGGACTTCAT
>SCUD01000154.1 GCA_004297335.1 Gammaproteobacteria bacterium
CCCAGCACCTGCTGGCCCCAGACGACGCCTTCTGGATTGAGTGGCTCGCCGACACTCGCGATGAAGCGCAGGCGCCGCAGGTCATGGCGGCGCGGCAGCGCGGGATCCTGCTTCATCAGCATCCGGATCGCGGTCGGCGCGGTGTACCAGACCGTCACCTGCTCATCCTGCAGGATGCGATACCAGCGCTCGGGCTCGAACTCCTCCTGGTCGACGATCATCGTCACGCCGTTGGTCAGCGGGGCGATGATCCCGTACGAGGTGCCGGTGACCCAGCCCGGGTCGGCCGTGCACCAGAAGACATCGTCGGCGTGCAGGTCGAGCGCCAGCCGGCCCGTGAGGTGATGTGCCACGACCGCCGCGTGCACATGGATGGCGCCCTTGGGCCGGCCGGTCGTGCCACTGGTGAAGTGCAGCAGCGCCATGTCCTCGGGATCGGTCGGCCCGATCGTGTAGATGCCCGATGCCGCCGCCAGCAGTGCCGCCAGGTCGAGCGTCCCCTCCGGTAGTTCGCCCGGGCCGGTGCGCACGACCAGGACATGGCGCAGCTCGGGCAGCTCGGCCCGGATTGCCGCTATCTTGCGCCGGTACAGCACGTCGGTCGTGACCAGCACACGGCCGGCGCCGATGCTCATGCGTGCCTTGATCGGCTCTGGCCCGAAGGCCGGGAACAACGGGCAGAACACACTGCGGTGCTTCAGCGTGCCCAGCGCCGCGGCATAGAGCTCCGGAATGCGATCCGACAGCAGGAAGACCCGTTCGCCCCGCATGACGCCGAGACCGGCGAGCACATTGGCGAAGCGGCTGGAGAGCACCGCCAGCTCGCGATAGCTGAGGTCCTGCGCGGCTCCGCTCCGCGGCAGCCAGCGGATCGCGGTCTTCGAGGCGAGCGGCCCGGCGGCGTGGCGGTCGACCGCCTCATGGGCGATGTTCAGCCCGCCGTCCGGCAGGCCGTCCAGCAGCGCACGCGCAGCTTCCCAGCGAAATGCGCGGCACGCCCGCGCATAGTCGTCCAGGTTCGGTGCGCCAGCGCCGCGTGGCTTTCTGATGGTCTCCCAGGGCATGTGACTCAGGCCGGTTAGCTGGCTGATTACAGGGAAACACGATCCCCGTCAACCTGCGGGTGACGGTGGCGGAACTCACTCGAGCCAGATGCGGGACACGAAGTAGCAGGTGGGTTCCTGGATCTTGCGACCGATCACCATGAGCCTGGCAACCCGGGCCAGGTCCACATGGCGCCGGGCCGGCATATCAGCGGCGGCGACCAGCGGGACGCGCACGGTCGCGCGCGTCAGCGGCGCAACCGCGAACGAGCGCCGGGAACCCTCGTCGTGGCTGAAGCCGCCGCCATCGTCGAATACACGGACCGTCAACCGCAACTCCCGGTCCAGCGGATTGGTCAGGTCGATTGCCACCGCGGCGTAGCCACGCCAGTCAGGGATCGGCTCGATGACATGCAGGACCGGAGGACGCTGCGCGTCGCAGGCAACACGCAGGGCGCGTTCGTCCGCGGTCCGCGCCCATCGAGCGGGCAGGCGCTCGACCGTGTCGCTCGCACCGTTGCTGGCAACGAAAGTGAGGTCCTGCCGGGCATCGAACTGCGCAAGGACCGGAAACGATTCCGCCCGGGATGCGTAGGCCAGCGCGACCCGCGTGGGATCCCAGCCAATGACGGTGCATCCGGCGAGCGCGACCGCGGGCGCGAGCCAGCCGCGGCTCCGCCCGCGGACCAGGTGCCACAATGCCAGGCCAGTCACCGCACCGGCTGCGTCCGTCATCACGTCGTAGATCGAGCCCGGCCTCCCGCTGATCGTCTGCAGGACTTCGACCAGGATGCCGAGTCCGAGCGCCAGCGCCAGTGCGCCCAGCGCGGCAGTGCGGCCCGCCCGGTCCGCCGCAGGCCACAGGTACAACAGCAGCGCAGCAACGCCCGCGAAGACCGGGCCATGCGCGGCGTTCATCAGGGTCGCAAGCCAGACCGTCTGCCCGGGAAACCTTACGAAGATCAGCAGGGACAGCAGGCCGGCGACCGCGCCGACGACAGCCAGGAGCCGCAGCGGACTACTTCAGTACGAAGGTGACTCTCATCCGGACCGAATACTCGGTGATCCGGTCCTTGCTCACCTTCACGCTCTGGTCCTTCACCCAGGCGCCGGTGATGCCGCTCAGGGACTCACCCGCCTTGGTGATTCCCTGCTTGATGGCATCGTCAAAGCTCTTCTTGGAAGCCGAGGTGATTTCGATCGTCTTTGCCACAGTCATGGGGCTACCCTCTCGTCTGAAGAACCTCTACACCTTTCGAATGCTACTATAACGCCTTGGGTGATGCCGCGTTCTCAGGGGGGGATACCTTGATGTCCCGATACGCTGCTCCGTTGTTCGTCGTCGCCGTCCTGCTCGGTCAGTCAGCCGGGGCGCTGGACTGCACCAGTCCCACACTGCGAGCCGCATCCGGGGTCATCGGCCAGAAGCACCAGTACAAGATCGCCGGCACCTGTTCAGGCAGCTCCGGGTTCGGTGCCAACATCTTTGCGCCGTCGTTTTCCTATGAAGGCAGCGCGAGCTGGGACCGCGTCACCGGCGAGGCCAGGCAGAAGCTCAGGTTCAGCGGCAATGACAACGCCACCGGGGCCCGTGTCGCCGTAGCCAAGTGCTCGCAGGATCCCTTCCTCCGGAATCCACCGGGAGGTACCGCCCAGTGCGGCCCGGTCACCGTCCAGGTCGAGATGCAATCCGGCAAGATTCACGCGGAGTTGATCCGCAAGGAGTTCTGGGCGCCGCACAGCATCGCCCTTGCCGAAGCGCAGGCGCTATCCGGGCACGATCCCGATTCCGCAGCGCAGAACGTGGGCGCAGCAATAGGCCGGCAGGTCGGGGCCTCCGCATCAGGCACCGGCGTGGGGGCAGTGGCGGGCGCCGCAGCGAGCCTGGGCACCAGCACGCCAGCCCGACCACGGCGATCTCAGGTCCAGGCCATGGCCGAAGCGGCCGGCGTCGCGCGACCACGGCTGCTCGAGCTCGAGGCAGAAGCACTGGCGAAGGCCGCAAGGATCGTCATTGCCGGCGGGCAGGTCCAGGTGCAGCCCATGGGCGGCTTCGGCGGCGGCTGGAGCGGAGGCGAACAGCTGTTCTGGCATGGTGGCGCCGTCGGTGCTGTGCTTGATCTCGTCGTCGACGTACCGGCCGCGTCGAAGTACGCGGTCGAAATCTACCTGACGCGGGCACCGGATTACGGCAAGTTGAGCTTCGAGGTGGATGGCCAGCCGAGCGCCATGACCTTCAACGGATCGAGTCCGGCGGTGGCGCCGAGCGGGCCGTTCCAGCTTGGCACCTTTGCGCTGCAGGCCGGCCAGCGCAAGGTCAGCCTGATGATCGTCGGCAAGGACGCCGATTCGACCGGCTATTTCGCCGGCATCGACAAGCTGCGACTGTACCCGGCCGGCGCGATCGAGTGAGCAGACACCGCTTCGATCACGAACCTGACCTGGCGGGTGCGTGGCACTCCCTGCTCAGGCGGGCTTGATATATTTTTCGCGATAAGCCGCGAATTCCCGCGTTATCTGTGCCTCCGACAGGCCGAAGTGCGCGGGGCTGTAGCTGTGCACCGGGCGCTGCTCGCGGCGGTTGTGCTCCACGCCGGCGAGCATCCGCTCCTGCACGTCCCCCGGCAGCCCGAGGCCGACGAAATCATAGATCGAGCGGATCACCGCCAGTGGCTCGCGCAGGGTGTCAGCGAACCACACGTCATGGAAGCCGTCGCCGGCCGGCCCGGCACGATACGCCATGGTTCCGCGCAAGCCGCGGGCGGCGATCGCTGACCACTGCTGCCCTGCCCGCACTGGATCCGCGTTCTCCAGGTAGACCGTCCACAGGTTCCAGACGAAGCTCGCGATCGACGGAATCGTCTCGAGCGGATCGCGGTGCGTCTGGATCACCTGCACGTCGGGGAACACCCGGAACAGCATGTCAATCTGGCGCAGGTGGTGCGGCGTCTTGAGCACCCAGCGGTTCGCGCTGACCCCGCGCTGCCGTTTCTGCCACTGCAGGAACTGCAGCATCCGCCGCAGGTGCCGGTACGCCGGCGCCTGGTCGTTCGCCCAAAGCCAGTCCGTATAGCCCGGAATATCGGCATACGCATCGAAGAAACTCATGAAGGAATGCTCCATCAGCATGCCTTCCTCGTCCGCGGCCTCGGCATCCCAGGGATGGATCGCGAGCAGCGCCGGATTGGCCTCCAGCATCATCCGGACTTCGGCACGGGCGAGTCCGATGCGCGGGTCCTCGCCGGCCAGGATGCCATCCGTGTGCGGCACCGGGAAGCGGGTTTCCCACCACAGCAGCGGATACATGCGCGGGTCGCAACTCAGGATGCGCTGCAGGAAGGTCGTGCCTGAGCGCGCCAGCCCGACGATCACGATCGGGTCGTCGATGCGCTCGGCGAGTATCTCCGGATGCCGACGGATGCTGTCCTCGAGCATCAGCCGGTTCCGCAACAGTTCGACGATGCGGCCGCCGAGCAGTCTGCGCCCCGTGTCGGACAGTCGGGCCTCGTGGTCGAGCGCCCGCAGCAGGGCGGCGAGCGCCGGCCGGAATGCCGGATCGCCGAAATCCGCGAGGCCACCGCTGCGCTCACGCGCTTCCGCCTGCAGGGCATCGATATCGAAGGTCATACGCACCTCAGCCTGGCGCAATCGGGGTGGCGGCGGAGCTAAGATAGCCGGGCTGGCGCTTCGCCCTCGATCGTCAGCCGTCGAGTCCGGTCACCAGGAGTCCCACCTTGGCCTTCTTCCCCGAATTCAAGCCCATGCGCAGCTTCATCCTGCAGAACTTCCGTTCGGACAACGACCGTCCCAGGATCTGGCGCTGGCTCTACAAGCAGCATGTACCCGAGAGCATCTCGCAGTTCATGCCCTACTGCACGAAGTACTGCACCTATCACGCGTTGCCGCTGCCAGCCGGGGCCCTCGACTTCGGCACCTACAACGGGATGATGACCGAGCACTACTGGCAGTTCAATATCTTCCAGGACAAGGGCAGCGGCCACGCCCGCGGGCTGGCCTTCGG
>SCUD01000016.1 GCA_004297335.1 Gammaproteobacteria bacterium
CGGCACGACATGGATTCCTGCGCCCGGCACTATCTCGGCCTCGAGACCATTCGCTACGAACAGGTCGCCGGCAAGGGTGCCAAGCAGATTCCGTTCAGCCAGGTGCCGCTCGAGCAGGCGAGCGAATACGCTGCCGAGGACGCGGATGTCACGCTGCAGCTGCACCGGACACTGCACGACAGGCTCGCCGAACTGCCGCGGCTGCTCGCCGTGTACGAAGAGATCGAGCGGCCACTGGCACCGGTGCTGCTCTCGATGGAGCGCCGCGGTGTACTGGTGGACCGCGAACTGCTGCGCGCGCATAGCGGTGAGATGGCGAAGCGCCTGGTCGAACTCGAGGCTGCAGCCCACGAGGCCGCCGGCCAGCCCTTCAACCTCGAATCGCCGAAGCAGCTGCAGGCGATCCTGTTCGAGCGGCTGGGCCTGCCGGTGCAGCGCCGCACCGCGACCGGCCAGCCTTCCACCGCCGAGGACGTGCTCGAGGAACTCGCGGCGGACTACCCGCTGCCGCGACTGATTCTCGAGTATCGCGGCCTCGCCAAGCTGCGCTCGACCTACACGGAGAAGCTGCCCGGGCAGATCGACCCGCAGACCGGTCGCGTGCACACCTCCTACCACCAGGCCGTCGCCGTCACCGGCCGGCTGTCCTCCAGCGACCCGAACCTGCAGAACATCCCGATCCGCACGCCCGAGGGCCGACGCATCCGCCAGGCATTCATTGCGCCCGCAGGCTCGCTGCTGTTGTCAGCCGACTATTCGCAGATCGAGCTCAGGATCATGGCGCACCTGTCGGGCGACCCGGGCCTGCTGGCGGCCTTCGCCAGCGACGGCGACATCCATCGCGCGACGGCGGCGGAAGTCTTCGGCCTCGCGCCCGCGGAGGTCAGCGCGGAGCAGCGCCGCGCGGCCAAGGCGATCAACTTCGGACTCATCTACGGGATGTCGGCCTTCGGGCTCGCCCGCCAGCTCGGCATCGGCCGCGATGCGGCCCAGCAGTATGTGGACCGCTATTTCGAGCGTTATCCAGGCGTCCGCGGGTACATGGAGCGCACGCGCGCGCTGGCCCGCGACCAGGGCTGGGTCGAGACCGTGTCCGGTCGGCGCCTGTACCTGCCGGACATCGGCGCCCGCGACCGCCAGGCGCGCCAGTATGCGGAGCGCAGCGCGATCAACGCGCCCATGCAGGGAACGGCTGCTGATATCATCAAGCGCGCCATGATCCGCACGCAGGACTGGCTGGCCGGCAGCGGTGCCCCGGCGGCGCTCGTGATGCAGGTGCATGACGAACTGGTGCTGGAAGTCGAGGAGTCCGCGGTGCCGGAGATCCGCGACCGGCTCGTCGCGATCATGAGCAGCGCGGCCGAGCTCGCGGTGCCACTGGTCGTGGACACCGGCGTCGGCGCCAACTGGGACGAAGCCCATTGAGGGTCTGGTCCAAACCGCTGTTGATGGGGCTGTTCGCACTGCTGGCGGCCGCGATCGTGGCCGGCGGCTGGCTGATGTATCGCGGCGAAGTGGCCGAGGTTCGCACTGCCAGGCTGCAGGAGCTGTCCGCGATCACGGCGCTGAAGATGCAGCAGGTCGCGGACTGGCGGCGCGAACGGCTCGCTGACGCGGCCACACTGGCGGCGGACCCGGATCTTCGCGAGGCGGTGTACGCCTGGCTGCAGCAGCCCGGCGACCCGGCCGTGCAGAAGCGCATCCTCCAGCACCTGCTGGTGACGCAGGATCGGCGCAACTACCAGATGGCACGGTTGATCGCGGCCGATGGCCGGCTGCTGTTCGCGCTGGATCAGGGCCGGGAAGTCCGGCCGGCGGCGGCACGGCTGGTCGCGGCGGCGCTGCAGGCTGGGACGCCGGTCTTCGGCGAACTGATCGTCGATCCGGAGACCAGCGAAGGACGGATCGCCGTCGCGGCGCCGGTCCTGGACCCGGCGCGCCAGCCGCTGGCGGTACTGCTGCTCGGTGCCCGTGCCGATGACAGCCTGTTCCCGCTGGTGCAGTCATGGCCGACACCGAGCGCGACCGCGGAAGCCATCCTGGTACGCCGCGACGGCGACGAGCTCGTCTACCTGAACCCGCTGCGCCACGTTCGCGCCTTGCCGATGAGCATCCGCAGGCCGGTGACGGATACCCGCATCGCCGGCGTGCAGGCGATTCTCGGCCAGGTCGGCGTCGTCCAGGGCCTGGATTACCGCGGTATCGAGGTCCTGGCCGATGCCCGGCCGATCCCCGGCTCGGACTGGTTCCTGCTCGCCAAGGTGGACACCCGCGAGCTGTTCGCCGAGGCGCGCTACCGCGGGTTCGTGATCGCCGGCTTCGCGCTCGGCGCCATCCTGGCGACCGCGCTGGTCCTCGCGCTGCTGATGAACCGGCAGCGCCATCGCCTGTACCACTCGCTGTACATCACCGAACGCGGGCGCCGGCGCGCCCTCGAGGAAATGCACGCGACGCTGCGCGGCATCGGTGATGGGGTGATCTCGACCGACGCCGGCGGCCGGGTCCGCTACCTGAATCCGGTGGCCGAGACACTGACCGGCTGGACCGAGGCCGAAGCACGCGGGCGCCCGCTGGACGAGGTGTTCCGGATCGTCAGTGAGGCCACGCACCAGGCGGTCGAGAGCCCCCTGCCGCGCGTGCTTCGCGACGGTGAGATCGTCGGGCTGGCCAATCACACGCTGCTGGTTGCCCGCGACGGCAGCGAGCGGCCGATCGCCGACAGCGGCGCGCCGGTGCGCGACGCCGCCGGCAAGACCATGGGCGTCGTACTCGTGTTCCGCGACCAGACCGCCGAGCGCGCCGCCGAGCGGGCCCTGCGCGAGAGCGAGCGCTTCATCCGCTCGACGCTCGATGCACTGCCGCAGAGCGTCGCGATCCTCGATGAACACGGCACGATCATCGCCGTCAACCGGCGCTGGCGCGAGTTCGCGCGCGACAACGGCGCGGATCCTGAGCGGGTATCCGAAGGCATCAACTACCTGCAGGTGTGTGACCGGACGACCGGGGCGGAGGCGGAGTCGGCGCACCAGGTGGCTGAGGCGGTCCGCGCGGTCAGTGCCGGGCAGCGCGACGCATTCCGGCTCGAGTACCCCTGCCACTCGCCGGATGTGCGGCGCTGGTTCGTGGTGCGCGTGACCCGTTTCCAGGAAGCCGGGCCGGTACGGGTCGTCGTCGTCCACCCGGAAATCACCGAGCGCGTGCTGGCCGAGGAGCAGGTGCGCGAGAGCGCACGCCTGCTGGAGCTGGCCAGCAGCATCGGCAGCATCGGCGGCTGGGAGGTGGATCTCGGGACCCGCGCATTCCGGATGTCCCAGGCGGCGCGCCGGCTGTTCGAGGTGACACCCGACAGCGTGGTCAGTCTCGAGCAGTCCCTGCTGTTTGCGGCACCGGAATGGCGGCCCCGTTCGACCGAGGCCTTCGCCGCCTGCGTGCGCGCCGGTGCGCCCTACGACCTCGACATGGAGATGATCACGGCGCGCGGCCGCCGGATCTGGGTCCGCGCAATGGGCCGCGCCGTCCGCGACGAGACCGGCCGCACGCTCCGCGTCGAAGGCGCCACGCAGGACATCACCAGGTTCAAGGAGACTGAGAGGGCACTGATCGCCAGCGAGAGCCGGTTCCGGGCAGCCTTCGAGCAGGCCGCGGTCGGCATCGGCCTGCTGGACAACAGCGGCCGCTGGATCGACACGAATCCGCAGTTCAGCGCGATCATTGGCTACCCGCGCGAGGAACTCATCGGCCATCGCTGGAGCGAGCTCGCCCATCCTGAGGACCTCGAGCGCGATCGCCGCGAGACTCGCCGGGTGGGGGCCGGTGAGAAGCCCTTCCACCACGGGGAGAGCCGCTATCGGCACAAGGACGGCACAGTCCTGTGGCTCGCATTCACGCTGGCTCCGGTCCGCGGCGCCGACGGCGCGATCGATCATCTGGTCACGGTCTTCCAGGATGTCACCGATCGCAGGCGCCTGGATGAGGAACTGCGCGAGGCCCGACGTCACCTCGAAGCGCTCATCGCCAACGTCCCGGGCATGGTGTATCGCTGCCGTAACGAACCGGACTGGCCGATGGACTTCGTCAGCGATGGCAGCCGGCCGGTGACCGGCTACGCGCCGGCGGACCTGATGCCTGGCGGCTGCACCTTCTGGGCCGAGCTGATCCACGCCAATGACCGTCAGCACGTCTGGGACACCGTCCAGGAGGCGGTCCGGTCGCAGCTGCCGTTCGAGCTCAGCTACCGGATCCGCGCGGCCGATGGCGGTCAGCGCTGGGTGTGGGAGCGGGGTCGTGCGCACTTTGCGCCGGATGGCACCGTGCTGTATCTCGAGGGATTGATCACCGACATCACGGAGCAGCAGAACGCGGCGCTCGAACTCGCCCGCCACCGCGACCACCTGGAGGTGCTGGTCGCCGAGCGCACGGTGGAACTCGAGGCCGCGCGCGAGCAGGCGGAAGCCGCGAGCGCCGCGAAGAGCGCATTCCTCGCCAACATGAGCCATGAGATCCGCACGCCGATGAATGGCATTCTCGGCATGCTGGAGTTGCTGGAACACGAATCACTCTCGACGACGCAGCTCGACATGCTGCGCACCGCGCGCGACTCCGGTCGCGCACTGCTGCGCATCATCGACGACATCCTCGACTTCTCGCGCATCGAAGCCGGGCACCTGCGGCTGGAAACGGAACCAGTCGCCATCGGGGAACTCGCCGAGAGCCTGTGCGAATCGCTGCTGCCCGCGGCCACTCGCCAGGCAGTGGATCTCAGTGTGTACCTTGACCCGGAGCTCCCGGCCCGGATCGTCAGCGACCCGGTGCGGCTGCGGCAGATCCTCTACAACCTGCTTGGCAATGCAGTCAAGTTCTCGGGTGGCCGCGCCGGCCGGCGCGGCAGGGTCTGGCTGCGGGTGCGCATGAAGCCTGCGGCGTCGCCACAGCTCAGCCTCAGTATCACCGACAACGGCATCGGCATGAGCCCCGAGACCGTCCGCGGCTTGTTCGCGCCGTTCATGCAGGCGGAGGTCGCGACGACCCGGCGCTTCGGCGGTACCGGTCTCGGGCTGGCAATTTCGCGGCGCCTGATTGAACTGCTGGGCGGCACGATCGAGGTCGAAAGCCGGCTCGGCGATGGCTCGACCTTCACCGTCACCCTGCCTTGCGAGGCCGCGGCTGGTCCGCCCCCGCGGCCGCTGCCGGACCTCGCCGGAGTGGAATGCCTGCTCGTTGTCGCATCGGAACTCGACCCCGACGCGCTGGAGGCCTGCCTGCAGAAGGCCGGCGCCCGCGTGCACCGCGTGGCCGATCCGAGTGCCGGAGCCCGCCTCGCGGCCACGCTCAGCGGTCCGGTGGCCGTGGTCCGGTACAGCCGGCAGCCGGCGACCGGCACCGACGCCCGGGAACCGCGGCTCCTGGTCACAGCGGACCGTCGCAGCGGCGACGGAACCGGGACCGGCGAGGTCATCATCCTTGAGGCCCCGCTGCTGCGTTGCCGCCTGCTGCTGCAGGCCGTGGCCGCCGCGGTGGGACGCGCGCTGCCGGAGCCGGAAATCACTGCAACCCGTACCGCAGCGAGGCCGGTACCGTCGGTCACTGAGGCGGGTGCACACGGCGAGCTGATCCTGGTCGCCGAGGACGACGCCGTGAATCGCCATGTGATCGCCCGGCAGCTCGCCCTGCTCGGCTATGCCGCGGAGTTCGCGCCGGATGGCGAGGCCGCGTTGCACCGCTGGCGCGCCGGGCGCCATGCCCTGCTGCTCACCGACCTGCACATGCCCGGCATGGACGGCTACATGCTGGCACAGACTATCCGCCGCGAGGAAGCCGCCCGCGGAACGGCGCGGATGCCAATCGTTGCGCTGACCGCCGACGCACTCGGTGATGCCGCAAACCTCGCCGCGGCCGCCGGATTCAATGACTTCCTGACCAAGCCGCTACAGATCGAAACCCTGCAGGCGGCGCTGGAGCGCTGGCTCCACCCATCGATGCCTGCCGCTCCCGGAACAACAGCTGGCGCCCCGGCTGGAACTCCAGTTGTGGCACTGGACATCAGCGTGCTGCAGCGCCTGATCGGTGACGACTCGGCCACCATCCACGACTTCCTGCAGTTCTTCTGTGACTCGACCGGGCAGCAGTGCGAGGAACTGCGCTCCGCCTGGACCGGAGGGGACGTACTGCAGGTCGCGGCGATTGCGCACAAACTCAAGTCCTCGGCCCGCTCGGTCGGTGCGCTGTCGCTCGGGGAAATCTGTGCCGGCCTGGAAAGGACCGCGAAGACCGCTGAACTCGCCGCGCTCGGTCCCGGCATGGCGGAGTTCGAGAATGAGTGCCAGCGTGTGCGGGACGCCGTCCACGCGCTGCTGGCTCCTGCGACTGGACCTGAGACCGGATGATGCGCGCACTGATTGTCGATGACGACCTGTTCTCGCTGAAGCTGCTCGAGCGGCAGCTGACGCAGGCTCGCGTTGAAGCGGTCGCGACCTGCGACAACGCTCTGGCGGCGCTTGGCCTGGTCGAGGCCGAGGCCGAGCGCGTCGACCTGATTTTCGTGGACCTGAACATGCCAGGCATGGACGGCGTCGAATTCCTGCGCTGCCTGGCCGAGCGGCACTTCCGCGGCGGCCTGGTGCTGGTCAGTGGGGAGGATACGCGCGTGCTGCAGTCGGTGGCGGCGCTGGCCCGCGCGCACCGCCTACGGCTGCTGGCTGCGCTGACCAAGCCAGTTGCGCCGGAACGGATCGCGGAACTGATCGAGGCCGTGCCGGGGAGCAGTGGCACTACCGTCATCCAGGCCGTGCCGAAGTTTTACCAGGCCGTGGAGGTCGCAGATGCCATCGGCAGCGGCCAGCTTGTCAACTACTACCAGCCGCAGGTCGTTCTCGCGACGGCCGAGGTCGCCGGAGTCGAGACCCTGGTGCGCTGGCAGCACCCCGAGGATGGGCTGGTGTTCCCGGACCGCTTCATCCCGGTCATCGAGGCTGGTGGCCTGAGCGACCGCCTCGCCAACGCGGTGCTCGCCGGGGCCCTGCGCGATGCGCGGCGCTGGTCTGCTATCGGCCTGCATCTGCGCCTGGCCATCAATGTCGCGATGGACAACCTGACGGAGCTCGGCTTCCCGGATGAGGTGGCCCAAGCCCTCGCAGCGGCCGGCGTGCCGACCTCGGGCCTCGTGCTCGAGATCACCGAGGGCCAGGCCACCCGCGATCGGCTGAAGCTCCTCGACATCTCGAGCCGGTTGCGACTCAAGCACATCGGCCTGTCCATCGACGATTTCGGGACCGGCTTTTCGTCGCTGGCGCAGCTGCGGGACATCCCCTTCGACGAGCTCAAGCTCGACCGCGACTTCGTGCACGGTGTCGGCCGCGACCCGGCGCTGCGCGCGATGGTGCAGGCCAATGTCGGCATGGCGCGGGAACTGCAGCTGCGCACGGTCGCCGAAGGGGTCGAGGACCGCTCCGACTGGGATTGCCTGCGCGACCTGGGCTGCGAGTGCGCCCAGGGGTATTTCATCGGGCGGCCGATGCCAGCCGAGGCCCTGCCGGGCTGGATCGCGCAGTGGCAGGAGCGGCGGCTCGATCTGCTGGCGGGAGCGCGCTGAGGCGCCGCACGGAACTTTTCCAGGCCCCCATCCTCTAATCTCACGAGCGCCGCAAGGTGCTCCCCGCTTCCCTCCCTGAGCGGGTCGCCCGGATTGCATCCCCAAGCCGGGTCTCGGCCCGGCGGTCTTCAGGACCGCCGGGCTTTTTCATGTCCGATCCCGTAGCAACCGCCTGGCCAGCAGCGCCTCGAGCACCGCCCGCGCCGCATCGCCGCCCTCGCCGGTCACTGCGGAAAACGGCTGTACGGTGGCCCGCCCGGCGAGTTCTACGCCAGCCCGGCGCACCGCCACACGGGCTTCGTTCCGGGTGAGCTTGTCCACTTTCGTCAGCAGCACATGCACGGGCAGGCCGCGGGCGTCGGCATAGTCGAGCATCACGCGATCGGTATCGCCGATGCCGCGGCGCGAATCCACGACCAGGAGCAGCCCCGCAAGGGACTGCCGCTGCTGGAAATAGGCCTCCACCAGCCGTCCCCACTGCTGCTGGACCGCCGCGGGGGCACGGGCATAGCCGTAGCCCGGCAGGTCCACCAGGCGGCGGCCCGGATCCAGCTCGAAGAAGTTGAGCAGCTGCGTGCGCCCCGGTGTCCGGCTGCTGCGGGCGAGTCCATGGCGTCCGACCAGCGTGTTGATAGCGCTCGACTTGCCACAATTCGAGCGGCCGGCCACGGCAACCTCGGCGCCGTGGTCGTCGCCGAAACCGCCAGGGCTGCCGGCGCTCGTCAGGAACTGGACTCGGGGATATGCGGACATGGCTCGCTGGACCGCGGGGCCGGCGTCTTGCGTATAATTCCGGGCTCGCTGGCGGGCAGTTTAACAGCTACCCTCGCCCGCTGCGTCCATGGAGTTGCCTGAAGATGAAGACACTGTTCCGGATGATCGGTTTCCTGGCCCTGCTCGGCGGTACCGCGGTCCACGCGGCGGGCGGCGACCCTGAGGCCGGCGCGGCGAAATCCGCCCTCTGCATGGCCTGCCACGGCGCGGACGGCAACAGTCCGAGCCCGGAGTGGCCCAGCCTGGCCGGGCAGGGGGCTGACTACATGGCCGCCCAGCTCGCGCTGTTCCGGCAGGGCGTGCGCGACAACGCGCTGATGATGCCGATGGCGGCACTGCTCTCGGAGCAGGACTCGCTGGATGTTGGCGCGCACTTCGCCCGGCAGGCACCGACCCCGCGGGAGGCCGATCCCGCGCTCGCGGCAAGCGGCGAGCGGCTCTACCGTGGCGGCGACCCTGTGCGCGGCCTGCCGGCCTGTATCGCCTGCCACGGCCCGCAGGGTCTCGGCATTGCTCCGGCCAGGTATCCGGCCCTTCGGGGCCAGCACTCGGTCTACAGCTACAACCAGCTGAAGGCCTATGCCGCAGGCACGCGCCGCCCGCAGGGTAACGACATCATGCAGGTCATTGCGGCAAAGCTCGCCGACGACGAGATGCGAGCCCTGGCCTCCTATACGCAGGGCCTGCGCTGATCCCGTGATTCCGGGCAGGAGGTTCAGGATGGGGAAAACAGCGTCGTGGGCACTCATCGGGCTGCTGCTCACTGCCTGCGGCCAGGGCGAGGCGCCAGCCCCAGCCACGGCTGCTCCCGAGCCGGCAACGGCACCGCCGGCCTCAGTGCCCGCCGCAGATGCCGAGCCGCTGCGACCACCGGAACAGCTGGACCCGGCGGCCGAGCCCGTGGATGGCGAGACCGTCGAAGCCCCTGCGGCGGAAGTGGCGGCCCCCGTCATGTCGCCCGTCGCCGCGGCAGTCGCCGCCAGTACGCCGGAACTGCCGACGAACGCGCCGCTGCGCTGGCAGGAAGGCCAGCACTACAAGGGCCTGACCGTCGCCCAGCCGAGCAGTGCACCGCCGGGCGAAGTCGAGGTCGTCGAGGTGTTCTGGTATGGCTGCGGGCACTGCTATGCGCTCGAGCCGCGCCTCGAGGCCTGGCTGCAGGACCAGCCGGCCTGGCTGCATTTCCGCCGGCTGCCCGTCGTCTGGAACGAGGTCACGCGTGAAGACGCGCGCCTCTACTACACGATCGAGGCGCTCGGCAAGCTCGAAACACTGCACCCCGAGGTCTTCCGCGAGCTGCACGCACGCGGTCGGCCGCTCACCGTCGTGCGCAACAATCGCGTGGATACGGCCGCGACCGAGCAGGCGGTACGCGAGTTCCTGGTTGCGCGCGGCGTGAGTGCCGAGGATTTCGCCAGGCACTACCGCACTTTCTCAATCGAGAGCCGGCTCCGCCAGGCCGAGAACCTGACCCGCCGCTACATGGCCGACCACACGCCGATGATGGTCGTGCAGGGCAAGTTCGTTACCGACGTCAGCATGGCCGGGAGCCAGAACGAGTTGATGCAGGTCGTCGCGGACCTCGCGGCGCGCGAACGCGACGGCCGCTGAGCCGCGGCCGATGCTCAATTGCTACGTTCCCGGCGCGCAGGGGCTTACCCGCCTCGAGCCGCCACCGGCCAATATTCCCGAGGCCTGCCTGTGGGTGGACCTCCTCGAGCCCACGCTCGAGGAGGAGCGCGCGGTCGAGCGACTGCTGGCGATCGACGTGCCCTCGCGCGAGGAAATGCGGGAAATCGAGACTTCCAACCGCCTCTACGAGGAAGACGGCACGCTGCACATGACGGCCAACGTCGTCACCAAGATCGACACCGAGCGCCCGGAATCGGCCGCCATTACCTTCATCCTGACGCAGAACCGCCTGATTACCAATCGCTACGTCGACCCGCTGCCATTCCGGCATTTCCTGAGCTACGCCGAGCGGCATACGGCGGCCGCCGGTTCGGCGCTGGTCATCCTCGCCGGACTGCTCGAGGCGATCATCGAGCGCACCGCCGACGTGCTGGAGCGCGTCGGCCAGGATCTCGACGACCTGTCCGCGGGGGTGTTCGCTTCCGCCGCCGGCCCGCGGCCACGGGCCCGCGACCTGCGCGGCGTCATGGAACGCATCGGGCGCGACGGCGACCTGACCTCGAAATCACGCGAGAGCCTGGTGACCCTCGGCCGGCAGCTCACGTTCATCCAGCAACTGCGCGCGGCGCAGATGCCGAACGAGCTGCGGGCTCGTTTCCGCAGCCTCTCGCGCGACGTGCTGGCGCTGTCGGACCACGCCTCGTTCCTGGCCAACAAGTCGAGCTTCATGCTGCAGGCGACGCTCGGCCTGATCAACATCGAGCAGAACAACATCATCAAGATCTTCTCGGTGGTTGCGGCCGTGTTCCTGCCGCCGACACTGATCGCGAGCATCTACGGCATGAACTTCCGGTTCATGCCCGAGCTCCAGTGGCCGCTCGGCTACCCGCTCGCGCTCGCGGCCATCGTCGTTTCAGCGGTCCTGCCCTACTGGTTCTTCCGCCGCCGCGGCTGGCTCTGATCCCGACCGGCGCGGCAACGGCCTTCGCTTGATAACTATACAAAACGTTCTGTATAGTTATATACATGGCCCGCAGTCCTGACGCCCGTCTGAAGATACTCGAGGCCGCCCGGCAGATCGTCGAGACCCGCGGTGCCGGCAGCCTGACCTTTGACGAGCTGGTCGGAGTCAGCGGTATCACCCGCGGCGGCATCACCTATCATTTCCCGACCAAGAGCGACCTGCTGCGGGCACTGATCGAGAGCGACATGGCGCAGTGGGAGCAGGCCGAAGCGGCACACATGCCGGAGGACTGCGACGAAGACACGGCGCGCCTGCTCGGTTTCATCGGCAGCTATGCCGGGCGCGACGAAGAGCAGCGGCGCCTCATGTGCGGCATGTTCAGTGCAGTGACACTCGACCCTTCCCTGCTCGACCCGTTCCGCGCCGAGCTCAGGCGGCGGCTCGGCACGATCGAATGGAGCGAGCGCGACCTGCGCCTGCAGTTGCTCCGGCTTGCCGCCGAGGGCCTGATGTGGCGCGAGCTGTTCCAGCTCTACTCCATGCCCAGGCCCGTGCAGGAGCGGCTGATCGACATGATGAAAGGGCTCGCGCGGCAATGGGGCGCCGAACGACCGCAGCAACTGCAGAAGGAAGCCTGAACGATGCGCCCGACCATTCGCGTTGCGGCCCGGTACGCACCGCTCGCCGCCCTGGCCGTCCTGTGGCTGGCCGGCTGCGGTGGCGATGACAGCGCGCGCAACCGCCCCCCGCCGGAAGTCAGCGTCGCGCCGGTCATCCAACGCTCGATCACCGGCTGGGTCGAGTTCACCGGCCACGTCGAGGCGATCGAATCGGCCGAGATCCGGCCGCGGGTGGGCGGCCACCTGCGCGCCGTGCATTTTCGCGAGGGGGGGCTGGTCAAGGCCGGCGACCCGCTGTTCTCGATCGACGACCGTGAATATCGCGCCGCCGTCGAGGCGGCACGCGCCGACCGCACACGGGCCCAGGCGCGGATCGACCTCGCCCGGCAGGAACTCGCCCGGGCCGAGGCACTGATCGAGGCCAGGGCCGTATCACAGGGCGAGCTCGAGGCCCGCCAGGGCGAGCTGCGCCAGGCCGAGGCCGACCTGCTTGCAGCGCGCGCCCACCTGGCCCGGGCCGAACTCGAACTCGAATTCACCCGCATTACCGCACCGTTCGCCGGACGCGCCGGTGCCGCGCTGATCAAGCCCGGCAACCTGGTGCGCGCCGGCGAATCGGTGCTGACGACACTCGTGTCGGTGGACCCGGTGCACGTGGTGTTCACGGCCGACGAACGCAGCTTCCTGCGCTACCAGGAAACTGCCCGGACCGGACGCCACGCCGTGCTGGTCGGTCTCGCGAATGGTTCCGGCTTCCCGCACCGCGGCACGATGGACTTCGTCGACAACGCGCTCGATACCGGCACCGGCACGATTCGCGCGCGCGCCGTCGTGCCGAATCCGGATGACCAGCTCGCGCCGGGGTTGTCGGCCCGCGTGCGGGTGCTCGATGACCAGGCCAGGGATGTACTGCTCGTGCACGAACAGGCCATCCTGACCGACCAGGATCACCGCTATGTCTACGTCGTGACCGCCAGCAACAGCACCGAGCGCCGCGACCTGCAGCTCGGACTGCAGGTGGACAGCCTCCGCGTCGTCGAATCCGGGCTCGCTGCCGGTGACCGCATCATCGTCAGCGGCGGCCGCAAGGTCCTGGCATCCGGCCAGCCCGTCAGTCCGCATGAGGTACGGATGGAGGAACCGAACCGCGATGGCCCACACTGACTTCTCGCGGATCTTCGTCGACCGCCCGATCCTGGCGACGGTGCTGTCGGCGCTGCTGCTGGTCGCCGGCCTGATCTCGATTCCCAACCTGCCGGTCAGCGAATATCCGGACATGGTGCCGCCCTCGGTCCAGGTCATGGGGATGTATCCGGGCGCCAATCCGCGCACGATCGCCGATACGGTCGCCGGGCCGCTGGAGGAGGCCATCAACGGCGTGGACAACATGATCTACATGAAGTCCACCTCGAGCGCCGATGGCCAGATGGTCCTGACCGTGACCTTTCGCACCGGTACCGACGTCGATCTCGCCACCGTGCAGGTGCAGAGCCGGGTTGCGCAGGTGCTGCAGCGCCTGCCCGCCCCGGTGCGGGCGCTCGGCATCACGACGATCAAGTCCACGCCCGCGCTGCTGATGGTCGTGCACCTCGACCCGATCGACGAACGCTTCGACCCGCTCTACGTATCCAATTTCGCCAGCCTGCGCGTGCGCGACGAGCTGGCGCGGTTGCCCGGCGTGGGCCGTGCGGTGGCCTTCGGCGGCGGCATCTACGCGATGCGCATCTGGATCGACCCGAACCTCGCCGCGGCGCGCGGCATCGGCGCCAGCGACATCCTCCGGGCGGTTCGCGAACAGAACGTCGAGGTCTCGGCCGGCACGGTCGGCGGCCCGCCGGTGCCGGATGGCGTCGCACTGCAGCTGTCCATCAATGCCGAGGGCCGGCTCGCGACACCGGAGGCCTTCGGCGAGATCGTGGTCAAGGCCGAAGGCCCGCGGCTGACCCGCCTGCGCGATGTCGCACGGATCGAGCTCGGCAGCTCGACCTACGCACTGAAGGCCCTGGTCGACAACGAGGAAGGCGCGGCGATCGTGATCTATCCGACGCCAGGCGCGAATACCGTCGCGGTGTCGCGCTCCATCCGCCAGCGCATGAGCGAGCTCGAGCGCGGATTCCCCGAGGGCCTGCGCTATTCGATACCCTACGACCCGACGTCGTTCGTGCGCGAGTCGATCCGCGCCGTGATCTACACCCTGCTCGAGGCAGTGCTGCTGGTAGTCGTCGTCGTGGTGCTGTTCCTCCGCACCTGGCGCGCCTCGCTGATCCCGCTGATCGCAGTACCGGTCTCGATCATCGGCGCCTGCGCGGCCCTGTGGGCGCTCGGCTTCTCGATCAACGTCCTGACGCTGTTCGGCCTGGTGCTGGCGATCGGCATCGTCGTCGACGACGCGATCGTCGTGGTCGAGAACGTCGAGCGCCACATCGAACAGGGCATGACCCCGCGCGCCGCCGCGCACCAGGCGATGAGCGAGGTGTCGGGGCCGATCATCGCGATCACGATGGTGCTGGCCTCGGTGTTCGTGCCGCTCGCGTTCCTCGGCGGTATCACCGGCGAATTCTACCGGCAGTTCGCCGTGACCATCGCCGCGGCCGTGCTGATCTCGGGCTTCAATTCGCTGACGCTGTCACCGGCTCTCGCCGCACTGCTGCTGCGACCGCGCGATGCACCGCCGGACCGTGTCGGCCGCGCGCTCGAGTATGTCGTCGGCCGGCCGTTCGGGGCCTTTCATCGCCTGTTCCAGCGCGGTGCAGCCCGCTACAACGCCGGCATCGGCGGCATCATCGGTCGCGCGCCGCGGCTGCTCTTGATCTACGCCGTACTGATCGCGGCGACGCTGGTCGTGTTCCGCGCGGTACCGGGCGGCTACATCCCGACCCAGGACAAGCACTACCTGTTCGGCATGCTGCAGCTTCCCGAGGCGAGCAGCGTCAGCCGCACCGAGGCCGCGATCCGGCGCATGGGCGAGATCGCACTCGCCACGCCGGGCGTGGCCTACACCGTAGGGTTCGCCGGCCTGAACCCGGTGCACTTCGTGGCTACGCCCAATGCCGGCGTCATGTTCGTCGGCCTGACGCCCCCGGAGGAGCGCGATCAGAGCGCCGCCGAGATCGCGACCCGCATCAATATGGCGCTCGCCAGCATCCAGGAGGGAATGGCGTTCGTGCTGGCACCGCCGCCCGTGCAGGGACTGGGCACGGCGGCCGGCCTCGATCTCTATATCCAGGATCGTGGCGGTGCCGGCTATGGCGAGCTGAACAGCCAGACCCGGGCGCTGGTCGCCGGGCTCGGCGCTACCGACGGTATCGATCCGCAGGGCACCTTCACTTCGTTCCAGGCCGATGTGCCGCAGCTCGACGCGACCGTGGACCGCGTCCGGGCCCGGGAACTCGGACTTTCGCTGCCCGACGTATTCGAGACCCTGCAGGTCTACCTGGGATCGGCCTACGTCAACGACTTCAACCTGTTTGGCCGGACCTACAGCGTCTACGCCCAGGCCGACGCGCCGTACCGGGATTCGGTGCGCGACATCGAGGGCCTGCGGGTCCGCAACGCCGACGGCGCCATGGTGCCGCTCGGCAGCGTCGTCAACGTGCAGCCGGGCTTCGGGCCGGACCCGGTGATCCGCTACAACGCCTATCCGGCGGCGGATCTCTCGGTCGCCTTCGACGCGGCGGCGCTGTCCTCGACCCAGGCGATCCGGGCGGTGCAGGAAGTCGCGGACCGGGTGCTGCCGCACGGCTTCGCGATCGAATGGACCGAGCTGACCTACCAGCAGATCACGCAGGGTAACGCGGTGCTGCTGGTCTTCCCGCTGTGCGTGCTGCTCGTATACCTGGTGATGGCGGCGCTGTACGAGAGCTGGTCGCTGCCACTCGCGATCGTGCTGATCGTACCGCTGTGCCTGCTGTCGGCGATCGGCGGCATCTGGCTGGTCAACTTCGTCCACGGGCTCTGGCTGGCGATCTCGCCGCCGATGTACCAGCCCTCCTTCCTCGACAACAACATCTTCACCAAGGTTGGCTTCGCGGTGCTGATCGGGCTCGCCTGCAAGAACGCGATCCTGGTGGTCGAGTTCGCCCGTGACCTCGAGGAACATGGCCGTTCGATCGTCGCCGCGGCAATCGAGGCCGCGCAGATGCGGCTGCGGCCGATCCTGATGACCAGCTTCGCATTCATCGCCGGCGTGCTGCCGCTCGCCTTTGCGACGGGCTCCGGCGCCGAGGTGCGCCATGTGATGGGCGTGACCGTGGCCTCGGGCATGCTCGGCGTGACGTTCTTCGGCCTGTTCCTGACGCCGGTGTTCTACGTCGTCATCCGGCACATCGTCGAGGGCAACCGGAACTGGCGCGTGGCGCGGCGCGCACGGACGGGTGCGGACCATGGCTGAGGCGCCGGTACTTCCGCGGGTTCTCCTGGTCCTCGGCACCTTCGTGAGCGGCTGTACGGCCGGGCCACGGCAGGTGACACCGGCAACACCGCTGCCGGAGCAGTTCGACCAGGCGGCTGCCGCGCCCCCCGCCGCTCCGGATCCTGCGGCCCTGTGGTCCGGCTTCGGCAGCGCCGAGCTCGACGGCCTGGTTGCGCGCGCGCTCGAGGCCAACACCACGATTGCGCAGGCCGCGGCGCGGCTCGAGGAAACCCGTGCGCTCTCCGGACTCACGCACTTCAGCTGGTTCCCGACCGTCACCGCCGCGGGCGGCCGTGAACGCAGCCAGCAAAGCGCCCTCGATCCCTCGGTTCCCGGTGGCGGCATCGCCAGGGACAGTTACCGGGCCGGCTTCGATGCGTCCTGGGAGATCGACCTGTTCGGCGGCCTGCGCAAGGAGGCCGCAGCCATCCGCCGTCGCGTGGAAGCCGATGATGCGGCACTCGCCGCGGCACGGCTGTCCATCGTCGCCGAGACGGCGCAGGCCTGGTTTGCGCTCCAGGGTGCGCGGGCGCGGCTGGCGCTGCTCGGGCGGCAGCTCGGCAACCTGCGGGAGAACGTCCGGATCCTCGACGCGCGGCTTGCGGCCGGTGGCACGACCGCACTCGACGTCGCCCGTGCCGAGACCCAGGCCCGCAGCGTCGCGGCCGAGCTGCCGGCAGCTGAATCCGATCGCGTGCGGCAGGAGCAGCGGTTGGCGGTGCTGACCGCCTGGCCCATGGCGACGCTGCGCGAGCACCTGTCAGCGGAAGCGACAATTCCGCCGCTGCCGACCCTGGTCGCGGCCGGTACGCCGGAGGAATGGCTGCGCCGCCGCCCGGACATCCGCGAGGCTGAGCGGCGACTCGCGGCAGCGACCGCGGATGTCGGCATCCAGGTCGCCGACTATTTTCCGCGGGTCGAGCTGCTGGGCAGCTTCGGCTGGACGGGCGGGTCGCGTGCGGACCTCGGTTCGGCTGCCGCCGAGCGCTGGTCGTGGGGGCCCTCGCTGACCTGGCGTTTCCTCGACCTCGGGCGCGTGCGCCAGCGGGTGCGGGCGGCGTCCGCCCGGGCCGAGGGCGCGCTTGCCGCATACCACGAGACCGTATTGCGGGCGCTCGAGGAGACCGAGAACGCCCTCGCCGGATTCCGCAGCGCAAACCAGACCACGGCCGAACTCGCAGCCGCCGTGGCGGCCGCCGGCGAGACCGCGCGCCTCGCCCGGCTGCGCCATGACGCGGGCGTGACCGATTACCTGGCCGTCCTCGACGCCGAACGCAGCCTGCTCGACCTCGAGGACCGCCATGTCCAGGCCCAGGCACGGCGTGCCACGGCGCTTGCGGCACTGTACAAGGCGCTCGCAGGGGATCTCTAGCCCGATATGGCCCCCCTGCACCAGGCGCCGCCGCCGGATCTTCCCGATCGTCTCCACGCACAGCACCCCAGTTCTCCCCACACGGCCTCATGGACCGAGCAGGGTACGGGGTGGTCAATTTTGGACGCCGGTTACACCCCTTGCCTGGTCAGAATTGCACGCCTGTCAACAGCCCGGACCTTCGGTTTTTATCGCCAGATTACCTAGCCGAGATCTCGCCCTCCGCCTTGCTCATCGCATCGGGCCAGGTGTCTCGAACCGCATTCGCGGCCGCGACGCATCCAGCTCTCGCCGCCTGCTGAAGCAGCTTATCAGCAAGCTTGAGATCGGCGTGCGACTTCACCAACCGGGCGCGTACTAGGTACAGCATGCTCAACACGTGTTGGTCTTCAGCCGCTGTGTCGGCACGATTCTCCAACTCAGAGATGGCTCTGTCCAGAAAGCTGACAGGCAATTCATCGTCCTTGGTCTCCGGCAAGAACGTTGCTCTCGTTTCAGGAATTAGTAGCAGAACTGCTTCACCAACCCATCTCGATGCGCCCGGCCATCCCAAGTCTCGAAGTGTCTGCAAGGTAAACGTAAGCAGGTCCTGCGAATGGCCGCTTGCGTGTTTCATCGAGATTGTGAGTACTTGACCCACAGGGTCATACGTAACGCCGAATGCGTTCGTCAATACGGAAATCATAGGGGCGTGTGAACTACATGCAGTGGAGTTCTGATGCTAGCAACACCACCACGCAGGCACCCCGCGTAGCGCTGGCCGGCAGATTTCAAGCAAACGGCAAATCCCTGCGGACCATACCGCGGTTTGGCAATGGCCTGACAGAGCGACTCGTCTTCCTCGCACTTCATCTCGCACTCGTCGTCATTGTCGCAGTCTTCTCCCTGATTTGATTCCCGACGCTGCGCAACGTCTGATCCACGTGAAATGGCGGCGACAATGAGAGCGCCGGCGAGCCTGCATGCCGCTACAAGTTCCGACGCGGCAGCAGCGCAAGCGGGTGGGCATGGCCAAGCGATACGCTGCTGGGTTAAGACCGGTCGCGTCGCTCAGCATCGTGGGCCGTTGTTCGACGTAGCCGTAAGTGTTGATCCCGCCCTCGAGCCCGAATGAATCGCCCTCGACGTATCTTCCGACGGCTGAGTCGTAGTCTCGGAAGTAGTTGCAATAGTTTCGCACTTCAAGAAAGCCAGCGCAGCCACCATCCGACACCTAGCCACGTAACAGCAAATCCGCAAACCCCGACTGCCAAAGCACTTCGTCGAACTAGGCCCACAGCCAGCCACGGAAACACTATTACGCTTACTCCGGCAAAAAGGAAGTAGCTCGCATGCGTGAACAGTGACAGTGCTGGTCCGAATATCGCGGCATACGATGGCGCGCCTCCTACCCAACTCGCGCGGAGACTTGTGAACGCGAAGCTCGACACTGTAACAAGCGCCGCGTAGACCAGCAGCGCCAATAACAAATGCACTAGCGCGCTCGATTTCACTTCGGGCAGCTCAATTGGCAGCTCTGATTGAATTTGCGAATCAAATCAGAGGTTGCATTGACGGCTCCATTTGATCAGCTCGGTAAACTAATCAACCACTACTCGCTGCCAAAGTAGTTATCGATAGAGAGTGGAAGACCAAAACTGGCAACGTCAACAAGGATCCTCGGCGAAAGCGTGGGTCCACCATCGAAGCTAGATTGAAAATGACCGCACCACCATATCCCGTTGAAGCTCTTCGACAACTCGATCACCACAGATCTCACGGGAGCAATACGCTGAACTAGGAACTCCAGCCCCTGCTCCAGCGACTGCCATTCAGCACAAAAGCCCGCCTCACCTTTTCCATTGTACGCCCAAAACGGAATCCGCCTCCTACCTGATGAACCTGCCGCAATCTGCGCCATTGAGCTACTGGGCTGCAGGTGAAGCCGCCGAGAGATCTCCGATGGATCCAAGCGATCACCAACGAATCTAATCTCCACCGTGTATCGGTGATTGGGCAACATTTCCTTGCCGCCTGACTCCGTGATCACGGCGCCACCACGTTCGGCGGTATCGTTGGCCACAATGGAGGGAACAACGACGGGATCATGCGGACGCATCGGTACACGACGTAGGCCGTACCGGCAGCAACCACAACCGTCGCCACTTTGTCCCCGCAGTCATCACCGCACGCAGCAGCTGGCGCCGGTGGAGGTGGAGGCGTGTTATCGCATCTTCCACCTGACGGCTTGCCTCTGTTCACCCACTCTTCAAAGGCCTCAGCGACCTCTTGTTTGTCAGCGTCCGGATAGCCAGGTTGTTTCCAACACTTGTGGAACCATCTCTGGAATTCTCGGTTGTTGAACCCGTACCACTTGTCACCCTTGTGCAGACCTTGGGCATCCGAATAGCTCAGCGGGTTACCTTCGACAAAGGCGTAGGTATTCAGCCCGCCATCGATCCCAATCGGATCGCTCTCCAGATACCGGCCGACATTGGGATCGTAGTCTCTGAAGTAGTTGCAATTCAGCCCGGTCTCAGAATCGTAGAACTGCCCCGGCAGGCGCAGGTTGTAGACGAGCGTGCCGAGCCCGGACGGATTCTCGTTGACCGTCGCCGCGCCGAATGGATCCCGATCCCAGGTCCACCGAACCGCGTTGTCGGAAGGTTGGGTGACCTTCCTCGGCGCATTGAGGTGGTCGGTGTGCACGTAATAGATGCTCGGCCCGCGGAGCGTAGCCACTGGAATATCGCCCAGCCAGACGGTCTCCTGAATGAGCGTGTTGCCATTGTACTCGCCAATCAGGTGTCCGGCTTCATCGTAAACGTAGTAGTGGTTTCCGCCAGACGCAAGCTCCTTGCGGACGCGCTCTCCAAGACCATTGTGATCGTAGTTCCAGGTGTCCGAGCCGATGGTTGCAGACCGGAGCCGCTCGCGGTCGCTGTATGCAAGCGCCATCGATCCGTAGGACGTCACGGCGCCAACTGCGTTGTAACCATACGTTCGCGCCTGGCTGCCGGTGATGCTCGTAAGCCAATTGCTGGTACCGGCAATCACGTAAGTCGAGCTCGCACCGCCATCACCGTAGGTCAGCCGATTGCCGTTCGCGTCGTAGGCAAAAGACTGATTGCCGCCTGACTTCGCAACGCCGGTCAAGCGATCGAGGTCGTCGTAACCGTAGCTCTGGTTCAGCGCTGAGTTCTGGGCGTCCACGATGCCCGTGATGCGGCTCGCGTCATCCCACGAGTACGTCCGCAGCCCGGCGCTGTCGACCTGCGTCACGCGCCCGTCCCGGTCATAGATGCGAACCGCGAGCGTGCTGTTGCCCCAGGTCCAGCCCCCGATGGGACCAAAGGGCTCATACACGACATTGTTGAGCAGCGTCATGCCATTGATCGTGATGCCCGATACCCTGCCGTTCACGTAGCCGTACCCGAGGACATTGTTGGCGGGCGTCGTGATCTGCGTGAGCTGCCCAGCTGCGTTGTACTGATAGGAAGTCGATTTGGTGTTCCCGTTCGACACCTGGGTCTCGCTGAGCACGCGTCCTTGCGGGTCATACGACCAGCTGAGCGTCGCACCGGCGCTATCGAGGCCAGTCACGCGGCCTTTCTGGTTGGTGCCGGCGTCATACGTGTACGTAATCGTCTGATCGGCATGGACAAGGCTCGTGACGCGATTCAAGGCATCGTAGCTGTACGTGCCGGTCTTGCTGCGGGCGTCCGTTGAGGTCGCGAGGTTGCCGCCGGAGTCGTACGTGTTGTTCGTGGTTCCGGTATCGGGACTGACCTGTTGCTTGAGATCGCCAAGCGCATTGTACGAATAGGTTGTAACCAGGCTGCGCGGGTCAGTGACCGAGATCAGCTGATCCAATGCGTTATAGCCATACTGCGTGATGCCGCTTGCGGGATCGGTGAGTTGCGTCAGTCGATCCAGTTCATCGTAGGCGTTCGTCGTATCGCGACCGAGAGGGGCCTCAATGCTCGTCAGGTTGCCATTGTTGTCGTAGCCATACGTCGTAGTGACAGACGGGCCGCCCGCAGCGCCGATCTCCCCGGCAAGCTGGTTCAGCGCATTGAACACCCGCGTGCGGGTTCGCGTCAGCGTGCTGGAGGGATCGGATACCTCCTCGCTGGTGCGATTGCCCATCGCGTCGAGCGTGTACTCGACGCCATTGCCCTCGGAATCGACAATTTCCGTCAAGCGGTGCGCCGCATCGTAGCCATACAGCAGGTAACTGCCGTCCGGCAGCGTCACCTTCTGGAGCAGTCCGGTCGGCCAGTAGTCGAACACGGTCTGCTCCCCGCCGACCGTCCGCGTCTTGAGCCGCTGGCGCACATCATAGGTCAACGTCGCCACGAGACCATTGGGGTCCGTGATCGTGAGCGGCTGACCGTGGGCGTTGTAGGCGCTGTATGTCGTCACATGGCCCAGCGCATTGGTCACCGTGTTCACCTGCCGGCACTGCGAGCCGGTCGTGCACGTGTAGTAAGTAGTCGTGGTGACGTCCGTAACGTCAGTGCGCGGCCCATCCTCGGTCAAGACGCGCCCGAAGGAGTTGTACGTGTACGTCCAGGTGCGGGACTCGCTGGCAGCGGTATCCAGGACCGTCCTCGTCAGGACGTTGCCGGCCGCGTCGTGGGTCAAGGTCGTGCGCCGACCCGGCTCATCAATTTGTGTGGGCAGTCGATAGGTCGCATGCCAGGCCGTAGCGATGGTCCGTGCGCGCGGCGTCCCGTACGCCTCCGTTCTGCTCGATTCAAGATTGCGCGGCGAGCTGAAGCTGTAGGTCGTGGCGTTCCCAGCGAAATCCGTACGCTGCGACACGTTGCCGCTCGCCTCGTAGCTCGTCTGCTGGGCACTGCCACAATAGCTGCAGCTGGGTCCGGAAATGGTCTGCAGCTTATACACGTTGTTGACGGTCCCGAACGAATAGGTCCGCGATGTGCCGAGCGGATCT
>SCUD01000155.1 GCA_004297335.1 Gammaproteobacteria bacterium
TCTGCGCCATCTGTTCGAGCATCTGCCGCACGCCCGCACCGTCGAGGACTTCGAAGCATTGCTGCCGTTTGCGCTGAACGACCCATCCGAAGCAAGGATGTCGTAGTTCGATCGCTTACGGGCCAACTACTATTCGAACCAAAGTTCACTCAAGCAATACGGGTGCTATTCGAATGACGGTCTGACGTCGTTTGGAAGCCTTGCCTTGCTGCATCGGTTCATGTTCAACGAGATTCCGTCGTACAGTGGCCTGGACTTCAGTGCGGGCTGGATGTCTCCCCATTACAACCGTGTGTACTTCGGGACGAGCTGGACCCGTTATAGATGGAATGATGAGCATACAGGCGTCATTCCAGACACGGCCGGCGGTTACGGCGCCCAGTTCGACATCGACCCCGCAAGCTGGCGCGTCAGCCTCGCCCCGCTCGCGGCCGCCGCCGCCAGCCTTGGCAACCCGGGCCGCGGCCTCAGCCAGGTAATGAACATGGCCCAGGCCTACTACGCAGCCGGCGACACGCAGTCGGCCTGCCTGATGCTGGCCGCGTTCCAGCACCAGGCGAGCCACGCGCACGGTTCGGCGCTGCCGCAGGAGATGTCCGACAAGCTTACCGCGGACAGCGCCGCGGTCATGGAAGCGCTCGGCTGCAACTGAGCCGCGCTGCATTTCGACGAGATGACTGCCGGCCTCGGCCTCGCGCCGGGGCCGGCATCACAGAGCACCAGCGGACGGTACTGCGGGTGCCGGCGCGTGAATTCGGCGATACCGCGCAGGTCGGGCGGCGCAATGGTTCCGGTCTTGACCTCGATCGCCCAGCGTCCCCAGTCGCCTTCGACGATGGCGTCGACCTCGAACGGCTCCTCGCGCCAGTAGCTGATCAGCAAGACGACGGCGTGACCCGCCCGCCGGGACGTTTCCTCCGCAAGAATCCACAGGCGCTCCCAGAATCCGGGGACGGCGGCCGCGGGGCCATCGGCCGCCGCGTAGATCGTGGCCGATGGATCGCGGGCGGCCAGTTCGAGCAGCAGGGTGGTCTTGCCGACCTGGCGCGGACCGGAAAGGAGTTGAATACGACCAGGCCCAGGGCTCGCCGGTTGTCCGGGGGGGGGGGTGACAATCGGCGCCCGGTCTGGCTTGGACCAGCAGGCGGAGGATCGATGTGTTACTATAAAGGTTCTTATAAGAACTGTTATATAATTTAATAGATCATATCCGCACTATTATGTCAGACGCATTTCCCCTGTCCCTGCCCGCGCACCGCGCCGTGGCCAAGCTCGGAGCGGACCTGTCCCGGGCCCGCCGCCGCCGCCAGATCACGCAGGCTTCGCTGGCAGAGCGCAGTGGTATGAGCCTCGCGACCATCAAGCGCCTCGAACGCGGCGATGCCCGCGTTTCGATGGAGGCCCTCGTGCGCGTCCTCTACGTGCTTGGTGAACTGGCGAGACTCGAGCAATTGCTCGACACCGGCGACGACGAACTTGGGCTTGTACTCATGGACCAGGCGTTGCCGAAGCGGGTGCGTTCGCGCCGGCGCTCGGAGGCACTATGAGCGCGAGGGTCCTGACGCAACAGGCTGAGATCTGGCTCGGGCGTACACCGATCGAGGTAGGTGACCTGCTGTTCGTGCGTGACGGGCGGCGCGAGTACTCGAGTTTTGCCTACCGCCCTCATTGGCTCGGCCATCCCGAGCGCTTCCAGATCTCTCCGGACCTGCCGCTCGTCGCGGGACGAGTGACCCGACGCGCGCCGACAACGGAAGACTCCACCTTTCCGTTCGCTGTCGCCGACACCGAGCCCGATGCCTGGGGCAGGCGGATCATCGATCGCGCTCACGCCAGGCGTCGACGTGAGGATTCCAGGCTGGGGCCACTGGCGGGTTTCGACTACCTGACGGCCGTCGACGACGAGAGTCGCATCGGAGCTCTGCGCCTGCGCGATGCCAGCGGCGAGTTCCTTCGAGACGCGCGCGAGCATCGCACTCCGCAGCTGCTCGACCTGCCGCAGATCTACGGCGCGGCACGGCGTGTGGAGGATGCCAGTGAAGACTGGCACGACCTGCAGTACCTGCAAGGCAAGGCTACCTCGCTCGGCGGCCTGCGGCCCAAGTGCACCGTGCGCGACACCGATGGGCATCTTGCAATCGGCAAGTTCCCGAGCATCGGCGACAGGCGTTCAGTTACGCGCGGCGAAGTCCTCGCGCTCAAGCTTGCCAGCCTGGCAGGCATCGATACAGCCGAGGCTCGCATCGAGGTCCTCGACGGTGTGCCGATCGCTGTCATACGTCGGTTCGATCGTGCCGCCGACGGTGGGCGCATACCGTACCTCTCAGGGGGATCGCTGCTGCAAGCCCGGCGAAACGAGGATCGGGCCTACACCGAAATTGCCGATGCCCTGCGAGCGATCGGCGCGGAACCGACCCGGGACGTACGGCAGTTATGGCAGCGAATGCTGTTCAACCTTCTCATCACCAATACTGACGATCATTTGTGGAATCTCGCCTTGCTGCACGTGAGCCGGGGACAGTGGAGACTCGCGCCGGCGTTCGACTTGAATCCGTTCCCCGAGCGCGCCCGCGAGTCGAAGACCTGGCTTTCCGAGGACACCGGTCCAATCACCTCGCTCGAGATGTTGCTCGATCACAGCGAGTACTTCTCCCTCGCGCAGGTGGAGGCGCAAGCGTTGGCGGCAGCGATGGCCATCAAACTCAGGGATTGGCGAACCGTAGCCTTGTCGAAAGAGGTCGGACTGGCCGAGCGGGAGCTCGCGGATCTCGAGCCGGCGTTCGAGCATGCCGTGGTGGATGCGGCGCGCGCGCTGGCAGGCTGAACCACTCCACGATGCCACCAGTGGGTCCGCTGACCGTAGGTGCCGCCGCGTTTCACCCCTGCCAGGCCGGCTCGTCCTGTCCCGGCGGCCCGGGTGGGCAGCTCCAGTAACCGGGCGTCCTCGAGTAACGGACAATCGGTGCCGGTACGCGCAGCTCGCCATAGGGTGAGGCCATGGTGATGAAGTGCTCCGGCGCCGCGGCGGGCATCGTCGAGGGAGACGCGGCCTCCTGTGCCGCCGCGAGCGGGCCGAGCTCCTGCAAGAACATCGAGCAGCGCGTCAGGCTGACCTTGACGTGATAGCTGCCGCCCTCGCGGGCGCGGCGGATCAGCGCCGCCAGCGCACCGGCCGAGGCGAGGTACGGGGCGAGGTAGTCGTTCAGCGTTCCGGTCGGCGCCAGCCTGGGCGCCGCGGCAGAGCCTTCGTCGATCGCCAGGCCGCAGACCGTCTGGCCGATCGGCTCGAAGCCACCGCGCTCGCGCCACGGGCCGCCGGAGCCATAGCAGCTCACCGAGACATAGACGATGCCGGGGCGTTGGCGGGCGATCTCTTCCGGCCCGAAGCCAGCCCGCTCGAGCGCGCCGGGCCGCCACGACTGAACCAGCAGGTCGGCCCCCTGCACCAGCTCGCGCAGCCGCTGCACGTCGTCGGCCTGACTGAAGTCGACGAGCGCGTTGCGCTTGCCGAAGCCGGTGTCCATCAGCATCGGGTGACTGTCGAGGCGCCAGGGCGGTGCGACATGCAGCACGTCGGCACCCTGTTCCGCGAGCACGCGGGCGGTCGCCGGCCCGGCCAGCACATGCGTACAGTCGAGCACGCGGACACCGGCCAAGGGACGCAACGCGGGCGCCAGCGGCTCGGGCGCGCTGTCGCCGATCTTCTCGACCTCGACCGCCGGGCGTGCCGCCAGCCACTGCCCCTGCGCGTGTGCGAGCCACTCGGTGCGCGTACGCGCGACAACACCGACCGCACGTGCCCCGGCCAACGCCTCTTCGAGTTCGAAGGCATTCCAGCGTGCGGCGGCGCGGGCCATCGCCTCGGGCGCGTAGCCGCAGTCGAGGACGTTGACCAGCCGCGTCATCAGCTCCGGATAGACGGTGGTGCGCAGCAGGAAGATCTGCCGCTCATCGCGGGTGCGGAAGAAGCCGATGAAGTCGGTGCCCGGCGGATGTGGCGGCAGGTAGTGCCCGTTCTGGTACAGGTGCGCGATCGTCTGCAGTCCCGGCACGACGGCCTGGCGCAGGTCCACCGCGACGTCCTGCCCGCCGCCGCCGCGCAGCTTCCAGACTGCCGCGACCGCCGCACCCTGTGCGGCGAGCGCACCGGCACTGGCCGCGCCAAAGCGGTGCCGGCCCGGCACGACCGGATCATCGCCCAGGATTGCGACCGATCCGGCACGATCAGCCGGGCCGAGGCCAATTTCGGACCACACCTTGTCGAAGACGGCGAGCGGGGTGGCGGGTGGTGGCGGTGAGGACATCGGGACCCCGGTCAGGCCTGGGCGGCCTGAAGAAGAACGGTTGTCAGTGTCCGGTGGCGCGTGATCAGCACAACGGGTCGACCACACTCAGGAACGGGAAGCGATGGAAGTCCGCATCGCGAGTACAGACACGGCTAACGCCGTGCTCCCGCATCAGTACTGCCGTATGCAGATCATGCATCAGGTTACCGCGCAGGTCCGGAAGCTCCAGCAGCGTCTGGGCCAGCACGGCGGCGTGGCGCTCCGTCGGCCGCAACAGGCTGAATCCAGGTGCGCCAAGCAGTGCGTCGATGAACCGCCAGGCGTCGGCCGGCGCCCAGGGCACCCGGAACACCCTGGCGTGGGTGCTGACTCGCAGGAACTCGTAGCAGATGCCCCAGGTCAGGAATACCGGTGCCGGCTGCTGCCGCAAGCCGTCGATGAGTCGCCGGCAACGCGAGTGGAATTCCGAGTCCTGGTCGGCTGCGTACAGCAGGACGTTGGTGTCGAGGACGAGCACTCACCGGCCATCCATCAGGTCGTGCAGCGCATCGCGATCGGCCACATCCACGCGGGCTCCGCCGCTGCGCCAGCGTGGCAGTGGCCGCAGCTGCCGCCGGGCAGACCCCGGGACCGCTTCCTCTCCCAGTATCCGGCGCAGGCCAGCCTCCACCAGTTGCGACATCGTCGTTCCGCGCCGCGCCGCTTCCTCACGCAGGCGCTGCATGACCGAGTCATCGATGTTCAGTGTGGTCTTCATATGGATAACCATACGCGCGGTATGGCCAGCTGTCCAGCGCCCGCGCACCGGCCTATACTGGTCTGGCCGCGCGCCGCGCGCACCGGCGGGCTCCGTCCGCCGCCAGGCGAGTGCGAACATGAGGGAACCGCCATGTGCGACCAGGATTCCTTCCAGGACATGATCGAGCACCTGCAGCGCAATGACGCATTGACGCGTCGCCGGTTCGGTGCGCTGTCGATCGGCGCCGGGCTGATGGCGGCATTGCCCCATGCGGCAAATGCCGCCGAAGTGATCGAGAACGAGGTCGAGATCAAGACCTCCGACGGCTTGGCCGACGCGCACTTCGTCCACCCGGCCCAGGGCAAGGCTCCAGCCGTGCTCGTCTGGACCGACATTTTCGGGTTGCGGCCGGCATTCCGGCAGATGGGCCGGCGGCTCGCCGAGTCGGGCTACGCGGTCCTGACGCCGAATCCGTTCTACCGGATCAGGCGCGCGCCGACGACCACACCGGGCGCGAGCCTGCAGGACGAGGCGACGCGCAATGCGGTGATGGCGATGGCGCGCACGCTCTCGCCCGAGACGAACGTCACCGATGCGCAGGCGTTCATCGGCTGGCTCGATGGCCAGGACGCCGTCGACAAGCAGCGCCGGATGGGGACGACCGGCTACTGCATGGGTGGCCCGATCATGATGCGCACCGCGGCGCATTTCCCGGATCGCGTCGGCGCGGGAGCGTCGTTCCATGGTGGCGGCCTCGCGACCGACAAGCCGGATAGTCCGCACCTGCTGGTGCCGAAGATGCGGGCCCACCTGTTGATCGCGATCGCTGCCAACGACGACCAGCGCGAGCCGAATGCCAAGGTGCTGCTGCGCGAGGCCTTCGACCAGGCGAAGATACCGGCCGAGATCGAGGTCTACGCCGGCACCAAACACGGCTGGTGTCCGCCGGACGCTGCCGTGTACGACGAGGAGCAGGCCGAAAAGGCCTGGGCACGGCTGCTGGCGACGCTGCAGGCGATCTGACAGCAGTAGATTGGCGAACCGCCGGCCTCAGTACGCGAGATCACCTCGCGCAGCACGGTTGGCGCGCGCCACTGTGACCGATTCACGCAGGTCGGCGAGGAACGTGTCGATGACTGTGTCGTCCGCCGCGGGATCGATCGGCATGTCCACCAGCGGCGGGTCCTTGCAGCCCAGCAGGATGTAACCGCGGCGGGTCATTTCGCCGACCACGTCGGCGAGCACCACATCCGTGGCACCGAACGGCAGCGGCAGCAGGTCGCTGGCGAATGGCTCGAGGCCGTCGATCGCGCGGATGCCCTCGATCAGCCGCTGCTTCGTATCCAGCACCTGGCGGGCGAGGCGCAGGTAGCCGGAACGGCCGAGGTAGCGCAGCACCGCCCAGGCGGCGAAGATCGCCCCGGCGTTGCGCGAGCCGGCGAAGCCGGCGGTGCGGTATTCGCCGGTCGGGATGTCCGTCGGATTCACGTAGTGATAGCGCTGCAGCTCGGCGGAGCGCCACAGCACGGTCGAGGCCGGCTTCGGGCAATAGCCGAGCTTGTGCAGGTCGGCTGAAATCGACTGCACCGCCGGCAGGCGGAAGTCCCATTCCGGCAGCGGCACTCCGAGCTGCTCCGCGAACGGCGACAGGTAGCCACCGACGCAGGCATCCACGTGCATCCACAGTCCGTGTTGCG
>SCUD01000156.1 GCA_004297335.1 Gammaproteobacteria bacterium
CGTGATCGGGTCCCCGGCCAGGCTGTCCGCTCCGCACTGGAACAGGATGAACTGCGGGCGGTGACGCTCGAGGTGCTCCTCGATCCGGTCCCAGGCCGCCATGAATTCCGCGTCTCCGGCACCCGGGGCGAGTGGCAGGTTGAGCTTGGTGCCCACGGCCGCACCCCGGCCAGCCTCGGTGGCCGCGCCGGTGCCCGGGTACAGGAAGCGCCCGTCCTCGTGGATGTCGGCAACGACCACCGCTGGATCATCCTCGAAGGCGTAGTAGACACCGTCGCCGTGGTGGGCATCGATGTCCACGTAGGCCACGCGCTCGAGACCATGGGAGCGCCGCAGGTACTCGATGACCACGCCGCAATCGTTGAACACGCAGAAACCCGCGGCCCGGTCGCGCCCGGCGTGATGCAGGCCGGCAATGGGTACGAAGGCGCGCCGGCAGCGCCCGGACATCAGCGCCTCGGCCGCGACCAGGCTGGCGCCGACGACATCGCTGGCGGCCTCATAGATACCCTTGGCGGCGGGTGTGTCGCCGCCATCCAGCCAGCCCTCGCCGCTGGCCGAGCGCTCGCGGACGAAATCCAGGTAGGCCGGGGCGTGGAACAGCTCGAGTTCCCCGCGGGTGGCCGCGCGCGGCGCGCAGACGATCACCTGCTGGTCGAGGCCGCTGCCGGTGAACTCCTGCAGGAAGGCCTCGTGCCGGTCCGGGCCGAAGGGATGGCCATTGCCAAAGCCGTAGCGCGCGATACGCTCACCGATCACGATGCAGGTGCCGGATCCATCGCGCTGCGTCAACGGCATTACCCCGGGGGAAGCCGCCGGAAGCGTAGCACACCGGGTGGCGGCGCCAGCCGGCATAGCCGATAATCCGCGGCCCTCGGTTGCTCCCGGACCCGTGCCCGCCCATGGCCCAGTTCATATACACGATGAATCGAGTCGGCAAGATCGTGCCGCCCAAGCGGCACATCCTGCGCGACATCTCGCTGTCCTTCTTCCCCGGCGCCAAGATCGGCGTGCTCGGCCTCAATGGCTCCGGCAAGTCGACGCTGCTGCGGATCATGGCCGGACTGGACACCGAGATCGAGGGCGAGGCCCGCCCGCAGCCGGGCATCAAGATCGGCTTCCTGCCGCAGGAGCCGCAGCTGGATCCGGACAAGGACGTGCGCGGGATCGTCGAGGAGGCGGTGCAGCCGGTCAAGGATGCGCTCGCCCGGCTCGAGCAGGTCTATGCGGCCTACAGCGAGCCGGACGCCGACTTCGACCGGCTCGCCAGCCAGCAGGGGGAACTCGAGGCCTTCCTGGCCGCGACCGATGGCCACAACCTCGAACACCAGCTCGACATCGCCGCGGACGCGCTGCGGCTGCCGCCGTGGGAGGCGCGCGTCGCCAAACTGTCGGGCGGCGAGCGCCGCCGCGTCGCACTATGCCGGCTGCTGCTGTCGAAGCCCGACATGCTGCTGCTCGACGAGCCGACCAACCACCTCGACGCCGAATCGGTGGCCTGGCTGGAGAAGTTCCTGGAGCAGTACCCGGGCACGGTCATCTGCGTCACCCACGACCGTTACTTCCTCGACAACGTCGCCGGCTGGATCCTCGAGCTCGACCGCGGCCACGGCATCCCGTGGCAGGGCAATTATTCGTCGTGGCTCGAGCAGAAGGAGCGCCGGCTCGCCCAGGAGGAGCGGCAGCAGGAAGCGCTGCGCCGTACCCTGGCCCACGAGCTCGAATGGGTGCGCACGAATCCGAAGGCCCGCCAGGCCAAGAGCAAGGCGCGGCTGCGCCAGTTCGAGGAGCTGAACTCGGTCGAATTCCAGGCGCGCAACGAGACCAACGAGATCTACATCCCGCCCGGGCCGCGCCTCGGTGACCTCGTCATCGAGGTCGAGCACCTGCGCAAGGGCTATGGCGAGCGCCTGCTGATCGAGGACCTGTCGTTCCGCCTGCCGCCCGGCGGCATCGTCGGCATCATCGGCCCGAACGGTGCCGGCAAGACCACGCTGTTCCGCATGCTGACCGGCGTCGAGCAGCCCGACGGCGGTACCGTGCGCATCGGTCCGAGCGTGAAGCTTGCAGCCGTGGACCAGTCGCGCGACTCGCTCGACGACAGCAAGACGGTCTGGGAGGAAATTTCCGGCGGCCTCGACCTCATCCAGGTCGGCAATTACCAGACCGCGTCCCGTGGCTACGTCGGGCGCTTCAACTTCCGCGGCGGACAGCAGCAGCAGCGGATCGGCGAACTGTCGGGTGGCGAGCGCAACCGCGTACACCTGGCGAAACTGCTGAAGGCCGGCGCCAACGTGCTGCTGCTCGACGAGCCGACCAACGACCTCGACGTCGAGACCCTGCGCGCGCTCGAGGAAGCACTGCTCGGCTTCCCGGGCTGCGCAGTCGTGATCTCCCACGACCGCTGGTTCCTCGACCGCATCGCGACCCATATCCTCGCCTTCGAGGGCAACAGCGAAGTGGCCTGGTTCGAGGGCAACTACCAGGATTATGTCGCCGACTACCACCGGCGCCGCGGGGAACAAGCCGACCAGCCACACCGGCTGCGGTTCAAGCCGCTGCATGCCTGACCCCACGGGGCGGTGATTTCGGCTAGACTCGAAACATCGGGTGCGGTTGGGAGACGCACATGGCGGTTTACATCGATTCCGCGGGACGCCTGCACCACGAGCAGCAGGGCAGCCTCGCGCTCGCCTGTCCGCACTGCCAGGTGCTGGCCCATATCACCCCGATGTCGGTGCCGGACTACAACCTGCTGCAGCTGCACAAGCCGAGCCAGGTCGGGCTCGTGTACCGCTGCGAGGCCTGCAACGCGCCGATTTTCCTGCGCTTCACGGTCAAGCTCTACGCGGGCAGCCGGGTCGAGCTCGCGCCCAGCTTCGTCGAGCTCGAGCGGCCGCGCGAGAAGTTCAATTTCACCTACCTGCCGGAGACCGTCGAGACGCTGTTTCGCGAGGCGCTCAGTTGCTTCTCGAGCGGCTGCTACAACGCCTTCGCCTCGATGTGCCGGCGCACCGCGCAGTGCGCGTTCGCGGATCTCGGCGAAGCCGGCAAGCTCGCGCTGTACGACGAGCTCGCCGACATCCGGCGAATGGCCGAGCTCGACGATGACTCCTTCCAGGCGGCCCGCAAGGTCATCTTCGATCCCGACGCGCCCGGCCGCGCCGAACTGCCGCTGCTCGAAGCCTTCCAGGCCGGCGTGCTGCTCGAGGTCATGAAAGACCTGCTCTACCAGGCCTATGTGCGTCGCGGCCGGCTGCAGCAGGCGATGATGATGCGCCGCTACTTCGCCGAGGAGTCCACGGACAAGGTCACGCCGCTGCCAGCCGCCCGGCAGTAACGCGGCTCAGCCGAGCCACACGCGCGCGTTGCGGAACAGCCGCATCCAGCCGCTGTCCTCGCCGCAGCCGCGCGGCCGCCAGGAATTCTGCACGCTGCGGAACACCCGCTCCGGGTGCGGCATCAGGATCGTCACCCGGCCATCCTCCGAGCACAGCCCGGCCAGCCCCTGCGGCGAGCCGTTCGGATTCGCCGGATAACGCATCGCCACCTGCCCGCGGTTGTCGACGTAGCGCAGCACCGTCAGCGCGGCTGCGCGGTCGCAAGCATCGTCATCGAACCAGGCGCGTCCCTCGCCATGGGCGACCGCGATCGGCAGCCGGGACCCGGCCATGCCGGCGAACAGCGGCGAGGCCGATGCGCTGACCTCCACCATCGACAGCCGGCCCTCGAACTGCTCGGAGCGGTTGCGCACGAAGCGCGGCCAGGCCGCCGCGCCCGGAATCAGTTCACGGAGCGCCGCCAGCATCTGGCAGCCGTTGCAGATTCCCAGCGTGAAGTTGTCGCCGCGCGCGAACCAGTCCGCGAACAGCGCCCGCGTCCGCTCGTGGAACAGGATCGACTTCGCCCAGCCCTCGCCGGCGCCGAGCACGTCGCCATAGCTGAAGCCGCCGCAGGCGACCAGTCCCTGGAATGAGCCGAGTCCGACCCGGCCCTGCATCAGCTCGGTCATGTGTACGTCGGTGGCCGCGAACCCGGCGCGATCGAAGGCGGCCGCCATCTCGACCTGGCTATTGACGCCCTGCTCCCGCAGGATCGCGATCCGCGGCCGGGCACCGGTCGCGACCAGCGGCGCGGCGATGTCCTCATCCGGGTCGAAACCGAGCTGCCAGGACAGGCCGGGATCGTCCTCATCGAGGCGCGCGGCCTGTTCCTCGTCAGCGCAGTCCGGATCGTCGCGCAGACGCTGCATCTGCCAGCTGGTGTCCGACCAGAGCGCGTGCAGCCGCAGCCGATCATCGTCAATCAGTGTGCGCGCGCCGGCGACGATGCGGATCTGCCGGCCCTCGACCACGGTGCCGATCCGCCGGACGATGTCCTGCAGGCCATGGCGGGCGATGATCGCGCTCGCCGGGCGCAGATCGGCATCGCGCAGCTGGATCACGGCGCCGAGTTCCTCGCTGAACAGTGCGGCGATCGGATCGCGTACCAGGCCGAGATCGACATCGAGGCCGGCGTGCCCGGCAAAGGCCATTTCGAGCAGCGTCACCGCGAGTCCACCGTCGGAACGGTCGTGATAGGCGAGCACGAGTCCCGCATCCGCGAGCTCCCGCAGCGCCGCAAAGAACCGCCGGAGGAGCCCCGGGTCATCCAGGTCGGGCGGCACCCGGCCGACCCGGCCATGGACCTGCGCGAGGCCTGACCCGCCGACGCGGTCCTGGCCACGCCCGAGGTCCAGCAGCAGCAGCGAAGTAGTACCGGCATCGGTCGCGACGACCGGCGTCAGCGTGCGGCGCACGTCCGCGACCGGCGCGAAAGCCGAGATCACCAGCGAGACCGGCGCCATGACGCTGCGCTCCTCGCCATCCTGCCGCCAGCTGGTGCGCATCGACAGCGAATCCTTGCCGACCGGGATCGCGATGCCGAGCGCCGGGCAGAGTTCCTCGCCGACCGCCCGGACGGTATCGAACAGGCTGGCGTCCTCGCCGGGCTGGCCACAGGCGGCCATCCAGTTCGCCGACAGGCGCACGTCGCCGATGTTTCGCACGTCCGCCGCAGCGATGTTGGTGAGCGCCTCGCCGACCGCCATGCGTCCCGAGGCCGGACCATCGAGCAGGGCGATCGGGGAGCGCTCGCCGAGCGCCATCGCCTCGCCGGCATTACCGCGCAGGCTCGCCAGCGTGACTGCGACGTCACTGACCGGCACCTGCCACGGTCCGACCAGCGGGTCGCGGCTGACGAGCCCGCCGACGCTGCGGTCGCCGATCGTGACCAGGAAACCCTTGGCGGCGACCGCGGGCAGCACCAGCAGCCGTTCGAGCGCCTCGGCGGGATCGATGCCGGTGGCGTCGAAATCGTCGCCGGTCGCAGCGCGCCGGAGCACCTCGCGCCGGACGCGCGGCGGCTTGCCGAGGAGCGCCACGATCGGCAGGTCAACCGGGCGGCCACCGAGCTCGCGATCCGTCACGACCAGGATGCCATCGTCGGTGGTCGTGCCGATCACTGCGAAGGGGCAGCGCTCACGCCGGCACAGCGCCGCGAACGGTTCGAGCGTGCCGGGCGCGAGCGCGATCACATAGCGCTCCTGGGCCTCGTTGCACCAGATCTCGAGCGGCGACATCCCGGGCTCGTCGTTCGGCACGTCACGCAGCTCGATGCGCCCGCCGCGCCCGCTGTGCGCGAGCACCTCGGGCACCGCGTTCGAAAGTCCGCCGGCGCCGACGTCATGGATCAGCACGATCGGGTTGTCCGCGCCCAGCGACCAGCAATGATTGATGACCTCCTGCGCGCGCCGCTGCATTTCCGGATTGCCGCGCTGCACCGAGGCGAAATCGAGGTCCGCGGAACTCGCGCCGCTGCCCTGCGAGGACGCCGCGCCGCCACCGAGGCCGATCAGCATCGCCGGGCCACCGAGCACGACGAGCGGCGCCGCCACCGGCACCTCCGGCTTCTCGACCTGCGTGCGCCGGATCGCGCCGACGCCACCGGCGAGCATGATCGGCTTGTGATAGCCGCGGATGACGCCGGGCGGATCCCCGGCGCAGCGCTGCTCGAAGCTGCGGAAATAGCCGAGGATGCCGGGGCGCCCGAACTCGTTGTTGAAGGCCGCCGCACCGATCGGGCCTTCGAGCATGATCTCGAGCGCCGGGGCAATCCGCTGCGGGCGCCCGTGATCGGACTCCCACGGCCGTTCGTGGCCCGGTATCCGCAGGTTCGAAACCGTGAATCCCACCAGGCCGGCCTTCGGCCGGGCGCCGCGGCCGGTGGCCCCCTCGTCGCGGATTTCGCCGCCCGAACCGGTGGCCGCGCCGGGGAACGGCGAAATCGCCGTCGGATGATTGTGGGTCTCGACCTTGATCAGGATGTCCGCCGGCTCCTCGTACCAGCCGTAGCGGCCGTCGGCCGGATCGGGGCAGAACCACGCGGCCACGGGCCCCGCTAGCACCGCCGCATTGTCGCGGTAGGCCGAGAGCAGGCCAGCGGGACTGCAACGCGCCGTGGTGCGGATCATGTCGAACAGGGATTGCGACTGCGGGAGGCCGTCGATGACCCAGGCGGCGTTGAAGATCTTGTGCCGGCAGTGCTCGCTGTTCGCCTGCGCGAACATCATCACTTCGGCGTCGGTCGGATCGCGGCCCAGCGCCGCGTAGACGTCGGCCAGATAGGCGATTTCCGCGTCCGACAGCGCGAGGCCCAGCTGTGCGTTGGCACGCGCGAGCGCCGCCGCCGGCAGCGTGCCGAGCGGAATCTGCCGGAGTGCGCGCGGCGCATGGGTCTTGAACAGGCACTCGGCGGCGGCCGGCCCGGGCAGCACCGCCTCGGTCATGCGGTCGTGCAGCAGCGCAGCCAGTGCTGCCAGGCGCTCCGGGCCCAGCGACGGCTCGGCGTCGAAGCACCAGATGCGGCCGCGCTCGATGCGCTGCACCGCCTCGAGTCCGCAGACATGGGCGATGTCGGTCGCCTTGGACGACCAGGGCGAGATCGTGCCCGGGCGCGGCACGACCAGCAGCTGCCCGCCCGCCGGCGGCGGGGCCACGGCTCCGGGCCCGCAGTCCAGCAGGCGTTCCAGGACCGCGCGTTCCGGCGCCGTCAGCTCGCGTCGCAGTTCGACCAGATGGTGATAGCGGACGCTCGCCCGGAGGATGGAGGGCTCGACCCGGCGCAGTTCAGCGAGCAGCTTGTCGATGCGGAAGCCGGACAGGGCGGGACCGCCAGCGAGTTCCAGCATTGCGCGGGCGCTAGCGCTTGGGACCAGGTTCGCCGCCTGCCGGATATATCGGCATCGGGAACTGGGTGACGTTGCCGCCCTCCAGAACGCTGATCTTGCTGACGCCCTGCTTGCGGACCTCGTCGATGCGCAGCACCGAGTGCATGGGCAGGTAGCTGCGCCGCACACCGGCGAACTCGTCCTTGATGCGCTCCTCGCCGGGATCCACGACGACGCCGCTGCGCTCGCCGAACACCAGGTCCTCGACCTCGACGAAGCCGAGCAGACCGCCGTGGCTGACCTTGCGGGCGTAGATCTCGTAGACCTTGCCCTGGTTGACGAACAGGATCTTGAAAATGTGACTGGTAGCCATGTTCGGCAGAAGGTTCCGTTGACCCGGGCCGCGCTATTATACCGGTCGGGCCCGGGGGCATGCGGCCGCCGGAATTCCGGCGGGGGCGGAACTAATGGCGCTGAGACTGCGGATTATCGGCGATAACGCGGCGATGGCCGGCCGGCACCCGCGCTGGACCTTCGGCGTCAACGGCGGGTCGATCGGCCGCAACGACAGCAACGACTGGGTCCTGCGTGACCCCGAGCGCTTCGTCTCCGGCCGGCACGCGGCGATCGAGCACCGGGGCGGGCTCTGGTGGCTGCGGGATGTCAGCACCAACGGCACCTACGTCAACAACGATACGGAGCCGCTCGGGCCGGACCAGGCGCACCAGCTCACGGATGGCGACCGCCTGCGGATCGGCGATTACGAGATCGCGGTCGAGATTTCCGCGAGCAACGACTTCCCGGCCGATGAGTCTCTCGGGATCAGCGACGAGGAGCTGGATGCGGCCTTTGACGTGAAATCCGTGCTCGGGGACCGCCGGGCCCGCGAGCGGCCGCAGCAGTCACGATCCAGGTCCGCCACCAGCGCGACCTCCCCCGGACGGCCCGTGCCGCCGCCAACGCCACCGCCGACCCCGTCCGCACGCGCTCGTTCTGCCGAACAGGAGCTGTGGCCGGGGATCGTTGCCTTGTGCAAGGGCGCCGGCATCGACCCGCACGCGCTGCCGGCTGCGGGCCGGACCGCGGCGCTGCAGCAGGCCGGACAGCTGCTGCGCGAGACGCTGGTGGGTTTCGCCGACCTGGCGCGCACCCGTGCGGACTTCGCCAGCGAGTTCGGCATCAGCTCGGGCGCGCGGCGCACCGATGCAACGAGCCCGCTCGTGCAGCTCGCGGCCGTCGAACAGCTGCTGGAACGGCTGCTGTCCGGCCACGGTCCCGGCGACGTGCGTGCCATCGACGAGGTCCGCGGGCAGTTCGCGCGCGCGCGCAGCCACGAGCTCGCGACCGCGGCCGCGCTGCGCGAGGCGGTCAGCGCCGTGTTCGAGAAGCTCGATCCGGACGAACTCGAGGCCCAGCTCGGCCGCAGTGGCCTGGCCACCGCCTCGGTGGAGACGCAGGCGCGCCTCTGGGCACGTTACCGCGAGCTGTACCGGGCGACGGTGCAGTCTGGCGAAGCGGGCCTGCCCGCAGTGTTCCTGGTCGCCTTCGCGCGCGCCTACGAAGCGCTCGCCGCCGGCGGCGGCGAATAGCGAAAAGGTGGCGGAGAGGGTGGGATTCGAACCCACGAATACCTTTGGGGTATTACTGGAATTCCAGTCCAGCGCCTTCGACCGCTCGGCCACCTCTCCGGGGTGGCGAAGCCTACCGGAGCGGCCCGGGGCCGGCAACCGCGGTGCTGTGTCCTAGGGGCTGACCGGGCGCGCAGCGCCGAAGGGCGGCGGCTCGTCAAGGCAGCGGCTCGGGTCCCGCGGCGGCGGCGGCGACTTCAATTCCGGGATCTTCAGCGCATTGCGCGTATCGGGCAGCGCCATGCCCGCCTCCACCCGCAGTGCCGGCAGCTGTTCAGCGGACTCGTAGGGCTTCGGCTTCGCACAGTTCGCGGTCCGGTTCGGCAGCAAGCCGCAGGCTCCCAGTGCCAGGGAGGTCAGCGCCAGCAACAGCAATCGTTTCACGAATCCCTCACTTGCTCGATCACCCCGGCCTCACGCATGGCCGCCAGGACCTGCTCCTGATGCGCGTCCTCCAGCCAGGTCAGCGGCAGCCGGATGCCGGCGGCGATCCGGCCGAGCCGCGCCACGGCCCACTTGACCGGGATCGGATTGGCCTCGACGAAGAGCGCACGGTGCAGGCTCGCGAGGCGATCGTCAAGTTCCACGGCCCGTTCACCGTCCCCCTGCAACGCCGCTTCCATCATCTCGTGCATCGGACCGGGCGCCACGTTCGCAGTCACCGAAATGACCCCCTGGGCCCCGGCCATGACCAGCCGCCGGCAGCTGAGATCGTCGCCGGACAACAGCAGGAAGTCATCGCCACAGCGCTGCAGGATCTCGGCACCGCGGGCGATATCTCCGGTCGCCTCCTTGATGCCGACGACCTGCGGATGGCTTGCCAGCCGCTCGACGGTCTCCGGCAGCAGGTCGCAACCGGTTCGCGACGGCACGTTGTACAGGATCAGCGGTACGCTGGCGGCATCCGCGACCACGCTGAAATGGCGGTACAGGCCCTCCTGGGTCGGACGGTTGTAGTACGGGGTCACCACCAGTACGCCGTCCACTCCGAGCTCGCAGGCCGCGCGCGTGCGCTCGACGGCCTCCGCCGTCGAGTAGCTGCCGGTCCCGGCGATCACCGGCAGGTGGCCACCGACCCGCTGGACTGCAATCCGCAGCAGCTCCTCGACCTCAGCCGCGGTGACCGTCGGGGACTCGCCGGTGGTGCCGGCGACGACGATGCCGTCGCTGCCCTGCTGGCGATGCCAGTCGAGCAGGCGGCCGAAGGCAACCGGATCGACGTCGCCGGCATCAGTCATCGGCGTAACGAGCGCGACCAGGCTGCCGCGGAACATCGAGCCTCCAATGGGGGCCGCCAGCGTATCATGCCCGTGCCGATCCCGTTAAACTGCCATCTGGTCTTCCCTGCCCGTCCCCCATGAAACAATTCATCGCAATCTCGGCCATCGGCAACGACCGCATCGGCCTGGTCCACGACCTGTCGCGCACCGTCGCCGACTGCGGCGGCAGCATCAGCGAGAGCCGGATGACCGCGCTCGGCGCCGATTTCGCCATGCTCGCGCTGGTATCCGGCAACTGGCATTCGATCGCGCGGATCGAGACCGAACTGAACAAGCTCGCGGAGACCTCGGGCATCTCGATCCAGGTCCGCCGGACTGCCGAGCGCCCGGTACGCGAGGACATGGTCCCCTACTCCGTGGACGTCGTCTGCCTCGACCAGGCCGGCATCGTCGCGGCCCTCTCCGGTTTCTTTTCCTCGCGCGGCATCGACATTGGCGAGCTGTCCACGCGCTCGTACGCGGCGGCACATACCGGCGCGCCGATGTTCTCCGTGTACATGAACGTCAACGTTCCGTCGCGCATCCACGTCGGCTCGCTGCGCGAGGAGTTCATGGACTTCTGCGACCAGATGAACCTCGACGCCATCCTCGAGCCGGTCAAGAGCTGAATCGAGGCCGACCCGCCAGCGGAACGTGAGCGCCATGCCTGAACTGAAGATCGGCGGCAAGGTTCCGGACTTCAGCCTGGTGACCACCGGCGGCACCTTCCGCCTGCGCGACCACCGGGGCACTGGCGTCGTCCTCTATTTCTATCCGCGCGACAACACCTCCGGCTGCACGCGCGAGGCGGAGGCGTTCCGCGACCACCACGACCAGTTCCGTCGCGCCGGCGCGCTGGTTCTCGGCGTGTCGCCCGATTCCGTCGACTCGCACCAGCGCTTCCGTGAAAAGCTTGCATTACCCTTCGACCTGGGCTGCGACCCGGAACACGAACTCGCCGCGCGCTTCGGCGCCTGGAAGCAGAAGACGCTGTACGGGCGCCGCTTCATGGGCATCGAGCGCAGCACCTTCCTGATCGATGACCGGGGGCTGCTGCAGGCCGAGTGGCGCAAGGTCCGCGTCGCCGGCCATGCCGAGGCCGTGCTGGCCGCCCTCGCCGCCCGGTGATCAGGCCATGGTGAAGAAGCATCCCGCAGGCCACAGCCGGCGTGCCTTCGTGCTCGATACCAACGTGCTGATGCACGACCCGGCGGCGATCTTCCGCTTCGAGGAACACGACATCTACCTGCCGATGGAGGTGCTCGAGGAACTCGACGCCGGCAAGAAGGGCCTGTCGGAGTCGGCGCGCAACGTCCGCCAGGTCAGCCGCTTCCTCGACGAACTGATGGCCAACGCGACCAAGGAACAGATCGACCGCGGCCTTGAGCTGCCGCGGGTACGATCCGGCGGCAGCGACCGCCAGCCGCCGGGCGGACGGCTGTTCTTCCAGACCCGGCGGCTGGCCTCCGGCCTGCCCGATTCGCTGCCGGGCCACGGCATCGACAACGCGCTGCTCGGCTATACGCTGGCACTGCAGCGTGAACTGACGGATGCCGCGGTCACGCTGGTCTCGAAGGACATCAACCTGCGGATCAAGGCTGCGATTCTCGGCGTACACGCCGAGGACTACTTCAACGACCGCACGATCGAGGACGCGGACCTGCTGTACACGGGAGTCACGGCCCTGCCCGCCGACTTCTGGGAAACCCATGGCGAGCGGATGGAATCCTGGCAGGAGCAGGCCCGGACCTTCTACCGCGTGCGCGGGCCGCTGGTGCGGGACTGGCGGATCAACCAGTTCGTCTGCGCGCCGGCCGACGTGGCTTTCGAGGCCATCGTGCGCGCGGTCGCCGACGATTCCGCGACGCTGGAGCTGATCCAGGACTACCGGGGCGAGCGCCACTCCGTCTGGGGCATCACCGCGCGCAACCGCGAGCAGAACCTGGCGCTGAACCTGCTGCTCGACCCGGAGATCGACTTCGTCACGATCCTCGGCCCCGCCGGTACCGGCAAGACGCTCCTGACGCTGGCAGCTGGTCTCACGCAGACGCTCGATCAGCGCCGCTACGGCGAAATCATCATGACCCGCGTGACGATTCCGCTCGGCGAGGACATCGGCTTCCTGCCCGGCACCGAGGAAGAAAAGATGGAGCCCTGGATGGGCGCGCTGATGGACAACCTCGAGGTCCTGACCCAGAGCCAGGAAGGCGGCAACTGGGGCCGGGCCGCGACCAACGACCTGTTGCGCAGCCGGATCCGCATTCGCTCGCTGAACTTCATGCGCGGCCGTACCTTCCTGAACCGCTTCCTGATCCTGGACGAGGCCCAGAACCTGACCTCGAAGCAGATGAAGGCGCTGGTGACCCGCGCCGGGCCCGGCACCAAGCTCGTCTGCCTCGGCAACATCGCGCAGATCGACACGCCCTACCTCACCGCAACGACCTCGGGGCTCACCTACGTGGTCAACCGCTTCCGTGGCTGGACGCATTCCGGCCACGTGACGCTGGCGCGCGGCGAGCGCTCGCGCCTCGCCGACTTCGCCTCCGAGGCCCTCTGAGCTGCCCGTCGAACCAATCTGGCAGCAGGCGGTCGAAGCTGCGGCCCCTGCTGGAGTAACGGCCCGATGCGCACTAGCGTCCTGATTCTCTCGCTGTTGTTCGCGCTCCAGGGCGCCGCGATCCATGCCGAGGTGCCGGGCGGCGAGCTGCCGGACATCGGCAATCCCGCCAGCACCACGTTGTCGGTTTCCGAGGAGTACCGCATCGGCCTCGCCATCCTGCGCGAGCTGCGCCAGGCCGGCCAGGTGGTCGAGGATCCCGAGATCAATGAATACCTGCAGTCGCTCGGCCTGCGGCTCGCGAGCGAAGCCCAGGAGGGCGGCTACCGCTTCCGGTTTTTCGCGGTCAAGGACACCGGCATCAACGCCTTCGCGCTGCCCGGCGGCTTCATCGGCGTCAACGCCGGGCTCGTCACCGCGACCCGCAGCGAGAGCGAGCTCGCGGGTGTGCTGGCCCACGAAATCGCGCATGTGACGCAGCGTCACATCGCCCGCTCGGTGCAGCAGGCCGGCCGCGCCAACCTGGCCTCGGCGGCCGCGATCCTCGCGGCCGTGCTGCTGGGCGCAACCACCGGCCTGCCCGGCGACGCGATGATGGGGACCATCAGCGCCGCGCAGGGGCTCGCCGCACAGCAGCAGATCAACTTCACGCGCTCGAACGAGATTGAGGCCGACCGCGTCGGCATCGGCATCCTCGCCGCCGCCAGCTTCAACCCCGCGGCGATGCCGGATTTCTTCCAGACCATGCAGCAGCGTACCGGCAGTGGCGGCCGCAACATCCCCGAACTGCTGCGCACCCACCCGGTGACGACCGAGCGGATCGCGGAGACCCGGGATCGCGCCAGCCAGCACACCGGGGTCCTCCGTCCCGACAGCGCCGGCTACGCGCTGATCCGCGAACGGCTCGCCGTGCAGTCCCTGCCACCGGAAGCCCCGTTCCGCGATCTGTATGCCGCCGCCGCGAGTGCTGACCAGCCAGCCAGCGACGGGCAGGTCTACGGCCGTGCACTGGCGCTGGCCCGGGCGGGGGATCTCGACACCGCGATCGGCCTGTTGTCCGAGCTGCGGGACCGCCGCCCCGACATCACGCTCTACCATACGGCACTCGGGCAGGCGCAGCTCGAGGCCGGACGCAGCGTTGACTCGCGCGCGACGCTCGAACACGCGCTGCAGCTGTTCCCGCGCAACGTGCCGGTCACTGTCCGCTACGCGGAGGCCCTATTGCGGGATGGCGACGCCAGGCGCGCCCACGTCGTGCTGCTCGATCTCTTCAACAACGTGCCACCGACACCGGAGCAGGCCCGCTTCACCGCGGTCGCCGCCAATGCGGCCGGCGACGTCGCCGATGCCTACTATTACCTCTCCGAATACCACGTGATGAACGGCGACCTGCCGCTCGCGATCGACCAGCTGCGCATGGCCCAGGCGGTCCCAGGGATCAATGGCGTGCAGCGCGAACGCTTCGATGCGCGGATCCAGGAGCTGCAGGAATACCTGCCGAAGGGCCGGCGCGCGCGCGAGGTGCCGGGCGCCGGGGCGCCGGAGCAGGAAGGGCGGGCGCCGCGCTAAAATGGCCGGCGACTGGTTGACCGACGGATCGATCCATGACTATTACCCCGGCGGCAGGCCTGACCGGCGTCGCCCTCACCCTGTTGCTCTGCGGCTGCGCGGCAGCACCCGCCCAACCCACGCCCGGCGACCCCTGGGAACGCGTCAACCGCAGCATGTTCCGCTTCAACGAGGCGGTGGACCGCGCGGCACTGAGGCCCGTGGCCACTGCCTACGAACGCCACGTGCCGCGATTCCTGCGTACCGGTATCAGCAACGTGCTCGATCACCTCGAGTTGACGACGACGATCGCCAATGACCTGCTGCAGCTGAAGCCCGGGGCCACCGCGACTGACCTCGGCCGCTTCCTCGTCAACTCGACCGTCGGCCTCGGCGGGCTGCTCGACCCGGCGAGCTCGGCCGGCGTGCCGAAGAACGACGAGGATTTCGGCCAGACGCTCGGCCGCTGGGGCATCGGCCCCGGACCCTACCTGATGTTGCCGTTCCTCGGTCCCTCGACGCTGCGCGACACCTTGGGCCGCACCGCCGATGCGCAGGTGGACCTGCGGGCGCAGATCGATATCGAGACGGAAGAACGCCTGGCACTGCTCGGTGTCGCGATCATCGCCGAGCGCGCCGATCTGTTGCCGGCCGATGCGGCGTTGAACGCCGCCTTCGACCGCTACGCCTTCGTCCGCGACGCCTGGCTGCAGCGGCGCGCGTTCCTGGTGCGGGATGGCGAGGTGGAACCGGAGGATCTGTCGCTGGAGGATCCCGGGGAGGATTGAAGCCGCCGGCCCGGCCCGTGGCACCGTCGTCACGGCCGGACTCGCGGCAATGGCTCGCGGCAGCGGCAGTCAATTCCAATTGAGGTTTGAGTCTGAGCGGGTGGGACTTACCCACGCCTTGTCCACGGGGCCGCGCGCCCTGGAACGCTGGCGGCACGGTGGACCAAGGGGTGGGTAAGTCCCGCC
>SCUD01000157.1 GCA_004297335.1 Gammaproteobacteria bacterium
CGGCGGACGCCTGCACGGCGGCAGACGCGGGAGCCGCGGCGAAGGCGGGAGCGGCGGCGAAGACCTGCGCGGCGGCCAAGCCCGCCGCCCGCCCGGCGGACGGCACCAGGGCGCAGGCCGCCGACCACGCGACGACGCCCGCCGCGGCCCAAGCCGCTCGGCGGGCGATCCGCCAGCGGAGCCCGCTTCGCCGACCCGATCCGCGCAATCCTCGCGACGATCCGTCCATGGTCCCTCCCATGCCGGCCCACGCGACCCGACCACGAGCGACGGGCTGCAGCCCGCTGCGACCCCGAGCCAGCGGCGCGCACCCTAGCACGGCGAGCGCGGCGCTGTCTGCCGATCGTCTTGCGGTGTAGGGAGCAGTGAAGATGTCCGGTGCATAAGCATTTAGAGATGTCCGCCCTGCGGGGTACGTGCGCGGATGGAGAGATTTCACCGCGCCGTGGCCCAGGAGGCCAGGGCGATGACCAAGAAGGAAGTGATGCTCAAGGCGATCGAGGGGCGGATCACGTGGATTCAGGCCGCCGACATCCTCGGGATCAGCGAGCGCCATATGCGCCGGATCAAGACTCGCTACGAGGAGTTCGGGTTCGACGCGCTGCGCGATCACCGTGCGGGAAGGCCACGGCGGCAGCGGATCCCGCTGGCGACGGTGGAGAAGCTCCTGGCGCTACGCCGCGCGGCCTATGCCGACTTCTCGGTGCGCCACTTCTGGGAGCACGCCACCGAGCATCACGATCTCGTATTGTCTTACACCTGGACGCTGCTGACGCTGCAGGCGGCAGGGCTGGCCGAGAAGGCCCCTGCCCGGGGCAAGTACCGGCGGCGACGCGAGCGCCGGCCCATGCGCGGGATGCTGCTGCACCTCGACGCATCCACCCACGCCTGGCTAGGCAAGGACCGCCCCGAAGCCGACCTCGACGTGATGCTCGACGACGCCGACGGCCGCATCCTCTTCGCTCGCTTCTTCGACCAGGAGGGCACGGCGTCGACGTTTGCGGCTCTCGAGCACGTCCTGCGCCGCCATGGTCGCTTCGCCGAGCTCTACACCGACCGGGGCAGCCACTTCTGCCGCACCAGTCGCGCCGGACAGGGCCCCGACGAGGTGCAGGAGGGGCAGGTGACCCGTGCCCTGCGTACGGTCGGCATCCGCCAGATCCTGGCGCGTTCGCCCGAGGCACGTGGCCGCAGCGAACGCGCCTTCGGCACGATCCAGGGACGCCTGCCGCAGGAGCTCAAGCTTGCTGGCATCACCGACTACGAGGCGGCCAACCGCTACCTCGATGCCACCTTCGTCCCCGACTTCAACCGCCGCTTCACGGTCAAGCCAGCGCAGCCCGAAAGCGCCTTCGTCGCGCTGGCCGGCATCGACCTGCGGCTGATGCTCTCGAGCCAACATGACCGCGTCGTCGGCAACGACAACACCGTGAGCTTCAACCGCCTCGTCCTGCAGCTGCCCCGCTCGACGCACCGCGTGCACTACGTCCGCTGCCCCGTCCTGGTCCACGAATTCCCCGACCGCACCCTCGGCGTCAGCTACCAGGGTCGCCTGCTCGCCACCTTCAGCCAGCAAGGAGATCTCCTCACGGAGGCCAAGACCAAGAGAAACGCAGCTTGAACGAGCGGACATCTTCAACCGCTTATGACCCGGACTTGTATAACTGCTCCTGACAATCCGCATGCCCCGCTCTCGGCCTCGCCGGGCGCTCCCGCCGGCCTGGCGCGACGGTGGCCAGCGAGCCCGGTCGGTGCGCCTCAAAG
>SCUD01000158.1 GCA_004297335.1 Gammaproteobacteria bacterium
CAGCGACAACCCGACACCATGCAGGCTGAGGCCGTAGTCACGACGAACCGCATCGATCACCTCGAGCTGGCGGCCACCGTCGGCGAAGAAATTCTCACTGTGGACCTCGACCCAGGGGATGGCCGGCCGGTGCTGCAGGAATTCATCGTGATGAAACGCACGCAGGCCGATCCCGGCAAGCGCCGGGATCGGCCGCGCGCCAACAGCGGGCACCTTGCCTGCTGTCGGATTCATCAACCCGCCGTCTGGCCGGGCGTCGTGGAGCCGCCCTCGGCATCGCACTCCGCCTTGGTCGCGTACTTCCACTCGGCCGGGTCATTGTCGACCTTGGCCTGGCCCTGGCAGGCGTGGCCGTTGGCCGCACAGCCGTTGTGCCCGGCCTTGGCCACCCCGTAGCACTTGAGCTTGTCGGAATCACCGGCGACCGCAGCGCCGCTGGCGAGCCCGAGGGCTCCGAACGCCACCAGGCTGCTGATCGCCGTCGAGACGATGAATGAACCGTTTTTCATGAAATTGCTCTCCGATCAATGGATTGGGACTTGAAGCAGGCCCCCGGGGAACCCGGCGCGCGGGCTAACCGTATTGGCCTGAGCGTTGGACGCGCGCGGCGGGCGATCCTTACACTCAACACTGGTCCCGGATCGGAGGAGCGTCCGCCATGCGTCACCTGCACAAGGCCGGCATCACCGCACTGCTGGCCTGCGTGCTGGTCCCACTCGCCGGCTGCGAGCGCGGTTATCACCTGCTCTACGGTCTGATCGACGAACAGGGCCAGTGGACCGCCGAGCCACGCTTCGACGCACTCGAGCCCCCGGCCGCGGGACTTGCCGCGGCGAGGCAGGGCGACCTCTGGGGATTCGTCGGACCCTCCGGCGAGTGGACTGTCGAGCCGCGCTACTCCGCAGTACGGTCCTTCAGTGAAGGCCGCGCCGCGGTGCGGCAGGACGAGCGGTGGCGATTCATCGATCGCAGTGGCGAGGTCGTTATCCCGGGCCCGTTCACGGACGCGCAGTCCTTTGATGGCGGCATGGCCGCCGTGCAGACCGAGGCCGGCTGGGGCTTCGTCGACAGTACCGGCCGCTTCGTCATAGAGCCCCGCTTCGAGGAGCTGGGTGCCTGGCCGGAAGGCCTCTCGGAGCGGGCGCTCGTCCGCTGCTTCAGCGAGGGACTGTGCGCCGTGAAAACAGCGGCCGGCTGGGGCTACATCGATCGCGCCGGCCGACAGGTCATCGAGCCGGCGTTCGGCGGGGCCGACTGGTTCCGCGAGGGCCGCGCCAGGGTGCGCGTGAGCAGTGATACCGGCGACGGCGCAGTCGGATTCATCGACCGCCGCGGCCGCTGGGCCATCGCGCCGCGCTTCCGCGAGGCCCTGTGGTTCTCCGGCGGGCGCGCGATCGCCGTGCCGCAGGGCTCCGCGGAGCCTGCGCCGCCGGCCGTGATGATCGACGCAGAGGGCCGCGAGATCGCCGTCCTCGGCTGGGAGCCCTTTCATCAACTCGGCGACGAGGTCGCGGGATTCCTGAGGGCCACGGCACCGGACTACTTTGCTGACGGGCTGATGCCGGCCACTCGCGAGGGTGCCTGGGGATTCATGAACCGCCAGGGCGACTGGGTCATCGAGCCCCGCTTCGGGCTGGCGATGCCGTTCCGGAACGGGGTGGCGGCTGTCGCCCGCGACAAGGGGCAGAAGCTGGAAGACCTGTTCGACGATAACGAATGGGGCTTGATGGACAACTCCGGACGCTGGATCCGCGAGCCAGCGCCGTTCCTGCCCGGCCGCTATGGCGACCCGTGGCTGATGGCCGCGCAGCACGGACTGCAGGGCCTGCTCGATCGCGATGGCCGCTGGCACGTGTCGCCGCGCTTCGCCAGCGTGGATGACTGGCTGCAACTGCCAGGGATGCACAGCGGCTACCAGGAAGGCCAGCTGGTTGCGGCCATCTTCGCGGACCATCGCTGGATCATCGTGGACCGACACGGGCGGACGCGGGACACCGCGAACTTCGAGTGGCTGGATGCACTCGGGCCACCATCCGGGCCCGAGGTCCTCACCGTGCTGAACAACGGCCGCTGGGGTCTCACCGACCAGCGGTTGCGCGTGCTGCTGCCGGCACAGCTCGACACGAGGCCCCAGCGATCGGGAGGACTGATCAAGGCTGTGCACGAAGGACGGACCGGCTGCCTCGACCTGCGCGGCCGGTGGGTCATACCCGCGGAATTCGCCGACATTCAAGAGTGTCAGCCTGGTGCAATCGCCGCGGCAAGCGACACCGGCTGGGGTATCTGGCGGCCCGGGAACGGCTGGCTGCTGCCGCCGCAGCACAAGGCCGTGTGGTCGCTGTGGACGGACCACTGGGAAGTCGAGTCCGATGATGGCTGGCACATCTTCCGGCTTGAGCCAGGCGCAACGATTGCCGTGCCGATGCCTGGTGGACCCTACGCTGCGATCGCATACGCGACCAAGCAGGTGAGCATGGCCCGGCGCGGCGATCGCTTTGCTCCGATCACCGAGGCTCACCCCGTACCCGCGGATTTTCCGTTCGAGCAATTCGATGCCCGATACATGGACGCACCGGATGGTCGCGCGCAGTGGCTGACAGCCGTACGGGCAGACGGGCACTGGGGCCTGCTCGATGCCGCCGGCAGGCTGCGGTTGCCGGTCCGCTTCGATGAGATCGGCTCCGCCTGGAATGGCCTGGTCGCAGTAGCGATCGATGGCGCCTGGGGCATCGTCGATCTCGACGGCCGCGAGCTGTTCGCCGCAGGATTCGCTGGCGCGGTTCCAGTCAGCCGGAAGGTCGTTGCCTTTCGGGAGGGGGATCTGTGGGGGCTGGCCGACCGCACCGGCAAGGTGCTGTCCGCGCCGAAGTTCGAAGGCATCACGCACAAGGGCAAGTGGCTGCTGGTCACTCTGCCCGCCGAGCGCGGCAGCGACAGCGGGTCACCTGCGGCACGCTCAGGCCTGATCGATGTACGCGGACGCATGGTCGCCGAGCCCCGATTCCATTCAATCGAGGAATTTTCCGGGGATCACTGGCTGGCGCGGGATGACGAGGGCTGGGTCCTGCTGGACAAGAACTCGGGCCTATCAGTCAGGAGGCTGCCGGGTGTCCAGAAGGTCGGGCACGTCGCGGAAGAACGGGCAGTGGCCGAGCTCCAGCCGGCAACGGCCGGTGGCCCGTCGTCTGGCTACCTGGACGCGCGCGGCGGCGTGGTGATCCCACCGCTATACGACCAGGCCTGGGGTTTCCGCGATGGCATCGCCGTCGTGGAACGCGCCGGCAAGTGCGGCGTCATCGACCGTGACGGACGCATCGTTCTCGCGGTCCGCTACGACCACTGCAACCACCTGGCTGAAGGCCGGGTCGCCGCGGCCGTCGAGGCGCCGTTCGACCGGGAGCGCTGGCCGGGCCGGTAGTGCCACCGGATCCAGCCCGGGCGGCACGAGTTTTCTGGACCGGCCTCCAGATCACACGCGAGTGTTTTGGACCTGCATCCAAATTGGCCGTATCATGACCCGATGAAGCGGTATCTCAGAAGCCAGATCCTCGACGACCTGAAGCACAAGATGGTCTTCCTGGGCGGCCCCCGCCAGGTCGGCAAGACCACGCTGGCCAGGAGCCTGTTGCGGAGCGATTCCGCCTATTTCAACTGGGACTTCGGCGAGCATCGCGAGAAGATCCTGAAAATGGAGTTCCCGCGCCAGCCGCTGCTGGTGCTCGATGAACTGCACAAGTACCGGAAGTGGCGCAACTATCTCAAGGGCTTCTACGACGTCAGAGGCAAGGACTACCAGATTCTCGTCACCGGCAGTGCGCGGCTGGACTATTACCGCTTCGGCGGCGACTCGCTGCAGGGCCGGTACCACTATTTGCGCCTGCACCCGTTCTCAGCCGCGGAACTGCGGATCCGCACCGCGGCCAGCCTGATGGACCTGATACGGCTCAGTGGTTTCCCGGAGCCATTCCTGGCCGGCTCCGAGGACCAGGCACGACGCTGGTCGCGGGAGCACCGCCAGTTCCTGCTGCAGCAGGAACTGCGCGATCTCGAGTCGATCCACGACCTCGGTCAGATGGAACTGCTGATGCTGCGCCTGCCGGAGCTGGTCGGTTCACCGCTGTCCATCAACGCACTGACCGAAGACCTGCAGATCAGCCACAAGACCATCGCGCGGTGGCTGGAGATCCTCGAACGCATCTATGCGATCTTCCGGCTGGCGCCGTTCGGTGCGCCGCGGATCCGCGCGGTCAAGAAGGCGCAAAAGCACTACCACTTCGACTGGAACGTCATTGCCGATCAGGGGCCACGCTTCGAGAACGTGATCGCGGCACAGCTGCTGAAGTGGGTGCACTTCCAGATCGACACCACCGGGCACGACATGGAATTGCGGTACTTTCGCGACACGGATGGCCGGGAAGTCGACTTCGTCGTGCTGCGCAGCCGTCGCCCGCTGTTGCTGGTCGAGGCCCGCTGGAGTGACAGCGATGTCGCTCCGGGACTCCGGTACCTGAAGGAACGATTCCCGGAAGCGGAAGCCTGGCAGATCTCCGCGACCGGCCGGAAGGACTACGTGTCGCGCGAGGGCATTCGCGTGGCACCGGCGCTCGAGCTGCTGTCGGCACTGGTCTGACTCCCCACCGCACGCGCAGCCTGGACCTCTGCCGGGAAAGCCTTCATGAGTCTGCCCGCGCTGGCTGCGCGTACAGAACCTGCACGATCTCCGCGGCGATCGCCACCGCGATCTCCGCCGGACGCCGTCCGCCGAGCGGAAGGCCGACCGGTGCATGGATGCGCGCCAGCGCCGCGTCGGCGACACCGTCCGCGCGCAGGCGTTCGAGGCGCGCGGCATGCGTCCTGCGGCTGCCGAGCGCGCCGATAAAGAAGGCGTCGCTCGCGAGCGCGATGCGGAGCGCGGGATCATCCAGCTTCGGATCGTGCGTCAATGTGACGACCGCCGTGCGACTGTCCGGAGCGAGCGCACTGAGCGCCTCATCGGGCCAGGTAGTCGTCAGCGCGACGTCCGGGAAGCGCGCCGTGGAGGCAAACGCGGTGCGCGGATCGACGATCGTCACGCCGAAACCGAGCGCGCGCGCGATCGGCACCAGCGCCTGTGAGACATGCACCGCGCCGACGAGCACGAGCCGCAGCGACGGATTCCAGGCGCGCAGGAACAATCCGCCGTCCAGCATGCCACTGGTATCGGTCGCGAGCTGGCGCCGCACCTGCGCCAGCGAATCAGCGGGTATCTCGAGTTCGCCTTCGACGCCACCGTCGTGGACCAGCGCCTGCGCACCCGAACCCAGTTCGGTGACGACGGCGACCGGCCGGCCGGCAGTGCGCAACGCCTGCAGGCGCCCGAGCAGTACCGCCTTCACGTGACCGGCTCGACGTAGATCGCGATGTCTCCGCCACAGGACAGGCCGACTTCCCAGGCCCGCTCGTCGCTGACACCGAAAGTCAGCAGCCGCGGCTTGCCGTCCCGCAGGATCTCGCGGGCCTCGGCGATGACCGCACTCTCGACGCAACCGCCGGAAACCGAGCCGGCAAACACACCCGCGTCGTCGACGACCATCTGGCTGCCGATCGGCAGCGGCGACGAGCCCCAGGTACGAACGACGGTCGCGAGCGCAACCTGGCGGCCCGCGCGGCGCCAGCCCGCTGCGATCTCGATCGCGTCACTGGCGTCGGTTGTCCCTGGTGCACCGGATACGCTCATGCCCCGCTCCTGCCGTCGTCATCAAGAACGGCATTGTAGGCGATGCCGACCGTCAGGGTGCCGAGCCCTCGAACGTGACCGGACCGGAAAGAGTTGCGTGCCTGAGACCCGACCGATCCACTCGCAGGGACAACCGCAGCGGACCCGAATCCCCGACACAGGTCCGGCCTCGCCTTTCGCAGGCATGCCAGTTGTCGCCGTACCGCAGCCAGGCCTGATTCGCGCCGACGTACAGCTCAGCCGCCGATTCCACGCCGCCGGAACTCGCATGGCCGACAAAGTACTGCGAACCCGGCGGAATCACCGGCAGTGAAAGCGTGGACGGCTGCGCCGGACCCGAGTGAATGCGCAGAGTGGGCGGCGCGGCCGCATCGAATCCCTCCGGTTGTTCGTAGGCGTTGCGTTCGCCGCCGGTAATCGTGAGGCGGATCCGTGAGCCTGCGTGGAAGAGATACGACACGGGATGCAGGTCGAAAGTGACTGGCACCGGTTCGCCCGGCGGCAACGGCTGGAGAGCGTCACGGGTACTCGGATGATACGGCAGGCCCAGCTCGCTCCACGGCGGCACCTGGGCGAGGGCCCGGTGCGAGGCACGCATCGCACCATCCGTGACGTAACGGGACCGGCCCTCGGCATCGACTTCACTGAGCCAGGCGACCAGATCCACGTCCCTGGCATCCGCGCTCAGCCACAGGCTGGCTACGGGATGTCCGGTCACCTCGGTGTCGGCTGCGAGCGGAGCACTGGTGTAGCTCAGGCCACGCTGGTCGATTCCGGTCGTCATGTCACCGCCCCAGCTGCGGTTGAGGCGGTTGAAATTGCCATCGAATGCCGCGACCTCCGCATCGACCCGATAGGCATCCGCTGCCGCCGCGGCCGGCGGAGACTGAGTGAGCGAGTGGGTACCCGGCGCAATGAAGTAGCGCGTGCTCACCTGGCCCGGCAGCGGCCATTCGGCGGCCCAGTTCCAGACCGGCTCGCCCATGCGGTTGATGGTCTCGTAGCGCACCGGCGGCGACTGCCGGCGAACTGACCCCTTCAGGACCTCGTCGAACCAGGCGAAGAGTTCCTCGCGAATCAGTGCGCCGCCTTCGGTTCTCGCGAACAGGCCATGGCGCCAGGCGCCCAGCGTGATCCGCCCGCCGAAGGCTTTCCAGGCCAGCAACTGGCCGCGCGGTGAGGAATCGTGCCAGCCGGCATGCTGGAATACCTGGACGCCGGCGGCACGCACGTCCTCGATGCGCTCCGGCATCACCGACTCGGTGATGCCCGGCGCATAGCCAAGGAGCGGGTTCACCTGGTCGCGCGCGAAGTGAGGCAGCCACAGGTCACGCAGCGTCTGGTTGGCACGATGTTCTTCATGCGCGGCCTGCGCCAACGGATGTGGAGCGACATCATCGTCCACCGGTTCGCCGGGGGGCCCCTGGCCGGCACGGAGCGGCGCCCCGGCGAGGGCCGTGACACCATTCGGATTCAACTGGTAGTAGAGATCGGGGTTTGCGACCGAGGGAGCGATGGCAATCAGGCCGGCCGGCCTTTCGGCCGCAGTGAGCCACTGGATGTAGCCGAGGTTCGACAGGCCATACATGGCCACCTTGCCGTTCGCCCAGGGCTGCCGTGCCAGCCACTCGATCACGTCGGCAGCGTCACGGCCATTCTGGCGCGTCAGGAACGGCGTCGACGCTCCGAAGGAGGCGCCGAAACCGCGCGGCTCCATCCAGGCGACGACATAGCCGCGACGCACGAGTTCTCCGAGCCCGAGGTCGGCGGTGATCCGGCCATCGAGATCGCGCGGGCGCTGCCCGAGCGCATGCACCAGGATGACCGGCAGCGGCGAGGATTCCGGCGTCCCGGCACTGACCGGGCGGAAAACCGCCACCGCCAGTCGGGTGCCGTCGCGCACCGTCACGTACTGTGAGCTGCGCTGGGAGGCGTCGTAGCGCACCCCGGCAACAGCGGGCTCACCAGCGCAGGAACCGGCCGTGGCACCGCAATGGCGCAACAGCGAAGCGGGCCGGTGACGGACGAATCGCGCGGTCCCGGCTGCATCCCCGGTGCGGCGCGCGACATCCGCGGGCGTGAGCCGCCAGCGACCGGTCTCGATCCGTTCCTCGAGCGACCGCAGGGCGGCGCTGCGCTCGGCCGGCGTGAACCGACAGTGTCCGGCACCCTGCACGAACAGCTGGCCGAGCCGATCGCTGGTGCCGGCCTGCGCAGCGAGGTCCTCCAGTGCACGCGCATTGCTGGCGATGGTCATGCCGTCGCCGACTTCATGCAGGGTCAGGACCGGCACCCGCAAGCGCCCGGTCGGCACGTAGTGGGCGCGCAGGTAGGCCACGGCGGCCGCATCGGCTTGGATCCGCGGGGCCGCTGCCAGCGCGGCCAGATCCGCCTCCAGGTCGAGCCCGGCCTCGCGATACCGCGCCTGCACGAATGGCTCCCGGCCCGAGGCGCGCAGTTGCGCACGATAATCGACGCCCACATTCCAAGAGGTGATCCCACCGGCGCGCCGCTCCTGGTCAACGCGCGGCAGGAAGATCCCGGCGACGACCGCCTTGGCGAGTTCCTCGACCTGGCGGACCGTTTCTTCCGCGCCCGGTGCCGCTGCGGCCGGATCGGTCCACGGCGGAATCTGCGCCAGGGTGGCCGCCAGCGCGATGCGCGCTCGTCCCTCCGGGCTCTGCCGGGCCTGCTCCAGCACGGCCAACACCCGCCTGGCGTTGGCCGGGTCGTCATCGATACCGACGAGCCGGATATCCGATGCCGGTGCCAGCAGGCTGCGGAAGGCGAAGGCGCCGTCGAGTGCGGTGTTCAGCATGCCGAGCGCGCCGCCGGTGGAACCGCACACGGACAATGCTCCATCGATGCGCAGGTCATCGCGCTCTGCGAGCGCAACCGTCACCAGGCCGCCCATGGAGTCACCCCAGGCGATCGCCCGCTTCGGTGCGCCGAATCTTGCAGTGAATTCCTGCAGCACCCGGACCTGGTCGCGCGGGGCTTCCTCGAGCGCCCAGCCGTCACCGGAATAGTTGGAGGCGGCGAGCGCATAGCCCTCGGCGAGCAGCTTCTCGCGCATGTCGCGGGGAGCCGTCGCCGGTGGCGCGAGCGGTGCGGTCGGCCGGTAACCGCGCGCATAGAGCAGTAGCGTGCCGTTCCAGTGCGCCGGCATATCGATGGCCCAGTGCGCGCCGCTCTCGTGCACGCCCTCCAGCCGCCGCGCCTCCGGAGCCGCGGACCACGCCGGTCCCGCCACGCATACGAGGACCACCAGCGCCGCAATCGTGCGGCACCGCAGGCTCAGTGGCACTGAAAGCTCCCCGCCCGGTTCGGGTCACCGCCCTGATAGACCGCGGTCGCGGGGTACGGGCACAGCCGGCGCTGCATCACGGTCGCACCGTTCTCGAGGCGCGAGCCGATGATGTCCACTGGTGCCTCCCCCGCCTCGACCCAGCGCTGCAGCGCAGCGAGCAGATCATGCTGCGCGTCACCGAGCGGCAGGCGCGCATGGGCACCGCCGAACTCATCGACGCCCGCCCCGCCCCGGCAATGCAGCATGCCGGGCACCATGTAGAGCCGCATCGCGCCCTGGGCCGCGTCGGCACCCATTTCCGACTGGACCGCTGCGTGATAGGCGAGCGTGTTGTCCGCAACGATCGACGGATCGAGCCAGCCCTGGTACAGGATCACGCGCCCGCCGCGCCGCGCGAATGGACGCAGGTCGGGATTGTCGGCGCGCAGATTCGGCATCATCCGATCCACCAGCGCGAGATCGTTCGCCATGTGCAGTGTGCTCGGATCCCAGTCGAGACGCTGGTGGGCTCCCTGTCCGAAGACTGGCAGCAGCAGCGGCGAAGGTGGACCAGGCCGGGTACGAACGCCGGGAACGAGTCCGCCGTCCAGCTGCCGGCCATTCTCGTCGCGCAGCGGTGCGTAGAACGTGCGCACTGTCGTGACCTTCGCTGCCGGCAGGCAGCCGGCAGTCTCTCCGTCCCGGCATTGCACGACGCCCGGATCGAAGACGCAGCGGGCCGGATTCTCCACGATCCCATCGGCGAGTCCGTCATCCGCGTCACAGGCGCGCGCCGCGGCGGCGGCCACCACGTTCCAGTCCGCGTCGCTCATCGCGCCATCCGGGTTGCGCTGCTGGTACAGCGCCTGCCAGAGGTGGCGCACCGACATGATGGGCATCGTCGGGCCCGCCGCGCCGGCGATCACGCCGTCGTAATCGTCCGGATAGAGCTGGATCTCGCTCAGCGCCTGGCGCCCGCCGCCGGAACAGCCGATGAAATAGGCGTAATCCGCAGCCTGGCCATAGTGCGCCTCGACCAGCGCGCGCGCGGCACGATTCATCAGGTGCTGCGAACGATGCGTGTAGTCGAGCACGGCCTCGCGCCGCATCATCCAGTTGGCTTCCGAGGCCTTGTGACCGCTGTCATTGGTCACCGCCGCGAATCCCGCCTCGAGGCCCCGCGCCAGGTCGTGGTAATTGTAGACACCGGCATCACCGCCGACGCCGGCACCCAGGAGTCGCCGGTTCCAGGCCGGACGGTCCGGCAGCCACAGTTCGAAGCCGATGCGCCCTTCGATCACACCCTCGATGCGGCAGAAGGTCACGGTGACGGGTCGCCCGCGCCCCTGGCCCGCCGGCGGCTCCCAGGCGGGCGCCGGCTGGATCGGCGTTGCCGCCGTGACAACGACTCCCGCCGCACGGAAATTCGCCAGCTCCGCGCAACCGGGCAGGTCGACCGCTGCTGCCGGCCCAACTGCCGCGAGCAACAGCGCGAGCACCGCGACCCGCATCCGGTGGCGCCTTACCAGTCTTTCGAGATCGTGAGCGCCACCAGCCGGCCGACCGGGCTTGCCACCTGCGAGTCATAGCCGACGATGTTGAGGTCCACGAACGGCGGGCTCTCGTCGAACAGATTCGAGACGTTGAGGCTGAGCTTCAGGCCATTGAGGAACCCGTTGCCTGACCGCTCGCCGAGATCGGCGCCCAGGTACAGGTCGACCGTCGTGTACGAATCGATCTCCAAGGCCGGTGATTCGTCATAGGCCGGGGAGTGATTCACCGCGAGGCCGGCGCTGAAGTCACCCCGACTCCAGCCGAGACTGCCGCGCGCGCGCAGCTTGAGCGGATTGTTGATTGTGTTGCGCACGTTCGTGAACGGCGCACCCGGCGCGACCGAGGTCTCCAGCTCCGTGAGATAGCTGCCGCTCACGCCCGCCGTAAAGCGGCCGGCCTGCGTCTCCCAGACCTGGCGAACCCCGAAATCGAAACCCTGCAGGATCGTGCCACCGAGATTCTGGCGCCGGCCGTCCTGGATATAGGTCACCAGCGCGGCGTTGATCGGCGTATTGACCGGCAGGCCGGAGGTCAGGAGCGCCGTCACCTGCTCCGGCGTCGGATCGAGAATCCGGTATTGCGCATAGATGGGGTTGGTCAGCAGGCCCGCCGTACCGCGCAGTCCGACGATCTGGTTCTGGTAGTCGATATCGAAATAGCTGAGGGACAGGTTGAAACCAGGCAGCCAGGCCGGGTTGTAGTCGAAGCCGACCGACCAGGTGTCGGCCTCCTCGGCCGTGAGATCCGCATTCCCCCCGGCGATGCCGATGCCAATGCAGCTGGTGGCCGGAGGCCGGTGGTTGCACGGCAGGGTGTCACCGTACAGGCCGTAGCCACCGGATCGGGGATCGTTCTCGGCCAGGCCCGGCGCGCGGAAGGACGTGCCCCAGCTGCCCCGCACGGCGAGGGCGCCGGCAGGCCGCCAGACGAAACCGAATTTTGGATTGAAAGTGCTGCCGAAGTCGCTGTACTCCTCATAGCGTCCGGCGATCGAAAGGTCCAGCGAACCGTGCCCGGAGGCGTCATCGGCGCCGCCGAACACCGGCAGGAACACCTCGGCGAAAAGGGCCTTGACGTCCCGCCCGGAACTGTTGGGTACCAGGACCGGTGCCGTCGTCGATCCCGACTGCAGCAGCCCGCCCAGCTTTTCCTCGCGATACTCGACGCCGGCGGCAAGTCGCACCGGACCACCGGAGGCCTCGAACAGGGGTCCATCCACCTGCGCGGCGACGGCCATCAGGCTGGTGTCGCCCTGGATGACGAACTGGCCATTGCGCACGGCCGCGACCGTCGCCGGGTTGTTCGCCGACGATCCAAAGGGATTGAAGGCGACCGCCGGGTCCGGGTTCGCGAGATAGGCGTTGATGCCGGCGGGAGTGGAATTCAGGTTCCGGCGCCGGCTGACTTCATCGGAGCTCTCGCCGTAGGAATAGTGAAACTGCCCCTGCCAGTCGGATGCGAAGTCGTAGCGCAGTCCGACCACCCCCTGCCACGACTCGGCATAGCCGGGATTGCGCGGCAATCCTCCATCATTGATGAAGTCGTACTGCACCGTCACCGGACCAGTGCCACCGGTCGGATTGACATAGAAAGGGTTCGTGCTGGGCACAGTCAGGTTGGAGACGATGCCGCTGTCCTGCAGCACGAATTCGCGCCGTGAATAGAAGCCTTCCGCAAACAGCGTGACCGCGTCCCCGAACTGCTGCTCGGCATTGACCAGGAAACTGTTGCGCTCGAGCTCAGGGATGATGTCTCCCCTTGGCACGTTGTCGCAGAGGTTGCGGGTACCCGCGACCAGGGTACCGGCCGTCGCCGGGGTCACGCCGCCGGCGGGGATCGCGTAGGGAACTCCACCGACCACGATGGTACCCGGGTTGCATTGCTGCGCCCGGCGGTCAGTGCCGCCGGCACTGCGATGATCGCTGGTATGGAAACTGCGATCCCGGCCCTCGAGCGCTTCGTGTTCGCTGTGCTCCAGCGCGACCATCGCGCGGCCGCTGCTCCACGAGAAGCCGGCGACGTGCCCCAAAGTGAAGTCGGAGTAGCCATCCGCGAAACCATAGCGGCCGCTGGACTCCTGCCCGGTGAACTGGCGACGGGTGATCATGCTGACGACGCCGGTCACGGCGTCGGAACCGTAGATCGCCGAACCGCCATCCGCCACGACCTCCAGCCGCTCGATCGCCAGCGAGGGAATGACCGACGCATCCGCGATCTGCCCCTGGGTGCCCGCCGCCGGCAGGCGCCGGCCGTTCAGCAGCAGCAGCGTCGCATTCGAGCCGATCCCACGGAGATTGACCGACAGGCTGCGCGTGACGTTGGCCGCTGCATTCTGCGCGCCGGAAGCCGTTTCCGAGGCGCCGAGGCCCTGCACCTGCGGCAGCTCGCGCAGCAGGTCCCCGGTAGTCGCTGCGCCGAGTTCGCGTATGTCCTGGCGTTCGATCGCGATTACGGCGGACCCGACGGCCTCGACGCCGCGGATCCGGCTGCCGGTGACGATGATTTCGTCGATATCCGGTGCCGAGGTCGGGCCCGGCTGGGCCACGCCCGGCAGCGGGAGGACAGCGAGGAAGCCGGCGGCGATCGCGGTACCAGTCGCACGGCGTACGGCCGCCTGAAGGTTTGCGGACATGGATCCTCCCCTGTTGTAGTCAGCCGATTTGCTGTCTGGTTGCTATCATTAATAGTATATGCACTCAACCATTGTCAAATATTCCAACAGGCCGCTCAAGATGAACGCTCGCGCCAGCCGGACCGGAATCATTGCGGCCGCCCTGCTATTCGTCTGCACGAACGGGCTCGCGCAGAACGACGGCACCCGGGCTGCATTGGAGGCCACCCGCTCGATCGATGCCGCGGCGATCAATGACCCGTTGCGCGGCCAGGACTGGCTCAGCCATGGGCGGACCTATGCCGAGCAGCGATTCAGCCCGCTCGCGCAGATCACGCCAGGCAATGTTTGTGGACTCGGTCTCGCCTGGTACCTGGACCTGCCATCGAAGGGAACCATCGAGGCAACCCCACTGGTCGCGAACGGCATCCTCTACACAACGGGCAGCTGGGGGGTCGTATTTGCGGTCGATGGCCGCACCGGCCAGCTGCTCTGGAGTCATGACCCGCAGGCCCAGCTGCGCTCGGCCAATGCAGTGGTCTGGGACCGCAACCGCGGCGTGGCGTTGTGGCAGGGCAAGGTCTATGTGGCGGTCGCCGATGGCCGGCTGATCGCCCTCGACGCGACCGATGGTCGCAAGCTCTGGGAAGCGCAGACCTTCGACCCGGCCATCCCCTACGGCATCACCGGCGCGCCGCGCGTATTCGATGGCCGCGTGATCATCGGCAACAGCGGTGGTGACATCGGCACGCGCGGCTACGCGTCGGCCTACGACGCCGAGACCGGCGAACTGCTGTGGCGCTTTCACGCGGTGCCCGGCGATCCGGCGGTGGGCTTCGAGTCCGAGGCCATGCGGATGGCGGCGGCGACCTGGAACGGGGAATGGTGGAAGTACGGCGGCGGGGGCAATCCCTGGAACGCCTTTTCCTACGACGCCGAGGCGGGACTGGTCTACCTCGGCTTCGGCAATGGCGGACCGTGGTTGCAGAGCCGTCGCAGCCCGGGCGGCGGGGACAACCTGTTCCTCGCCTCGATCGTCGCCGTGGACGCGAGCACCGGTCGCTATGTGTGGCACTACCAGAATTCGCCAGGAGACACCTGGGACTACCCGGCGGCCATGGACATGGTCCTCGCCGACCTGCAGATCGATGGACGGCTGCGAAAGGTGCTGCTGCAGGCACCGAAGAATGGCTTCTTCTACGTGCTCGATCGCCTGAGCGGCCAGCTGATCTCCGCGGAGAAATTCGTGCGCGTGACCTGGGCGGAGCGCATCGATCCACAGACCGGGCGGCCCGTCCTGCGCCGGGGCGCCCGCATGGAAGACGGTCCGTTCGAACTCGCGCCGAGTCCCGCGGGAGGACACAACTGGCAGCCGATGTCTTTCGACCCGCGCAGCGGGCTGGCCTTTTTCGCGTATCGCGATTTTTCGGTGATCCTGAGCGATCCCGGCCTGGAGTCCTGGAACTTCAAGCAGGGCATTTTCGACATGGTCGGCATCCGGCCCTCCGGCCAGCCGGGAACCGGTGGTCTCCTGGCCTGGGATCCGGTCCGCCAGCGCGAGGCCTGGCGCGTCGCACTGCCCTCAGAATTCGTCGGCGGCACCGCGGCCACGGCGGGAAACCTGGTGTTCGCCGGCACCGGTGACGGCCGGCTGCTGGCCTTCGATGCAGCGAGCGGCCAGCAGCTGTGGGCCGCGCCAACGAACAATGCGGTCATGGGTGGCCCTGCGATCTACAGCATTGATGGCGAGCAATACATCGCCGTAATGGCCGGTATCGGCGGCGGCTTTGCCCAGGAGCCACGCCTGGCGGCGCATGGCTATCGCTACGGCGAAGGCCGGCGGCTGCTGGCATTTCGCCTTGGCGGCAAGGCCCAGCTGCCACCGATGCCACCAGCGCTGCCGCAGCCTCCGGCCCGGCCGGTCAGCAGTGACCCGCTGGTGCAGCGCGGCCAGGCGCTGTACCCGGCGCATTGCGGCAGCTGCCACGGGCCGGGCGCGATCAACGCCGGCGGTGCTCCGGACCTGCGTGATTCCCGGTTGATCGAGGCGCTGCCGTCGATCCTGCTCGATGGCTCGCTCGTACCCAATGGCATGCCGTCGTTCGCCCGCTACCTGGACCGCGCGGACGTCGCGGCCTTGCAGGCTTACCTGCGCGATCGCGCGCGTCTGCCGTCCCGGAACACCAGCTCGCCCTGAGCCGGACGCAGCACCGCCCTCACGCCGCCATCGGCAGCGGCCGCGGCCGACCGATCGCATAGCCCTGCACGAAGTCGATACCCATCGCCCGCGCGGCCTCGAGTGCGGCCGCATCCTCGACCTGCTCGGCGATCAGCCGGAAGCCGAGCGTGCGCGCCATGCCGATCACGCCGGTCACGACCGCCTGGTTGACCGGGTTGTGCGCCAGATCGCGAATGAAGGAACCATCGATCTTCAGGTAGTCCAGCGGCATCTGCCGCAGGTTCGAAAAGCCGCCCAGGTCGTTGCCGAAGTCGTCGAGCGCAAAACGGCAGCCCATGCCGTGCAGCACCTCGACGAAGCGCCGGGCCTGCTCGAGATTGCCGATTACCGCGGTTTCAGCGACTTCGAAGCACAGCAGCGCGGGCGCGACGCCGCTGCGGTCGAGTTCGTCGACTACGTACTCGAGGAAGGCCGGATCAGCCAGCGTCTGCCCCGATACATTGATGGCGAGACTGCGTCCCGGCACCAGCCGCAGGGCCCCGGCGGCCAGCGCGCCGAGCGCGGCATTCAGCACCCAGCGGTCGATCATCGGCAGCAGCCGGTAGCGCTCGGCGGCCGGGAAGAACTCCGCCGGCGCGATCGTCTGGCCCTCGTCACGCAGCCGCACGAAGACCTCCAGCGACGGACCACCGGCGATATCGTCCTGGGTTGGCTCGATCGGCTGCACGAACAGCTCGAAGAAGCCGTCGCGCAGTGCAACCTGCAGTCTCTGCAGCCAGTGAATCTCGCCGCGGCTGCGCGCGACCGCCTCGTCGTGGGCTGAGTAGACGTGCACGTGGCTGTCGCCCTGCCGCTTGGCGACGTAGCAGGCTGAATCCGCGGCGCTGATCAGCTCCTCGAGCGAGTTCGCGTCGCTCGAGATCTCCACCAGTCCGACGCTGACTCCGATGCTGAAGATCCGGTCCTTCCAGACGAAACGGTACTCGCCAATGGCCCGCCAGATGTCGTCGGCAATCTGGCGCGCCTTGTCCAGCGGGCAACCGACCAGCAGCACGCCGAACTCATCGCCACCGATCCGCGCCACGGTGTCCGAATCGCGGACCGCCTCGCGGATCAGCGCCGCTACCTCGCGCAACAGGTTGTCGCCGGCGACGTGGCCACTGGTGTCGTTGACCACCTTGAAGCGATCCAGGTCCAGATAGCACATCACGTGGCCCTGGCGCCCACCGCGCGCAGTCTCCAGCGCCTCGCCCAGCCGGCGCTCGAATTCACGGCGATTCACCAGCCCGGTCAGCGCATCGTGGGTTGCCTGGTAGGACATCTGCCGCGTGATGCCGCGCAGTTCAGTGACGTCGTGCAGCAGGACGACGGTGCCCACCAGTTCGCCTTCGCCGGCGCGGATTGGGGCAGCGGCGGCCTCGACCCCCAGCTCGCTGCCGCTGGTGCGCGCGATCAGCAGCGCCCGGCGCGCCAGTCCGACCCGGACGCCGCTGGCCAGGCATTGCTGTACGGGGTCTGGCAGCGGCCGCCGATCCTGCTCCTCGACAAACGCAATCAGGTCGCCGAACAAGCGGCCGATGGCATCCTCGCTGCGGATGCCGGTCAACTGCTCCGCGGAACGATTCAGGTAATCGATGCGCCCCGCGGCATCGGTGGTCAGCAGTCCCTCGCCGAGGGACTCCAGTGCCCGCCAGGCGCGCGCCGGCGGCAGGGACAGCGCCGGTGCCTCGCTGCGCGGCAACATCTCCTGCGCCGTCAGCAGCACCAGCCGGCGCTCACCCGCATCGAAAGGGCTCGCCTCGAGTTCCACGCGAGTGACCTGCCCGTGCGCATCGGCCAGCTCAGCCTCGGTGCGCGCGGGCCCGGGTTCACCGGCAAGGGTGCGCTCGACGGCGAGCGTGACCAGCGCCGTGTACTCCGGAGTGACCAGCTCGGCCAGCTTGCGCCCGCACAGCTGCTCGGCCGCGGCTCCCACCAGGCTGGCGAAGGGCTGGTTGACCGCCAGGATGTGCTCGCCGTGGACCAGGGCCGGCTCGCGCATGGCCAACAGGAACGCCTGGGTCATGGCGTCCGCCCCCGCCGCAATGCCCGCGACCTCCGGCTCCGCCGCGGACGACTGCTCCAGCCGTCGCAGTTCACGCCGGTCCACCCAGACGATCACGCCCAGGACGGCGGCCAGTACCGCCAATGCCAAAGCCACGATCTCCGGGATCGCCATCGCGCCTGTCATCCCCGTCGTTTTCTTGTGTCACCCAGTCTGCGGCCAGCATATCCCAGGCTTGTGCCCGTACCCGTCGCGATTCACCATAATGATTCGGAGATTCACGCTTGTCCGGCACCCGCCGAGGCCGTAACCTCTGCGGCCCGACCCGGGCTTCATCCCTGCCAGCAGAAACCGCTATGACCGACAACCTCGAATTCGCTCGCCGCCAGATGATCGACCAGCAGGTCAGGGCCTGGGATGTATTGGATCCGCGCGTCCTGGAGGCACTGGCGGCCGTGCCCCGCGAGCGTTTCGTGCCGGAACAGTACCGCAGCGTCGCCTTCGCGGACACTGCGATCCCGATCGGCCACGGACAGACGATGCTGGCGCCGAAGATCGAGGGACGCATGCTGCAGGCCCTGGGCCTCGAACGCGGCGAGCGCGTGCTCGAGGTGGGCACCGGAACCGGCTTCTTCGCCGCCTGCCTCGCTGAACTGGCCGGCGCCGTCGAATCGCTGGAAATCCATGAGGGCCTCGCCCAGGGCGCACGAGCCACCCTGGCGGCGCTCGGCTATGGACGGGTGCGGGTCCAGACGGGCGACGTCTTCGGCCTGTCACTGCCGCCTGGCTATGATGCGATCGTACTGACCGGCTCCCTGCCGGTGTACGACCCGCGCTTCGAACGGGCCCTGGCGGTCGGCGGTCGGCTGTTCGCAATCGTGGGTTTGCCACCGGTCATGGAAGCGCGCCTCGTCACGCGCACTGCCGCTGATGCATGGCTCGCCGAAACGGTCCTGGAAACCTGCATCGAGCCGCTGGTAAACGCGAGTCCGGCCCCACATTTCCTATTCTGAGCGACCGGACAGTCCGGCGAAGCCGTCGGGTCCGGTGCTCTTGAAACAGGTTATATAGTGATATACACTGGTAGTACAGTAGTATTCGCTTTCACCGTCTGAGTCTGCGCCAAGGGAACGCTCCGTATGAACACCCGGCTCTTCCTTCGCTCGATCCTGTGCACCGCAAGCTTCGCGGCCACCTCGCTCGCCGGCGCGGTCGATCTCGAAGCCGTCTATCAGAAGGCGGAGCAGAGTGACCCGCTGATCCGCGAGGCGGACGCCAACCGCCTGGCGGCTCTCGAGGCGCGGCCGCAGGCGCGGGCGGCGCTGTTGCCGCAGATTTCGGCCGGCGGATCCTACGATGACAGTTCGTCCGATGGTTCGCGTACGTTCTTCCAGAGCACCGGCACCGGCATCGCAATCGTGAACATCGACAGTGAGAGCGATGCGACCCGGACGAGCTGGGACCTCACCTTGCGCCAGAACGTGTTCCGCTGGGAGAACTGGGTCGCGCTGCGGCGCGCCAGCGCCACGGTTGCACAGGCCGAGGCCGACTACGCCGCCGCCCGCCAGGACCTGATCCTGCGCACCGCCCAGGGCTATTTCAGCGTGCTCGCCGCGCAGGATACGCTCGAGGCTGCGCAGGCCACCTATGATGCGATCGCGCGCCAGCTCGAACAGTCGGAGAAGCGCTTCGAGGTCGGGTTGATCGCCGTTACCGACGTGCAGGAAGCGAAAGCCGCGTCCGATTCGGCGAGTGCCAGCCTGATCCAGGCCAAGCGCAACCTGGCGACGACGCAGGAGCAGCTGCGCGAGCTCACCGGAGAGACCTTCGACGAACTGGCGCGACCGGGTCCCGACATGCCGCTCGCCGGCCCCGACCCGGCCAACGCCGATGACTGGGTGCGCCTGGCGATGGAGCAGAACCTGCACCTGGTCTCCAGCCGGCTCGCCGCCGACATCACGCGCGAGAACATCAGCGCCCAGCGCGGCGGCCACTACCCGAGCCTCGACCTCGTCGTGTCACGCTCGCAATACGATCTCGAGGCGGACTTCAGCTCGGGTGGATTCAGCGGCCCGAACAATTCGGACTCCGAGGATACGAGCGTCACGCTGCAGCTGACGGTGCCGATCTTTTCCGGCGGCGCCACGTCCTCACGCGTCCGCCAGGCCGGGTATCAGCACCGGGCGGCTCGCGAACGGCTCGAGCGTGTCGCGCGCCAGACGGAGCGCGAGACCCGCGATGCGTACCTCGGTGTGAATGCGGAGGTTGCACGGGTGCGCTCGCTGCGCCAGGCGGTCGAATCCGCGAACACGGCGCTGCAGGCGACGGAGGCCGGCTACGAGGTCGGTACGCGCACCTCGGTGGACGTGCTCGATGCGCGGCGCCAGCTGTTCGATGCGCAGACCAACTACGCGCGCAGCCGCTATGACTACCTGATCAACGTGCTGCGGCTGCGACTCGCCGCCGGCACGCTCGATGGCACCGGCATCAGCGATATCAACCGGCTCCTGACCGAGAACGTGCAGCTCCGCTGATCCGCCCGTTCAGGGCGTATCGGCCAGCGGCGCCGCGCCGGCATTCGCGCCAGCTGCCGCACGACGCAGGCGGTCGTCAATCGCGGCCCAGGCCTCAGTGCCCGGAACCCGCTCGACGAGAATTCGCGCGACGCCAGCCGCATCCAGTTCGCGCAGCGTTGCATACAGCCGCCGCCCGTAGTCGGCGGCATCCGGGCCGAGCTGGCGCCACACGGCACCGGAGGCCTCCGGTGGCTGCGCACCCCGGGCCAGCACCGCGATCTTCTCGCCGGCGGCGAGCGCGATGCCGGCGACCTCGCGCAGTTCGCCGGATTCCAGCAGCCGCAGCGGCGTGCGCGGTGCGTAATGGGCGCGGTCCGAACCGGGCACGCGCGGTGCAGCCTCACCGGGCGCATCGACGGGCCCGGCCACTGCCGCGATCTGCGAGCGCGAGATGCTGCCGGGACGCAGCAGCGCCAGTCCCGTCCTCGTGCAGCCGACGATGGTCGACTCGAGCCCTACGGCGCTGTCACCCCCATCCAGCACCAGCGCCACCCGGTCGCCGAGTTCCTCGATGACGTGCGCTGCGCAGGTCGGACTGATGCGGCCATAGCGGTTGGCGGATGGCGCCGCGATCCCGTCGCCGAAGGCCGCGAGCAGCGCGCGCGCCACCGGGTGAGCGGGTGCGCGCAGGGCTACGGTCGGCTGACCGCCGGTCACGGCATCGGCAACGAACCCGGCGCGCGGCAACACCAGGGTCAGCGGGCCCGGCCAGAAGGCCGCGGCCAGTCGCCGTGCCGCCTCGGGCATCTCCGCCACCCACGCGGTCGCCGCGCGCAGGTCGCTGACATGCACGATCAGCGGATGTGTCGGCGGCCGGCCCTTGGCGGCGAAGATCCGCGCGACCGCCTTTGGGTTGCGGGCGTCCGCGCCGAGTCCGTAGACGGTCTCGGTCGGAAACGCGACCAGTTCGCCGGCGCGCAGCAGCGCGGCGGCCCGCTCGATCAGCGCCGGGTCCGGGGTCATCAATCGATGGGCCGGCGCTGCCAGCCATCGTCGCTGCGCCGCAGCTCATAGGCGGGCCAGTAGTGCCGGTCGAGACGCAGGGTGATGACCTCGACCGCGTCATTCCAGTCCACGGTACGCAGCCGGATCGAGGACCGGTCGGCGCGGCCGCTGACGGCGCGGATGAACGCATCGAGGTCCGGGACCGGCGTGCCGTCCACCTCGGTGATCCGCCGGCCCGCCCACAACCGGTAGCGCGATGCCGGCGACCCATACATGAAGAACGCGACGAACACGCCGTCTGGCCGGATGCCACGCTGCACGGCCAGCGCACGATGCGGCTCCTGCAGTGTCGCCCCGGCCCAGACCAGCAGGCGATCGATGTCACGGCCACCCGGCATCGCCGTATCGAGCGGCACCCTCGCTTCAGCTCCGCCGCGCCACAGCGTCAGCTGTACCCGCGGCGCGCGCACGGCCGCGCGCAGGTCGGCGAATCCACTGATGAGGCGACCGTCGATGGCCAGCAGCAGGTCGCCCGGCAACAGCACCGTGGCAGCCGGTGAACCGGCGACGACCCGTTCGACCGTGAGGACCTGGCGCCGCGCGGGATCCTGCCGCTCCAGCCGCCCGATCCAGCTGGCGTCGAGCCCGAGCTGGCGCGCCGCGGCCAGCGGCAATGGCGCGAATTCAGCCTCGAGTGAATACAGCGGCCGTCCATCGCGCACGTGTTCGAGCAGCTCCTGCACCAGCGCCGCCGGGATACCCTGGTTCTGCTGCTCGACCTGCCGCCCCTCCATCCAGGCGAAGCTCGACCACAGGCCCAGCACCGCTCCGCGCCGGTCGAGGACCAGGCCGTCGAATTCCTGCGGACCGTTGGCCAGGCGAATCGTCTCCAGGTTGGCATCGCGAAACTGCAGCGAGCGGGACAGCGGGAACGCAACCGGTGCGAGCGAGGCGACCCGGGCCCGCTGCGAGGCCACGCGGTGATCCGGCCCGAGCCCCACCACGCGGACTTCCTCACCGTTGTCCGGCAGGCGCGTGGCCAGCCGCACTGCCCGTACCGGCGTGTCGCCGAGTCCGGCCGGGTCATAGCGCACGATCGCGAGGTTGTGCAGCGGATGCACGTACTCGACGCGCGCGTCCACCTCCACGGTGCCGGCAAAGGTCAGGCGCAGGTCGCCGAGTGCCACCGGTACGGTATTGCGGTCCACGACGACGAGGCCACGCGCGGCGTCGAGCACGACTCCAGTGCCGTGATAGTTCCGCTCGGTCACCCCGGAGACCGGATACGGCATGCTGAACTCGACCAGCGCCAGCGACGGCACGACGGCATCGACGACGCTGTCACCGGTCTGCGTGAAGCGCGTGCTGACCGGCGCGGGCGGCGGTGCGTCCGCTCCGGCCGGCAGCTCCGCGCAGGGCCAGCGACCCAGCGTATCGTCGCGCTGGCACCAGCGCGCCGGAAACCAGCGCCGGTCGATGCGCAGTGACCGCAGCTGCAGCACGCGCGGTTCCTCGGGGGTGAAGAAGCGTACCGTGACGCGCTGGCCGTGCCCGAGCGTCGCCAGCACCGCGCGCGCATCCGCCAGTCCGCCGAGCGGCCGGCCATTTAGCTCGGTCAGCACCGCACTGCGCGGAATTCCCGCGGCGGCGAACAGATAGCCCGGATTGGCCACATAGACACCGGCCACCGGCACATTCATGTGGCGGGCCATCTGCCAGGACAGCGTGTGCAGCACGCCGTCGCCGATCTCGACGTATTCATCCGGTGCGAGCGCGTGCAGGTCCTGCACCGGAAGGCTGACCTTCAGGGCTTCGCCACCGCGGAACAGCATGAGCTGGACGGTCGCGCCGACGCGTTCGTCGAGCAGCGCTTCGAGCGTTTCGAAATCGGCGATCGCGCGACCGTCCACTTCGCCGAGGATGTCCCCGACCGCCAGCTCGCGGTCCGCCGCAGCGCCCGACTGCACCTCGGTCACGACCAGCATGCCGGTGCGCCCGGGGGCCGCGGCCCGTGCCGCGGCTTCCATCGCCGTCGGCAGGCCCAGGCGGCGCAGTTCGTCATAGGGGGTATAGCGGAACACGGTCTGCAGCGTGCCGCGGCTCACGGGCCGTCCCGCCTGCAGCAGTGCCAGCGCACGGGCGACGCGCGGGAGCGGCAGGTAGAAGTTCGAGGCGGCCTCCGCCGAGCCTCCGGCGTTGAGCGCGAGAACCCGGCCGGCAATGTCGATCACCGGCGAACCCGACGAGCCGCCCGAGGTCCCAGACGCCGCCTGGTAATAGAACGTATTGAAGTCGTTGTACTTGCCGGCACCGTACTCGGGTGCCTGCCGGTCGAGGCGCGCCAGCGTGCCGGCCAGGATCGACAGTTGCTCGCCGGCATCGTTGCCGACGACGCGGATCTCGACGCCGGTCTGCGCACCCTCCGGATGGAGCGGCAGGGCCTCGGGGTGGATGAAGCGCAGCTTCTCCGGGTCATAGCGGTAGAAACCGAAGTCATGCACCGGGTCGCGATAGACCGGGAGCAGTTCGACTTCCTCGCGGTTGATGAAGGTCGCCTGCGCGGTCACCGGCCCCGGCGTCACGACGTGCCGGTTGGTCAGGATCAGCCCGCGCCCGGCGTCGACGACGAATCCGGTGGCCTGCGAACTGGCGTTCCACTCGGTGTCGAAGGCGCGCGTCGCGTCGACCTGGATCGCGACCACGGCCGGCGCGATGCGCTCGAGTGTCCGCGTCCAGCGCGCCGCCGGATCGTCCGCGGCGCCCTGGGTCGTGAGCGGCAGCAGCAGCAGCGAGGCCGTGAGTCCCGCCAGGCGGCGCAAGGTCTCAGTCCAGCCGGTAGCCGAAGGCGGCATGGAAAAGATCGCCGAATTCCTCCGGAGTGAAGCCGTGGCGCTGGGTCCCGGCCACGGCGATCTTGATCGAACCCAGGAGCGAGGCGATCCGCCCCGTGGTTGCCCAGTCGCAGCCGCGCATCAGGCCGAACAGCAGGCCGGCGCGATAGGCATCGCCGCAACCGGTCGGATCCAGCACCTGGCGCGGACGCACCGCGGGAATCTCGAGCACCCGACCACCGGCATGGATCAGCGAACCCTCGGCGCCGCGGGTGACGACATAGGCCTCCACGCGCGCCGCAATTGCCGCGGCTGCGAGACCGGTGCGCTCCTGCAGCAACTGGCCCTCGTAGTCGTTGACCGCGACCCAGGTCGCCTGGTCGATGAAGGCTTCGAGGTCCTGGCCACCGAACAGAGGCATGGCCTGTCCCGGATCGAAGATGAACGGAATACCCGCGCGGGCAAACTGCGCGGCGTGCTGGATCATGCCCTCGCGGCCGTCGGGCGAAACAATGCCGATCGTGCAGCCGGCCCCGGCCGGCACGGCCAGCTCGTGGGAGCGGTTCATCGCGCCGGGGTGGAACGCGGTGATCTGGTTGTCGTCGAGATCGGTGGTGATGTAGGCCTGCGCCGTGTACTCGTCGGTGAGTTCGAGCACATGGCTCGCGGACAGGCCGTTGCGGTCGAACCAGTCGCGGTAGGGACCGAAATCGTGCCCGACCGTGCCGAGCGCGCTGCCCTCGCCGCCCAGCAGGTTCAGGTTGTAGGCGATGTTGCCGGCACAGCCACCGTAGTGACGGCTGAGCTTCGGCACCATGAAGGACACGTTCAGCATGTGGATCCGGTCGGCGAGGATCTGGTCGCGGAAGCGACCCGGATAGACCATCACCGTATCGAAGGCGAGCGAACCGCAGATCAGAGCCGTCATCGATGCTCCAGACTCAGAGGTGGTCCAGCAAGACCAGTGTCCAGCACAGGCCCAGCAGCACGAAGGCCACGAACACCGCGGCCGAACCCAGTTCCTTGGCGATCCCCGACAGCGGGTGGCGCTCCATGCCGATGCGGTCCACGGTCGCCTCGATGGCGCTGTTCAGCAGCTCGACGATCAGCACGAGCAGCATCGGGCCGACCAGCGCGATCCGTTCCAGCCCGGTTACGCCGAGCCACAGGCCGAGTGGCAGGACCACGGCAGCGAGCAGGCATTCCTGCCGGAACGCCGCTTCCTCGCGCCAGGCCGCCGCGAAGCCGCGCCCGGTGCTGGTGAAGGCCCGGGTCAGCCGCACGAGCCCGGTCAACTTGTCCGGGCGCTGATTCACTGGCTGGCTGGTCTCCACGCCAGGTCGAGCTGGCGCGCGGCGCGCACATCATCGAGGCGCCGCACCGGCAGTGTGTGCGGTGCACCGCGGACCAGCTCCGGGTCGGTGCCGGCCTCGCGCCGGATCGCGCTGAGCGCCTCGACGAAGCCGTCCAGCTCCTCGCGGCTCTCGGTCTCGGTCGGCTCGATCAACAGGCACTCCGGCACCAGCAGCGGGAAATACGTGGTCGGCGCATGGTACCCGTAATCGAGCAGCCGCTTGGCAAAATCCATCGCGGTGACCCCGAATTCGCGGGCCTCCCGTCGCAGCGTGAGACTGAACTCGTGGCTGGCGCGGCGCCCGGGACAGGCCGGATCGAAACCCGCCTCGATGAGTCGCGCGAGCAGGTAGTTCGCATTCAGCGTCGAGAACTCCGCAACGCGTCGCAGGCCGTCCGCGCCGAGGATCCGCAGGTAGACCCAGGCTCGCAACAGGATGCCGGTATTGCCCATGAAACCCGACAGCCGGCCGATGGACTGCGGCAGGTCGCGCTCGTCCAGCCAGCGATAGCCGGCGCCGTCGCGACCGACGACCGGCACCGGCAGGTAGGGCAGCAGGCGCTCGCCCACGCCGACGGCGCCGGCACCGGGCCCGCCGCCACCGTGTGGCGTCGAGAAAGTCTTGTGCAGGTTCACATGGATCACGTCGAAACCCATGTCGCCCGGGCGCACCTTGCCGAGGATCGCATTGAGATTGGCACCGTCGTAGTACAGGAGGCCACCGGCGGCATGCACGCGGCGCGCGACTTCGACGATGTTGCGCTCGAACACGCCGAGCGTGCTCGGGTTGGTCAGCATGATGCCGGCAGTCGCCGGCGACAATGCCGCATCCAGCGCGGCGAGATCGACGTCGCCGTCCGGCCCCGAAGCGAGCTCACGGACCTTCATGCCGCACATCGTCGCGGTCGCCGGATTGGTGCCATGGGCCGCGTCCGGCACGATGATCTCGTTGCGCTGCAGGTCGCCGCGGCCGCGGTGATAGGCCCGGATCATCGCGACCCCGGCGAACTCGCCCTGCGCACCGGCCATCGGTGTCAGCGACACGCCGGCCATGCCGGTCACCGCCCCGAGCATCTCCTGCAGCTCGAACAGGCAGGTGAGCAGGCCCTGCCCGGTCACCGCCGGCGCGAGCGGATGGCGGTCCAGGAACCCCGGCAGCATCGCCAGCGCGTTGCACACCTTCGGGTTGTACTTCATCGTGCAGGAACCCAGCGGGTAGAACCGGGTGTCGATGCTGAAGTTCTGCTGCGACAGCCGCGTGAAATGGCGCACGGCCTGCAGCTCGGAGACTTCCGGCAGGGCCGGTGGCCGCTGCCGGCAATAGCGCTCCGGGATGTCGTGCGCCGGCGCCGGCGGCGGCTGTTGCGCAGCGGCGGTGCGACCCGGGCGCGACAGCTCGAAGATCACCGGTTCCCGTGCCTGCATTGCGTTCTCCATCAGGCGGCCCTCGCCCGGTCCAGCAGCGACTCCAGGGCGCGCGCATACGTCCCGATGTCGGCGGTGGTGCGGGTCTCGGTCGCGCAGACCAGCAGCGCGTGGCCGAGCTCCGGGTAGTCACCGGTGAGATCCCAGCCGCCGACGATGCCCTGCCCAGCCAGCGCCTCCAGCACCGGTGCGACCGGAACCTCGAGTCCAAGCACCGCCTCATGGAAGCGCGGCCCGGCGAAGACCGTGCGTGCGCCGGCGCTCGCCGTCAGCGCGGCGACCAGTTCCCGGCTGCGGGCAACGCAGGCCTCGGCGACGCGCGTGAGCCCCGCCGGGCCGAGCAGGGACAGGTGGATCGTCGCCGCCGTCATCAGCAGGCCCTGGTTGGTGCAGATGTTCGAGGTCGCCTTGCCGCGGCGGATGTGCTGCTCGCGCGCCTGCAGCGTCAGCGTGTAGCCCGGCCGGCCGGCCTGGTCGACGGTCCGGCCGGCGATCCGGCCCGGCATCTGCCGCACATGCTCCATGCGGGTCGCCATGAATCCCAGGTAGGGTCCGCCCGAAGACAGCGGGATCCCGAGCGGCTGGGCTTCGCCACAGGCGATGTCGGCACCGCCATCGCCCCACTCCCCGGGTGGTTTCAGGAGCGCGAGAGCGACGGGATTGGCGACTGCGATCACCAGCGCCCCCAGCGCGCGCGCCTGGCGGGTCAGCGCATCCACGTCCTCGAGCTGGCCAAAGAAGTTGGGCTGCTGGATCACGACCGCAGTGATGTCCTCACCCGCATGCGCCGCCAGGGCTTCCGTCGCGGTCGTGCCGGACTGCGGACACCAGGGCAATTCCTCGAGGACGAGGCCCTGGCCCTCGGTGATCGCGCGCGCGACCCGGCGCCACACCGGATTGACGGTGCGGGGCACCAGGATGCGTGCCGAGCGCGAGCGTCGATGCGCCCGCACCGCCATCAGGCAAGCCTCGGCCAGTGCCGAGGCGCCGTCGTACAGCGAGGCATTCGAGGCGTCGAGCCCGGTCAGCGCAGCGATCATCGACTGGTACTCGTACATGACCTGCAGCGTGCCCTGGCTGGCCTCGGCCTGGTACGGCGTGTAGGCGCTGTAGAATTCGCCGCGCGTCGCGAGCGCCCAGACCGGAGCCGGGATGTGGTGCTCGTAGGCTCCGGCGCCGACGAAATTCAGCGGCCGCCCGTCCCGCGACGCACGCTCCATGGCCAGCCGCGTGATCTCCATTTCCGACAGCGCTGGCGGCACGCCCGGCAAGGTGTCCACGCCGAGTCCAGGCGGGATCTCGTCGAACAGGGCCGCGGTCGAATGCGCGCCGATGCGCCCGAGCATCGCACGCACATCCTCGGCCGTATGCGGGATATAGGGCATGTTCAGTGCCCGGCGGCGACGAACTCGCCGTATGCGGCCGCATCCATCAGCAGGGCGCTGTCCGGGTCGGCATCCGGGCGCAGGCGCAGGATCCAGCCCTGGCCATAGGGATCCTGATTGACGAGCTCCGGCTGGGTCGCCAGCGAATCGTTGCCGGCCAGCACCTCGCCGCCAAGCGGCGCGTAGATGTCCGAGGCGGCCTTGACGGACTCGACGACCGCACAGGCATCCCCGGCCGACAGCTGGCGGCCAGCCTCGGGCACCTCGACGAAGACCAGGTCGCCGAGCGCGCCCTGGGCATGATCGGTGATGCCGACCATCAGGCTGCCGTCCGGCAGCGCCCGCACCCACTCGTGGCTCTTCGTATAACGCAGTTCCGCCGGTATTTCGCTCATGTCCCTCTCCGTCTCAGAATTCGACCAGGATGCGGCCGTTCCGGACGAACGGCGGCTTGACCACCCGCGCGGGCAACAGGCGCCCGCGGATCTCCACTTGAACCATCCCATCCGTTGCCACCGGAAACCGCGCCAGTCCGATGGAACGCTCCAGCGTCGGCGCGAAGGTGCCACTCGTGACCGCGCCCTCCCCGCCATCGGCGGCAACCACCCGCTGGTGGCTGCGCAGCACACCGCGCTCCTGCAGCACGAGTCCGGCAAGCCGGCGCCGCGGGCCGACGTGGCGCTGCTCGATCAACGCTGCCTTGCCGATGAAATCGCGCGCATCGTCCAGCACGACCGTCCAGGCGAGGCCCGATTCGAGCGGTGTCACGCTCTCGTCCATGTCCTGGCCATAGAGATTCATGCCGGCCTCGAGGCGCAGCGTATCGCGGGCGCCGAGGCCACAGGGCCGCACTCCGGCGGCGACGAGCGCGGTCCAGAAGGCAGGGGCCTCCGCAGCCGGCAATGCGACCTCGAAGCCATCCTCGCCGGTGTAGCCGGTGCGCGACACGAACCAGTCCCCGCCGGGCTGGCCGAAGAACGGACGCAGCTCCGCGGCTGCGGCCATGCAATCCGTGGGCAGCAACGGCAGCGTCTTCGCGCGCGCCTTGGGTCCCTGCACCGCGAGCAGCGCAAGTTCGCGGCGCGCCGTCACGGTCACACCCGCCAGGGCGGCGTGGCTGCCGATCCACTCCAGGTCCTTCTCCGCCGTGGCCGCGTTGACCACCAGGCGGAACCAGTCGGGATCGAGACGGAAGGCAATCAGGTCGTCCAGCACGCCGCCATCCTCGCGCAGCATGCAGGAATAGAGCGCCTTGCCAGGCGCGGTCAGCCGGCCCACGTCGTTGGCGAGCAGCCGCGCCAGCAGCGCCTGGGTCGCCGGCCCCCGCAGGTCGACGACGCACATGTGCGAGACATCGAAGACGCCGGCATCGCGCCGGACCGCATGATGTTCCTCGATCTGGGAGCCATAGCCGACCGGCAGGTCCCAGCCGCCGAACTCGACCATGCGCCCGCCGGCCGCACAATGTTGCTCGTAGAGTGGCGTGCGTCGTCCCATCTTCGCCTGTCCCGGCAGCATCACTGCCTGCAAAAACACAAAGGGCGGCGCACCCCACTGGCACGCCGCCCCTCTGTCCTTGGACCTGAGAGATGGGGCTCGCGGGTGACTCCCGCGGCCGCTCCCCTTCGGTGGGCCTGACCAGGCCACTCTCCAGAGTTCGCGAGATCCGGCCGTTCCTGATGCCTGAGCGTTTCCGGGCGGGTTGCGCCTTCGGCGCCGCATTGCTGCGGACTCTCCGGCTGGATCTCATCGCGAAGGTGCCGATTCTACACGCCTGCGCGCGGCCCCGTCACGGCGGTATAGTCGCCGTCCAGCCGGAACCCCATGACCCCGGCCCGGAGCGCCGATGAAGCCGCCTGGAGCAATCGTTTCCGCCCTGTGCCTGATCGCGCTGTTCGCGCCACCGCTGGCCGTGGCCGGGAACGCCGCAGCGGACCTGCACGCACTGTTCGAGCAGGAATGGGAGCGTGATCTCGCCGACGATCCGCTGCTGGCGACCTACCGCGGCGATCCCCGCTACAACGACCGCTGGCCCGATCTCGCTCCGGAGGCGCGCAGCGCCCGGCGCGCAGCCGACGCCCGCGTGCTCCTGGAACTTGCGGCCATCCCTCTTTCCGGGCTCGCACCGGCCGACCAGCTCAACCACGAGCTGTTCCGGCACGAGTACCAGGGCCGGGTCGCGGTCGCACCGTTCCAGCCCGAGGTCTGGTCGATCAGCGCACGCGGCGGGCCGCAGACGCTGAACGAGGTGGCCGAGCAGATGCCCTTCGAGAACACGGCCGATTACGAGGCCTGGCTGCGCCGGCTCGCCGCCCTGCCGCGTTACCTCGGGCAGTACGCGGCCTTGCTGCGGGACGCTGCCGCCACGGGGCGCACGCAGCCGCGCGTGGTCATGGAGCGGGTGCTGCCGCAGCTCGAGATGCAGCTGGTCGGGCGGCCGGAGGACAGTGCCTTCTTCGAGCGCTTCCGCGATTTCCCGGACTCGGTGCCGGAGCAGGACCGGCAGCGACTCAGCGCCCGGGCGCGCACGCTGATTGCCGAGGCGGTGATCCCGGCCTACCGGAGCTTCCACGCGATGTTCCGCGACGAATACCTGCCGGCCTGCCGGACGACGGTCGGCATCAGCGACACGCCGGATGGCGCCGCCTACTACGCCAACCGCGTGCGCCACTTCACGACGACCGACCTCGGCCCGGAGGAAGTCCACGCCCTCGGCCTCGCGGAAGTCGCCCGCAACCGCGAGGCAATGCTGGCCGTCATGCGCGAGGTCGGCTTCACCGGCACGCTCGGCGAGTTCTTCTCCTTCCTGCGCAGCGACCCGCGGTTCTATTACCAGACGCCGGAGGAACTCTTCCACGCCTACGTGTACACGGCCAAGATGATCGATCCGGAGCTGCCGCGGCTGTTCGGACGGCTGTACCGCACGCCCTTCGGGGTGCGGCCCATACCCGCCACCAGCGCGCCCAATACGACGACGGCCTACTACAACGGCCCGTCGCAGGACGGCACGCGGCCGGGCTGGTACTACGTCAACCTGTACCGGCCCGAAGTCCGCCCGAAGTACGAGATCGAGGTACTGACCGTGCACGAGGCTGCACCCGGACATCACCTGCAGATCGCGCTCGCGCAGGAGCTGACCGACCTGCCGAAGTTCCGGCGCTTCGCTGATTTCACGGCCTACATCGAGGGCTGGGCGCTGTACTCGGAGCGGCTCGGCTACGACCTCGGCCTGTACCGGGACCCGTACTCCCGCTTCGGTCAGCTGACCTACGACCAGTGGCGCGCGGTGCGCCTGGTCGTGGACACCGGCATTCATCACCTGGGCTGGACCCGCCAGCAGGCGATCGACTACTTCCTCGCCAATGCCGCGAAGACCGAGGCCGACGTAATCAACGAGATCGACCGGTACATCAGCTGGCCAGGCCAGGCGCTGGCCTACAAGATCGGCCAGCTGCGGATTCTCGAACTGCGCGAGCGCGCCCGCACCGCGCTCGGCCCGCGCTTCGACCTGCGCGCGTTTCACGATGCGGTGCTCGGCAGCGGCGCCGTGCCGCTCGACGTGCTCGAGGCCGGCATCGACACCTGGATCGAGGCCAGCCGTAAGCCATGATCCCCGCCCGTCGCCCGACCGTCGCGGTACCGGTCGGCGCCGTCACGATCGGCGGCGGTGCACCCATCGTCGTGCAGTCGATGACCAACACCGACACCGCGGACGACGCGGCGACCGCGCGGCAGGTCGCCGAACTGGCGGCGGCCGGCTCCGAGCTGGTCCGCATCACGGTCAACAGCGCGGCGGCTGCGGCCGCGGTGCCGCGCATCCGCGAACGGCTGCAGGCCGCTGGCCTCAACATCCCGCTGGTTGGTGACTTCCATTTCAACGGCCACAAGCTGCTGGCGGCGAATCCGGACTGTGCCCAGGCGCTCGACAAGTACCGGATCAATCCTGGCAACGTCGGGCGCGGCAGCCGCCGTGACCCGCAGTTCGCCGCGCTGATCGAGACCGCCTGCCGCTGGCACAAACCGGTGCGCATCGGCGTCAACTGGGGCAGCCTGGAACCGGAGCTGGTCACCCGCCTGATGGACGAGAACTCACGCGCGCGCGCGCCACGCGAGGCGCGTGAGGTACTGCGCGAGGCCGCGGTCACCTCGGCGCTCGCGAGTGCCACGCGGGCCGAGGAGCTCGGCCTGTCGCACGAGGCCATCGTGATCAGCGCCAAGGTCAGCGGTGTCCAGGACCTGATCGCGATCTACCGCAGCCTGGCCGCACGCTGCGACTACCCGCTGCATCTGGGGCTGACCGAGGCCGGCATGGGCAGCTCCGGGATCGTTGCCTCGACCGCGGCGCTCGCGGTGCTGCTGCAGGAAGGCATCGGCGACACGATCCGCGTGTCGCTGACACCCGAGCCAGGCGGTGACCGGAGCCAGGAGGTGCGCGTCGCCCGCGAAATCCTGCAGAGCCTTGGGCTGCGTGCCTTCGTGCCGCGGGTCATTTCCTGCCCCGGTTGCGGGCGTACGACCAGCGACTATTTCCAGCGGCTCGCGGGGCGCATCCAGGCCTACGTCGAGAGTCGCATGCCGGCCTGGCGCCGCGACCACACGGGCGTCGAGGCCATGACGGTTGCGGTGATGGGCTGCGTCGTCAACGGACCCGGGGAAAGCCGGCACGCGGACATCGGCATCAGCCTGCCCGGAACGGACGAACAGCCGGTCGCCCCGGTCTATGAGGACGGCGAGAAGACCGTGACCCTGAAGGGCGAACGCATCGCCGAGGAGTTCCAGCAACTGCTCGAGGACTACGTGGCGCGTCGCTATCCGCCGCGCGCCGGCTGAAGCGAGCGCGGCACCTCGCCCGCAAGGCCGAGCGCATGCCGCACCAGCAGCCGCTTCGCGCCGGGCGTAGCGTCCACCAGACCGAGACCGCGCCGGCGCAGCCACGACTGCAAGGGATCGCTGCCGGCGAACAGCCGCTGGATGGCATCGAGCGCCAGGATCATCGGGCCGGTCGCCGCCCGACGCCAGCGCTCGTAACGGCGCAGCACGCGTGGATCACCGGGATCACCGCCAGCGGCGAGCGCAGCACCGAGCACGTCGGTGAGAGCCGCGACGTCCTGGAGACCGAGGTTGACGCCCTGGCCAGCCAGCGGGTGGACCGTCTGCGCCGCATCACCGACCAGCACGACACGCTCGCCGGCGTGCCGCAGCGCCTGCCGCAGGCGCAGCGGAAATGCGCGCCGTGAGGTCGTCGGCTCGAGCCGGCCGAGCACGCCGGCCGAGGCCGCGGTCACGCGACGCGAGAATTCCGCATCATCGAGCGCGACCAGCGCCGCGGCCTCGGCGGACGCCGCGGACCACACCAGCGAGACCCGGCCATCGGCGAGTGGCAGCAACGCCAGCGGTCCGCCGGCCAGGAAGCGCTGCCACGCGGTATCGCGATGCCAGAGCTCGCAGCCGAGATGGGCAACGATGGCCTGCTGCCGGTAATCATGCTCGCGCGTCGCAATGCCGGCGAGCTGGCGCGTGACCGAGCCACTGCCATCGGCACCGACCAGCAGCGCCGCCTCGATCCGGCGCCCGTCGCTGGCAGTGACCCGGATGGCCGCCGGTGATGGCGCCAGCGACGCGAGGCCCGCACCCAGGATCACGACACCGGCCGCCTCGGCACAATCGAGCAGCGCGGCCTGCGCAGTGCGGTTCTCGACCAGGTGGCCGAGATCTGGCTCGCCGCAGTCGGCTGCATCGAAGCTGAGCGCCCCGGAGCCCCGCGGGGAACCGCGCTCGTCCCAGATGACCATGCGCTGGCAGTCGGCGGCGCCGCGGGCTGCGACCGCAGGCCAGGCGCCGCTCTGTTCGAGGAGCCGCTGCGAACTGCGTGAAAGCATCGAGACCCGCAGGTCGAGCGGCTCGCCGGGGAGCGGGCGCTGCGGCCGGGCCGGTTCCAGCACGACAATCCGCAGGGCGGCGGTCGCTGCAGCGGTCGCGAGCAGTGCCGCGGTCGCGGCACCGGCCAGGCCCCCGCCGGCGATCACGACATCGAAGTCAGGTCTCATGCCGTGGGCCGGTCGGCAACGAGTGGCAGGCCTCGAACCAGACGCGGCTGCCGGCCGGCCAGGCCCATGAGGCGGCGTCCGAACTCCCGCTTGACCGGACCGGCGAGGTCGAACGCCAGCAATCCGGCACCGCGCGCGACGCGCAGCAGCCCGCGCTCGCTGCCGAACAGGTCCACGAGCGTGTCGGTGAAGCGGATCGCAAGGCGCCGATCGGCCTCGCGCCACTCGACGTAGCGCTGCAGCACATGCCCTGCTCCCGGATCCGCCGCCGGGCCCTGCGCCGCGATCTCATCGGCGAGGATTTCGGCGAGCGTGGCCACGTCGCGCAAAGCAAGGTTGAAGCCCTGCGCCGCGGCCGGATGCAGGCCCTGCGCCGCATTGCCGACCAGCAGCGCGCGGTCAGCAGCCGTCACTACCGATTCAGTCAGGGCGAGCGGCCAGGCTTCGCGCCGACCCGCACGCACGAAGCGCCCGAGACGGAAGCCGAAGGCCCGCTGCAGCTCCACGAGGAATGCGGCTTCGTCCAGGGCCAGCACGCGGCAGGCCTCGCGCTCCGGCAGCGTCCAGACGATGGCCACGCGCCCGGCCGCGACCGGCAGCGCAGCGATCGGTCCGGCCCGGGTGAATCGCTCATGAGCGACGTGCGCATGGCCGCGCCCGGTCTCGAGGTTGGCGATGATCGCCTGCTGGCCGTACTCGCGGACTCTGGCGGCGATGCCGAGTGCCGACCGCAGCACCGAACCGGCGCCGTCGGCCGCGACGACCAGGCGCGCCTCGACCATCAGGCCCGTGCTGGTCGCGAGGCGCCGGCCGCCTGGCGCGGATTGCACGCCGGTCGCCGCGGCGGCGTGCAACTGCAGTCGCGGCAGTTCCGCGGCGCGCTCCCGCAGGGCACGCCCGAGCGCCGCGTTGCCGATCGTGTGGCCGAGCGCCTCGAGTCCCTGCTCGGCCGCCTCCAGTCGCGCGAAGCCACCGGTGCCCGCATCGGAGACGTGGATGCTGTGAATTGGCGTCGCCTCCGCCGCAATCCCCCGCCAGGCACCGATCGCCTCCAGAACCCGGCGGCTGCCCGGAGCGAGCGCCGTCGTGCGTGCGTCCAGGTCCGGTGGATACTGCCGCGCCGGCGGCAGCGGCTCGATCACGACCACCGACAGCGGCAGTTCGCCGAGCGCCAGCGCCAGCGACAGGCCGACGAAGCCGCCGCCCGCGATCGCGACGTCACAACGGAGCAGGCCGCCGGACTCCGCCATCGCGCTCACCGCCGCGCCGGAGCCCGGGCGGCGGCCATCACCCGCTCGATCTCGTCGGGATCCTTCGGCGCGGCCGCTGTCAGCACCTCCGGATCACCCTGGGTCACGACGACATCGTCCTCGATGCGCACGCCGATGCCCCACCAGTCCCTGGCCACGCCGCGGGTGCCGGGCGCAATGTAGATGCCGGGCTCGATGGTCGTGACCATGCCGGGCTCCAGCAGCCGCCACTGCTCACCGACCTTGTACTCGCCGACGTCGTGCACATCCATGCCGATCCAGTGCCCGGTCCGGTGCATGTAGAAGGGCCGATAGGCCCCGTCACGGATCAGCTTCGCCAGACGCCCCTTGAGCAACCCCAGCCGCACCAGGCCCTGGGTGATGGCATGCACCGCAGCATCGTGCGGCTCGTTCCAGTGGCAGCCCGGCCGGACCTGCCCGATCGCCGCCAGCTGGGCCGCGAGCACGATTTCATAGACTGCGCGCTGCCGCGGTGAAAAGCGGCCGCCGACCGGGATCGTACGACTGATGTCCGAGGCGTAGTACTGGTACTCGCAGCCGGCATCGATCAGCAGCAGTTCGCCATCCTGCATCTGCCGCGAGTTGGCGCGGTAGTGCAGTACGCAGGCATTCGGCCCGCTGCCGACGATCGGATGAAAGGAGGCATCGGCACGGCTGCGGTGAAATTCGTGCAGGATATCGGCCATCACCTCGTATTCCATCCGGCCCGGAGCCACCGTCCGCATCGCCCGCAGGTGCGCCGCGCAGGCGATCCGGGCGGCACGACGCATCGCCACGAGCTCGCCCCGGCTCTTGAACACCCGCATCTCATGCAGCGGGTGGTCGAGCGCCACGAACTCCTGCGGTGTGTGCAGCCCGTGCCTGGCCTGGGCACGCAGTCCATTGACCCAGCCGATGACCCGCTGGTCGAACTCCGGGTGCGTACCCATGGTGTAGAAGACCCGGGTGCAGCGTTCGAGCAGGCCGGGCAGGATCTCGTCAATGTCCTGGATTGGGAAGGCGTCGTCGGCACCATGCAGGGCCACGGCGCCTTCCACGCCGCTGCGCGCGCCATCCCAGGTCTCGCGCGTCGCATCACGGTCGCGGACGAAGAGCACGTACTCGCCCTGCGGGCGGCCCGGCACCAGCACGGCGACGGCCTCGGGCTCCGCAAAACCCGTCAGGTAATAGAAGTCGCTGTCCGGCCGGTACGGATATTCCACGTCACTGTTGCGGTGCCGCACCGGCGCCGCCGGCAGGATCGCGATCGCGCCCCCGCCCATGAGCCGCATCAGCTGGCGCCGGCGACGGGCGAATTCCTCTTGCCGCATGCTCTCCTCAGTGTAGTCCGGGTCCGGCCGCGGGCGCTCCGGCAGCATGGCTGGCAAGCTCCTCGAAGGCCAGCTGCGCGCCGGCGCGCACGAATTCGACGAGTTCGACGTAGGCCTGCTCGCCCTCCTCCGCGGTCGCATCCACCGGCAGGACGGCACGCGCGATTTCAGCGAAGTCACGCAGGATCTCGGCGACGGTGCCGCCATCCGCCAGCGGCGAACCCGCACCACCGACGCCAATGCCGTACAGGAATCCGCTGCACCAGGTTGCCAGTGCCTCGACGCGGGCGCCAAGTGGCGCAGTATCCTCCGGCAGCAGGGGGGTGAATCCGGGATCGCGCGTCCGCAGGGCCTCGCGGGTCTCCTGGTGCAGCTGCTGCAGCGCCTCGACCGCCAGCCCGCCGGTCACTGGCTCCGCCGCCGCGTCGACGAGTTCACCGACCCACTCGGCGGCGCCCTGGCCGTCGCGCACGCACAGCGCTCCGCACAGGCAACCATGTGCCTCGGCGGCACTGCTCGCGCTGCCCAGGCCCTCGAGCAGCTGCTGCAGCTCGCAATGGTTCATTCCCGCCATCCGAGCGGTGCCGGCCCTGGTCCCATGGGCGCATGTTACTCCGCGACCGGCAAGGTCCGCCCGGTACCCCGCGGTCGCAACGCTCGTTGACCCGCCGCGCAACCCGGTTTCATAATGGCCCAATGGAAGAAGCCGTGACCAGGGTGGTTCTCGATCGCGAGCTGAAGCGGCTGGAGCGGCGTCTCGACGAACTGGTCGTGACCGTCGCCCGGCTCAAGGAAGAGAACCGCGCCCTGCGCCAGCGCCAGGACACGCTGACGACGGAGCGGGCGGCGCTGATGCAGAAGAACGAGCAGGTCCGCGCCCGGGTCGAGGCCATGATCGGGCGCCTGAAGGCGATGGAAGGCACCACGTGAGCGCGGACCTCAGCCGGGTCAGCATCCGGATACTCGAGAAGGAGTACCATGTGTCCTGCCCGCCAGAGGAGCGGGCCGCGCTGCTGGATTCGGCCGAGTTCCTGAACCGCAAGATGCGCGAGATCCGCGACAGCGGCAAGGTGGTCGGCCTCGATCGGATCGCGGTGATGGCGGCGTTGAACATCGCCAACGATCTGCTCCTGGCACGCGGCCGCGACGAGGGCCTCGAAAAGGACATGGCGGGCCGGCTGCGGACGATGTGCGAGCGTGCTGAATCCGCGCTCGCGCGGGGCCAGCAGCTGGAACTGTGAGAATGAACGGCGACCCGCGCGCTGCGCGGGCGTCACGATCTGGCGTCGCCTGCGGTGTTCGATGTGGACCTGGGTACCTCTCGACCCTAATGTGAAAGACCCAGGAGCGTGGTCCAGCGGCAGCATTGTGCAGGTCCGCCTCGCAGCGGAAAGCCTTAAGTGCCGCAACCTGCTCCACCTGTTGCTCCGGATCGAGAGCAGCGGTCCGCAACGGCACAGGCGGGTGACGCCTCTCCTTGCCCATGGCTGACGACGCACGCGCCGTCCTGCGGCGGAAGCTGCGGGAGGCGCGCCGCGCCGTCGCGGCCACGGCGCGCGCCGCCGCGGCCATTGCGCTCGATGCGCAGCTCGCCCGCCTCGGCCTGCCGCGCCCGCGCTCGCGCATCGCCGCCTACCTGCCGATCGACGGCGAAATCGATCCATCCCTCGTGCTGTGCCGCGCGCGTGCGCTCGGCTGCGAGATCCACCTGCCGGTGATTACCGACTTCCGGCGCCGGCAGATGCGCCTGGTGCCGGAGGCGGGCACCCGTCACTCCCCCGCAGCGGGCGATGCCGCCCGCTGGCTGGACCTGGTGCTGGTGCCACTGGTCGGCTTCGACGCACAGGGCAACCGCCTCGGCATGGGCGCCGGTTTCTACGACCGGCATTTCGCCTTCCTGCGCCACCGCCGGTACTGGCAGCGGCCGCGGCTGCTGGGCCTCGGCTTCGAACTGCAACGCGTCGACGCGCTCACCCCCGCGCCACACGACGTGCCGCTGTGGGGCATCGCCACCGACGGCGGCATCTACGGCGCCGCGGCACGGCAATTGCTGCCAGGCCCTGCGGGCCCATGAACTACTGGCTGATGAAATCCGAGCCGGCCGTCTTCGGCATCGACGCGCTCGCCGCGGCGCCGCGCCAGACCACCGCCTGGGACGGCGTCCGCAATTACCAGGTGCGCAATCTCCTGCGCGACGACTTTCGCCGCGGCGACCGCGCCTTCTTCTGGCACTCGAGCTGCGCCGTGCCTGGCATCTACGGCTCGCTGCGCGTCGTGCGGGGCGGCTATCCGGAACCAGCGGAGCCGCGCTGGTATCAGGTGGACGTGCGCCTGCTGCGCAGGTTCGCGCGCCCGGTGACGCTCTCGATGCTGCGCCAGCACGCCGATGGATCACTCCGTGATCTCTGCGTGCTGCGACGTGGCAACCGACTGTCGATCACGCCGGTCACCTCCGGACAATGGCATCGCATTCTCGAACTCGCCGACCACTCCACTGGCTGATCGGCATTTCGCCCGGGAAAACCTGCTGTTTGCGGCATTGTCGCCAGTGCGCCTCCACGCGGCCCGGAGCAGCGCAGCAGCACTGCTCGCGAGCACTGCCAGCGGCAGGCGCGGTCTCCCTGCGGCACCGCACGCGACGGCGCAGTGCGCGCACCTCCTACCCCTTGCTTGCAATCCCGTCAAGCATGTATATACTCCAATCCCGGATTAACCCGACATGGAGACCTAACATGGCGACGAAGAAAAAGGCTGCGAAGAAGGGCAAGAAGAAGGCTGCGAAGAAGAAGTAAGCCCTTCGGCAGTCGAAGCGGCGGTCGGATGACCACAAGTCCTCCGGCCGCCGGTTCCGAAAGTGCTGAGACTGTGCCCGCGAAAGCGGGCATAGTTTTTTCCGGGAGGCGCACGATGGATGCCGATGCGAAGAAACGCGCCGCTGCAATCGCAGCGCTGGCCCTGGTCGAGGACGGCACCTTTGTCGGTGTCGGCACCGGTTCCACGGTCAATCACTTCATCGATGCACTGGCCGCGCGGCGGCGGCACATTGCCGGTGCCGTCGCCTCCTCCGAGGCCAGTGCCAGCCGGCTGCGCGCGGCGGGTATCGAACTCGCCGCCCTGAACGACACCGGCGACCTGCCGCTGTACGTCGACGGCGCCGACGAGGCGACCCGGCACCTGCAGCTCCTCAAGGGCGGCGGCGGCGCACTGACCCGCGAGAAGATCCTGGCCGCTGCCAGCCGCAGGTTCGTCTGCATCATCGACGACTCGAAGCTGGTGCCAGTGCTGGGTCGTTTTCCGCTGCCGGTCGAGGTGATCCCGATGGCCCGTTCGCTGGTGGCACGGAAGCTGGTGCGGCTCGGCGGCCAGCCGGTCTACCGCGAGGGCTTCACCACGGACAACGGCAACGTGATCCTCGACGTGCACAACCTCAGGATTACCGATCCGGCGGCGCTCGAGGCCGAGATCGGATTGCTGCCGGGCGTCGTCTGCGTCGGGCTGTTCGCGCGGCGCCCCGCCGACCAGCTGCTGGTCGCTGGCGCGCAGGGCGTGCAGACGATCACCCGCTGACCCGCCGGCGCGGCCGCTGGCAGTGCTGCGGGCCGGGGCGGCGGGAACAGTCGGCGGGACTGCGCCGGGCTGGCGAGACCCGCGCTCGTTCGCTCAACCGATCCTGAATTCGCTCACTCGCGGGGTCTCGCCAGCCCGGCGCAGTCCCGCCCGCATGGCTGCAGCTCCGGCCGCAACATCACACGGCGCGGGCGAGGCCGCCGGGGGCCCGCGAGCAAACTCGTAAGTTCGGACGGAGTTTGCGAGCGGGCCCCCGGCGGTCTCGCCCGCGCCGCGGGACATCCGCGCGCCGCGGCGCCCAGGAATGCAGAAGGCCGACCTCGCGGCCGGCCTTCGTGTGGTGTTGGCTGGGGGACTAGGATTCGAACCTAGGTTGACGGAGTCAGAGTCCGTAGTCCTACCGCTAGACGATCCCCCAAATCCGGAATCGTGACTCAGCGCTTGCTGTACTGCGTCCCGCGACGGGCCTTGCGCCGCCCGACCTTCTTGCGCTCCACCTCGCGGGCATCGCGGGTCACGAAACCAGCATCGCGCAGCGCCTTGCGCAGCGTCTCGTCGTAGCGCAGCAATGCGCGGGTGATGCCGTGGCGGATCGCGCCGGCCTGGCCCGTGACACCGCCGCCGTCCACGCTCACACTGACGTCGAAGCGATCCGTCATGTGGACGAGTTCCAGTGGCTGCCGCACGATCATCCGCGCGGTCTTGCGACCGAAGAATTCATCGAGCGGGCGGCCGTTGACGCTGATCGCGCCCTTGCCGGGCTTCAGGAAGACCCGGGCCGCAGCCGTCTTGCGCCGGCCAGTGCCGTAGAGATCATTCGTAATCATCGGTAATCCTGTCCTGTTGCAGCTCAGGCGAGCTCGAGCGGCTGCGGCTGCTGCGCGGCATGCGGGTGCGCGGGCCCCGCGAACACATGCAGCTTCCGGTACATCTGCCGACCCAGAATCGTCTTGGGCAACATGCCCTTGACCGCGTATTCGATCGCCCGCTCCGGATGCTCGGCCAGCAGCTTGCCGAGTGCGATCGTCTTCAGGCCACCCAGGCGCCCGGTATGGTGGTGGTATTCCTTGTCCCGCAGCTTGTTGCCGGTCACCGCGACCTTCTCCGCGTTGACCACCACGATGTGATCACCGCAATCGATGTGCGGGCTGTAGACCGGCTTATGCTTGCCGCGCAGTCGGAATGCGACGGCCGAGGCCAGCCGACCCAGCGTCTTGCCGGATGCGTCCACTACATACCAGTTGCGCTCATCGCGCTCCGGCTTCGGAAAAACCGTCTTCATCTTGGGGCCCCAGGGAAGGGTCAGGTGCTGGAAAAGGCCGGCAAGTTTAATGAAGATGGCCCGCCAATGCAAAGGCCGTGCGAGCGGGCGCAAGTCCTTGCCGGGACAGGGGAAGCGGTCCCTATATAATGTCTGCCGGATGGACGCCCGGCAGTTATCGCCACTGGATCGCCTGCTCGAGGTGGCCAACGATGCGCTGCGGACGGGCTTTGCCCGGCTTCCGGCCCGTCGCCCGCCTCCGGAATCCGCAGCCCGGGACCTGCCGGCGGCCGGCCCGCGCCGCCGGGAGGCGGCCCGGCTGATGCGCGTCAATCACGCCGGTGAGGTCGCAGCCCAGGGACTCTACAGTGGCCACGCCCTGACCGCGCGGACACCCGGCACCCGGGATCTCCTGCACCGCGCGGCGGCCGAGGAAGCCGATCACCTGGCCTGGTGCCGCGAACGCCTGGCCGAACTCGGGAGCCGGAGCAGCCTCCTCGATCCGGTCTGGTATGGAGCCTCGTTCATGATCGGCGCGCTGGCGGGCCTCGCTGGCGACCCGGTCGGCCTTGGCTTCGTCGCCGAGACTGAACGCCAGGTCGAGGGTCACCTGGACCGTCATCTGGTGGCGCTGCCCGCGGCAGACCGGCGCAGCCGCGCCATTGTCGCCAGCATGAAGGCGGATGAGATCGCCCATGCCGAGGCGGCCCGGCGCGCTGGTGCAATCCCGCTGCCGCGGCCAGCCGTCATGCTGATGGGCCTCTGCGCGCGTATCATGACCGGCACGGCGCGCTGGATCTGATCACTAGATTATGTCCTGCGGCAGGCGCGGCCCTATAATGCCGTGCGCCGTTGGAACAACAAGGTCGTCCATCCCCCGGGGAGCAGCATGGAACCCACGTCCACCCAGATCAACGAGATCCCGGCCATCAACCGCTTCCTGGGGTACTGCCGGGTACGTACGGTGCCCTCGCGCACCGTCCTGATCCACGCCGGAGACCTGCCGGACGTCCTCTACTACATCATCCGTGGTTCGGTCGAGGTGATGATCGAGGACGAGGAAGGCAACGAAATGGTGCTGGCCTACCTCAACAAGGGCCAGTTCTTCGGTGAGATGGGCCTGTTCTCCGACAGCCAGCAGCGCAGTGCCTGGGTACGTACGCGCACGCAATGCGAACTCGCCGAGATGACTTACCCGCGCTTCCGCCAGGTGGCGGCCGAGAGCCCGGGGCTCGTGTTCGAACTCGCCACCCAGCTGGCGACGCGCCTGGACCGCACCAACCGCAAGCTCGGTGACCTGGCCTTCGTCGACGTCACCGGCCGCATCGCCCACGCGATCATGGACCTGTGCGGCGAGCCCGACGCGATGACGCACCCACAGGGCATGCAGATCAAGGTCAGCCGCCAGGAGCTCTCCCGGCTGGTCGGCTGCTCGCGCGAGATGGCGGGTCGGGTCCTGAAGGTACTCGAGGAACAGGGCCTGCTGACCGCGCGCGGCAAGACCATCGTCGTATTCGGTGCTCGGCCACGGATGAAGACCCGGCCGGCGGCCGATCTCAGCCGTCCGGTGCCGGCAGCCCGCTAGCGCGCGGCAGCGATCGCCGCGCGCAGCGCGCGGATCGTTGCCGCGTAGTCGGTGGTGCCAAAGATCGCGCTGCCGGCAACAAAAGTGTCCGCTCCCGCGCGGGCGATGCCGCCAATGTTGTCGAGCTTCACACCACCGTCGACCTCAAGGCGCACCGCGCGCCCGCTCGCGTCGATCAGCCGGCGCGCCTGGGCGAGCTTGTCGAGCACCGACGGGATGAACTCCTGGCCGGCGAAGCCGGGATTGACCGACATCAGCAGCAGCAGGTCGATCGACCCCAGCGCGTGATCCAGCCAGCTGAGCGGCGTCGCGGGATTCAGCACGAGCCCGGGCCGGCAGCCGGAGTCGCGGATCAGCCGGATCGTCCGATCGACATGCCGGCTGGCCTCGGGATGAAAGCTGATGCAGGTCGCGCCGGCCGCGGCGAACTCCGGCACCAGGCCATCCACTGGTTCCACCATCAGGTGCACGTCGATCGGCGCCTGCACGCCATGCCGGCGCAGGGCCCGGCAGACCAGCGGGCCGACGGTCAGGTTCGGCACGTAGTGGTTGTCCATCACATCGAAGTGGATCCAGTCCGCACCGGCCGCGAGGACCGCGTCCACGTCTGCGCCGAGGCGCGCGAAATCGGCGGACAGGATGGACGGGGCAATGACCGGTGGCTGCATCGGCGGACTCCAGCGCCAGGACGCGCTACTGTAACCGAGCCGGTGCGGGGCCGCTCAGCGCAAGCCGCGCGACTCACGAATCCGTTCCCAGGCCGCCTGGATGGACTGGGTCTTCTGCTTGGCCACCTCGAGCAGCGACTCCGGCAGGCCCCGGGCGACCAGTTTGTCCGGGTGATTCTGGCTCATCTGCCGCCGGTACGCGCGCTTGACCTCGGCATCGCTCGCGGTACGCGGAACGCCAAGGATTTCGTAGGCCTCGGCCAGCGCGTTCGCACCGCCGGCAGCATGGGGTCCCGCACCGCCTCGCTGCCCCCGGCCGCCAGCGTATCCGCCGCCGAATCCCTGCAGGCGCAGCACGGTCTCCAGATGCGCGAATTCCAGGGCATTGCAGCCGAGGGCCTGCGCGATCGCCAGCAACGTGGTCCGTGTCGGGCCCTGCATGCCGTCGCCCATCAGCGCAGCGCGCATCTGGATCTCGAGGAACATCGCCAGCAGGTCGCGACGGCCGGCGCAGGCAGTGCGCAGCTCCGTGAGTACGGCATCGCGGTCGAAGTCACCCAGCTTGCCGGACGAAAAGAAACCGATCGCGGCCCGGGTATCGGCCTCGCCGAGGCGGAACTGCCGGAAGATCTCACGGGCGGCGGCGATGTCCCGCTCCGAGACCCGGCCGTCGGCCTTGGCGACGTGGCCCATCACCGCAAACGTGCTCCGGAAGAAGATCACGCGGACCGCCACCGCATCGATCGCTCCCGCACGGCCCGCGGCCCCGCGGTCGAACAGATGGCCGATGACCAGGCCGACGAGTACGCCGAATGGCCCGCGCGTCAGCAGGTACCCGACCAGACCGCCCACCAGCTTACCGAGCCAGCCCATTGCCCTTCCTTGACCGCGGTTCGCGGCCGCTGCAAGATTCCGCGCCTGCGCGCGCCCGCCATCCTAGCAAGAGCCCTGCACCGATGAACGCCAGCCCCGTTTTCGAGACCCGGCTTACCGGCCTGACCCTGCTGCACCGTGGCAAGGTGCGCGACAACTACGCGCTCGACGACGAGCGCCTGCTGATCGTCGCCACCGATCGCCTCTCGGCCTTCGACGTCGTGCTGCCGGACCCGATCCCCGGCAAGGGCCAGGTACTGACCGCGATCTCGGACTTCTGGTTTGCGCGGACGCGGCACATCGTGCGCAACCACCTGAGCGGCGAACCGCTGGCGAAGTACGTTGCCGACCCGGCCGAGCGCGCGATGCTCGAGGGCCGCGCGGTCGTCGTCGAGCGCCTGCGGCCGTTGCCGATCGAGGCAGTCGTGCGCGGTTACCTGATCGGCTCTGGCTGGAAGGACTATCAGCGCCAGGGCACGGTGTGCGGAATTGCACTGCCTGCGGGGCTCCGGCAGGCGGCACGGTTGCCGCAGCCGATCTACACGCCCTCGAGCAAGGCGCCGGCGGGCGCACACGACCAGAACATCAGCTACCCGGAGACCGAGGCAGTGGTCGGCCCCGCAGCCGCGGCACGGGTACGTGAGCTGGCGCTGGCCCTGTACAGCCATGCCGCTGCCTATGCGCTGACCCGCGGCATCATCATCGCCGACACCAAGTTCGAGTTCGGCCTCGACCGGAGCGGCGCGGTCGTGCTGATGGACGAGGCACTGACGCCCGACTCCTCGCGTTTCTGGCCGGTGGACTCGTACCGCGAGGGCACGAGCCCGCCGTCCTTCGACAAGCAGTATGTACGCGACTACCTCGAGACCCTCGACTGGAACAAGCGCGCGCCGGGACCCCGGCTGCCGGCCGAGGTGATCGCGCGCACGGCGGCCAAGTACCGGGAGGCGCTCGAGCGCCTGACCGGCTGAGCGCGGGACCGACGCCGCGATTGCGGCTCGGGCCTGCCTGTGACAGGCTCTGCCGATGACGGTGGACCTGGACCCGCGCCGGCGCATCGAGCGCCTGCTGTTCGATGGCGAGCCGCCGGTGCGGTTCGCGCCCGTCGCCTGGCTGCTCCTGCTGCTGCGCTATCCCTACGCCCTGGTCCGCGACCTGCTGACCGGCGAGCTCAACCTGCGCGCGATGAGCCTCGTGTACACGACGCTGTTGTCGCTGGTGCCGCTGGTCGCCTTTTCCTTCGCGGTGCTCAAGGGTCTCGGCATACACCGCGACCTCGAGCCGCTGATCTACGAATTCCTGCGCCCGGTCGGCCCACAGGCCAACGCACTGACCGCGCAGTTCATGACCTTCGTCGAGAACGTGCGGGGCGGCGTGCTGGGATCGATCGGCCTCGCCTTCCTGCTCTATACGGTCGTCGCGACGATCCAGAAGCTCGAGGAAGCCTGCAACTTCGCCTGGCACGTGGACCGGCCGCGCTCGCTGATGCGGCGGATCAGCGAATACCTGAGCCTGATGGTGGTCGGCCCGCTGGTGGTGGCCATTGCGCTGGGCCTGCTCGGTGCCGTCGCCCGGCTCGATGCGCTGCGCTGGCTGACGGAGCACGAATTCTTCGGTGGCCTGATCGCCGGGCTCGGCCGTGCCGGCGTCTGGCTGTTCGTGACCGTCGCGCTCACGTTCCTGTACATGTTCGTGCCGAACACACGCGTACGCGCGCGCGCGGCGCTCGCCGGCGGCCTCGCGGCCGGCGCGCTGTGGGCGATGAGCGGCGCGCTGTTTGCCGGCATCGTCACGGCCTCGACCCGCATGGTGGCGATCTACGCCGGCTTTGCGATCTTCCTCGCGGCTCTCATCTGGATCTACCTGAGCTGGATCATCCTGCTGATCGGCGCGCAGCTGTCCTTCTACGTGCAGAACCCGCGCTACATGCGCGCGGGCCAGGTGCCGGTGCGCCTGACCAGCCGCCTGCGCGAGCGGCTCGCGCTGTCGCTGATGCTGCTCATCGCCCGCGCCTTCCTGGCCGGGGACAAGCCCTGGCAATTGCGCCGGCTGGCGGAACGGCTGGAAATCGCCGGCTCGGCGCTGTCGCCGGTGATCCAGTCGCTCGAGCAGGCCGGCCTGCTGACGATGACCGATCGCGAGGAAGTGCTGCCCGCCCGCGATCTCGAGGCGATCGATATCCACGACATCCTGCAGGCCGTGCGTGACGAGCGGCAATACGAGACCTGGCTGCTCGGTCGGGCCGCGACCGAGCCCGCGGCCGACGCGCTGGCGGACGGAGTCGAAGCGGCGATCCGCGAGCGCACCAGTGGCCAGACGCTGCGCGAACTCGCGGCCCGCTGAGCCGACCGCCGCTCAGTCGCCGGCAATCGTCATCTCGCCGATCAGCAGCGAACCGCAGTGGATGGTGCCGCGCTCGTCGACGTCACTGCCCTGTGCGACGACGTCGCGGTACATGCCGCGCAGGTTGCCGGCGATCGTGATTTCGTGCACCGGGCCGGTGATGGCACCGCCTTCCACCCAGAATCCGGCCCCGCCGCGCGAATAGTCGCCGGTCACCGGATTGACGCCCTGTCCCATCAGCTCGGTCACCAGCAGACCGGTACCCATGCGCTGCAGCAGCGCCTCCGGTGCGAGGGTCGGACCACGCACCATCAGGTTGTGCACGCCGCCGGCGTTGCCGGTGGTTGTAAGCCCGAGCTTGCGCGCGGAGTAGGCATCGAGCACGTAACCCTGCAGGACACCGTCCACCACGAGGTCACGATCGCGGGTGGCAACTCCCTCGCTGTCAAAGGGCGCCGAACCCAGGGCCCCGGGCAGATGGGGTCGCTCGACCAGCGACAGGTGTTCGGGCAACAGGCGCTCTCCGGCCGCGTCCAGCAGGAAGCTGCTGCGCCGGTACTGGGCAGTGCCACTGACCGCCGCGACCAGGTGCCCGACCAGCCCGCGGGCCAGCTCGGGCACGAACAGCACCGGCGCACGGCGCGTTGCCAGCCGGCCAGCCCCGAGTCGGCGCAGCGCGCGCTCGGCCGCACGGCGACCGACTTCGGCCGGCCCCTCGAGCCTGCGCCAGTCGCGGGCCGTGGTGAACCAGTAGTCGCGCTGCAGGTCGTCGCCGGACTGCCCGAGCAGCACGCAACTGATGCTGTGCACGCTCGAGGGGTAGCCACCGATGAATCCGTGGCTGTTACCGAGCACGCGCAGCGTGCGCTGCGTGCTGACCGTAGCTCCCTCGGAATTCGTGATGCGCGGATCACAGGCCCGTCCGGCGGCCTCGCACTCGCGCGCCAGCTCGATGGCAGCCGGCGCATCGATCTCCCAGGGATGGCAGAGATCGAGGTCCGGCCAGTCACGGGCCATCACCGCGGCGTCCGGCAGCCCGGCAAATTCGTCCACCGCCGTGAAGCGCACGATCGACAGCGCCTTCATCACCGTCTCCGCGATCGCTTCCGGCGCAAGATTCGCCGTGCTGGCCGAACCCTTGCGTCCGCCGACATACACCGTGATGCCGAGTCCACGGTCGCGCTGGTACTCGAGCGTCTCGACCTCACCGAGGCGCACAGTGACGGACAGGCCGGTGCTGACGCTGACCCCGGCCTCGGCCTGGGTCGCGCCACCCTGCCGTGCCTGCGCCAGCGCCTGGCCGACGATTGCCTCGAGCTCGCTGGCGGCGGGTTCGGTGATTGCCGACATCTGTTCCTGCTCCCCCTGGCGGAGCCTGGATTGTACCGGGCCGTGCCGGCGCTGGCCTGCATGCTAGCATTCTGCGCATGCGCCGCCGCCAGATCCCCGGAGAACCGCCGCCGCCATCCAAGGGCGAGCTGCGGCGCCGCGCCCTGGCGCTGCAGGAGCTGGGCGACCAGCTGATCGACGGTCCGGAGTCCCTGCTCGCGGGACTGTCACTGCCCGAGAAACTGCAGGATGCCATCGCGCAGGCGCGCCGGATCAGGAGTCACGGTGCGCTGCTGCGCCAGCGCCGCTACGTCGCCAAGCTCCTGCGCGACCTGGATGCCGGGCCGGTGCAGGCCGCGCTCGGCGCGCTGGATGCCACGACCCGCCAGGATGCTGCGCGGTTCCGGCACGCCGAACGCTGGCGCGACCGGCTCATCGACGAGGGCGACCCGGCCATCGATGCATTTCTCGCAAGCTGTCCGGGCGCCGATCGCGCAGTGCTGGCTGAACTCGTAGTGCGCGCAGTTGCGGAACGCGCTGGTGCCGGCCCGGCCGGGGCCGCGCGCGCACTGTTCCGGCGGGTGCGCGAGCTGCTCGAGGCCACGACCCGGGCAGCAGCGGATGGTCCGGCGCCTCATGCTAGAATTGATCCATGAAACCACTGGTCGGCATCATCATGGGTTCGTCGTCGGACTGGCAGACCATGCGCCATACCGCGGAGCTGCTGACCGCCCTGGCCGTGCCCTTCGAGACGCGAGTCCTCTCGGCCCATCGCACGCCCGATCAGGCGCTCGAATACGCCGCCACTGCCGAGGCCCGGGGCATCGAGGTGCTGATCGCCGGCGCCGGCGGCGCGGCGCATCTGGCGGGTGTGACCGCGGCGAAGACCCTGCTGCCGGTCATCGGCGTGCCGATGCAGTCGCAGGCCCTGAACGGCATGGACTCGCTGCTGTCGATCGTGCAGATGCCGGCCGGGATCCCGGTCGCGACGGTCGCGATTGGCGTACCGGGAGCCAAGAACGCGGCACTGCTCGCCATCGCGATTCTGGCCGGCAGCCACCCGCCCTTCCGCGACGCACTGCGCGCGTTCCGGGAACGCCAGACCGCGGAGATCCTGGCGCGGCCCGACCCGGCGGCCGGCTGAATATGGCAAGTCTCCGCGGCCCGGCCGCGTGGGGTGGCGCCTGCAGCGTCTGTTAAGCCCGTAGCAGTTCGGCCAGCGCTGCATGTGCTAGCCTTGGAAAATCATGTATCTGGAACATTTTCAGCTGACCGAACTGCCGTTCCGCCTGAGCCCGGATCCGGCCTTTCTCTACCTGTCCAAGAACCATGCGCGCGCCAAGGCGTACATGGAGTCGACGATCTGGTTCACCGACGGCTTCGTCATCATCACTGGCGAGATCGGCTCGGGCAAGACCACGCTGATCGAGACCTTCCTGCACGAGCTGGAGAAGGACGTGGTCGTCGCGCAGGTGGCGCAGACCCAGGTCTCGCCGATCGAGTTCCTGCAGGCCATTCTCGTGCAGTTCGGGTTCTCGCCCTTCAAGATGCGCAAGGCCGAGCTGATCGCCACGCTGAACCAGTTCCTGGTCGAGCAGTACGCGGCCGGGCGCAAGGTGCTGCTGATCGTTGACGAGGCGCAGAACCTCTCCAATCGCGTGCTCGAGGAGATCCGCATGCTGTCCGGCGTCGAGACGACGCGGGAGAAGGTGCTGCGGATCATCCTGGCCGGGCAGCCGGAACTGAATGCCAAGCTCGACAGTGACGAGCTCATCCAGCTCGTGCAGCGCGTCCGCCTGCGCTTCCACCTGACGGCGCTCTCGGCGGAGGACACGCGGGCCTACATCCTGCACCGGCTCGAGGTCGCGGGGTCGCAGGGCCGCACGCTGTTCGCCGAGGAGCTGTTCCCGGTCATCTACCGCTACACCGGCGGCGTGCCGCGGCTGGTCAACACGCTGTGCGACACCGCGCTGATGGTCGCCTTCGCGCTGGGTCACCCGGCCGTGGGCCCGGCGGAGATGAAGACCGCGATCGAGGAACTGCAGTGGGTCGAGTACGCGGCGCGCACCAACCGGATGCTCGCGGCGATAACCACGCCGGCGACGCTGGGTACGCCCGGGGCCGGCGGGATCATGGCCCGCATCGTCATCGCCCACGACGGCTCCCAGATCGGTGAACGCTCGCTGGGTTGTGGCCGCCTGATCATCGGCCGCACACCCGACAACGACCTGCAGGTCGACAACAAGTTCGTCAGCCGCCATCACTGCCAGATCATCACGACGGCGGAAGGCAGCGTGATCGAGGACCTCAACAGCACCAACGGCATCTATGTGAAGTCGAAGCGCGTCCGTCGCCATCACCTCAACGACGGCGACGTCGTCGTGCTCGGCAAGCATGAAATCATGTACCTCGACGAGCGCGCCCAGCGCCGGCGCGCCGCAGCGACCGTCGACGACACCGGCCGCCAGCACGAGCCCCTCGAGGGCGAGCCGGACCCCCCGGAAGAGTCCGACGAGGACTCCGAACCCGGCGGCGGCTGACATCGCAGCATGGCTGCTGGGCACCGGGCGGGCGGGACCCGCGCTCGTTCGCTCAAACGATCCTGAATTCGCTCACTCGCGGGGTCCCGCCCGCCCAGTGCCCACCAGCCCGCGTTGTCGCGGCTCCGGCCGCAACCTCACACGGCGCCGGTGAGGCGGACGGGGGCCCGCGCGCGAGTGCGTAAGTTCGGGCGGCACGAGCGCGCGGGCCCCCGTCCGCCTCGCCGGCGCCGCGGGTCGCGGGTTGCGGGCCGCGATGAGCGCCGCGTCAGTCGTCCTCGAAGTCGCCGCCGTAGCGCCGGCGCTGGATCCGGTAGTCGCGCCGCTTCAGCACCAGCACGAGTCCGGCGACGATCAGGATCACGCCGAACGCGGCCAGCAGGTCCGACCAGCCCGGCGCGCGCCACAGGAACGAAGCACCCGCGGCGCCAACGCCGACCAGCATGTAGGCATACGGCAGCGACTCGTAGACGGGACGTGAAAGCCGCATGCGCCGGACCTCAGGCCGTGCCCCCGACCGTCAATGCATCGATGCGCAGGGTCGGCTGTCCCACCCCGACCGGGACGGTCTGGCCATCCTTGCCACAACTGCCGATGCCATCGTCGAGCTTCAGGTCATTGCCGACCATGCTCACGCGGGTCAGCACGTCCGGCCCGTTGCCGATCAGCGTCGCACCGCGTACCGGCGCCGTGATCCGGCCGTCCTCGATCAGGTAGGCCTCGCTGGCCGAGAACACGAACTTGCCCGAAGTGATGTCGACCTGGCCGCCACCGAAATTGACCGCATAGAGCCCGCGCCGCACCGAGCGGATGATCTCCTCCGGCGCATGCGGGCCCGGCAGCATGTAGGTGTTGGTCATGCGTGGCAGCGTCGGATGGGCGAAGGACTCGCGCCGGCCGTTGCCCGTCGGCTGCTGTTTCATCAGGCGCGCATTCAGGCGGTCCTGCAGGTATCCCCGCAGCACGCCATTCTCGATCAGCGTCGTACAGGCCGTGGGCGTGCCCTCGTCATCGATGTTGAGCGATCCGCGCCGGCCCGGCAGCGTGCCGTCGTCCACCACCGTGCACAGTGGCGAGGCCACCCGCTCGCCGACCCGGTTCGAGAAGGCTGAGGTGCCGCGCCGGTTGAAGTCGCCCTCGAGCCCGTGACCGATGGCCTCGTGCAGCAGCACGCCGGGCCAGCCCGGTCCGAGTACGACCGGCATCGTGCCGGCCGGCGCCGCCACCGCATCGAGGTTGACGGTGGCCTGCCGGACGGCCTCCTGCACGAGACGCTGTGGCAGGCCGTCCTGCAGCAGCGCGGCGAGCGAGCGACGACCACCCGCGCCGGCATAGCCCTGTTCGCGCCGGCCGTTGTGCTCGACGATCACCGACACATTCATGCGCACGAGGGGCCGCACATCGGCAGCCAGCGTGCCGTCGCTCGCCGCGATCAGCACGACCTCGTGGACCGCGGCGAGGCTCGCGACGACCTGGGTGACGCGCGAGTCCGCGGCGCGTGCGGCTCGATCGACTACACCGAGGACCGCGACCTTGTCCTCGTCGGCGAGCGACGGGATCGGATCATCCGGCAGGTACAGCTGATGCCCGCTCACGGAACGCCAGGCCTGCACCTGGCTGGCACCACCGGATCGCGCGATCGCCCGGGCCGCGCGGACCGCTTCGAGCAGGGCCGCCGGCACGATCTCGTCCGAATAGGCAAAGCCCGTGCGCTCGCCGGCCATCGCCCGCACGCCGACGCCCTGCTCGATGCCGTGCGAGCCTTCCTTGACGATCCCGTCCTCGAGCGTCCAGTGCTCCTCGCGGGCGAGCTGGAAATAGAGGTCCCCGGTGTCCACGGCCGCACCCAGCAGCGCGGACAGCGCCCCCTCGAGGCGCGCCTCGTCGAGGCCGGACGGAGCCAGGATCAGGTTCCGCGCCAGATCCATCGGATCGGCGGGCGGCTGGGCAGTGTCGTTGATCATTCCCGATCCAGTGTCCTGTGCGACAGTGCCGGAAACTCCCGGCGGGTTTGAGCCTGGCCGTCCCGATCCAGCGCCGCGAGCACGACGCCGCTGCCCCGCGGCAGCCGCCGCAGCACGCGCCCCCAGTAGTCGACGACCAGGCTGTCGCCGTAGGTCTCGCGGCCGTTGTCATGAAAACCCGACTGTGCGGCGGCAATCACGAATCCGAGGTTCTCGATGGCGCGCGCCCGCAGCAGGATTTCCCAGTGCGCCCGGCCGGTCGGGCCGGTGAAAGCGGCGGGCACGCTGAGGAGTTCCGCTCCCGCGGCCACCAGCCGGCGATACAGCTCGGGGAAGCGCAGATCGTAGCACACGCTCAGGCCGAGCCGGCCGGCCGGCGTGTCCACGACGACCGGCTCCGTGCCTGGGCGGGCGTTCTCGGATTCGCGGTAGCTTTCGCGGCGACCGGGCAGGTCCACGTCGAACAGATGGATCTTGTCGTAGCGCGCGACCCTGCGCCCGGCGGCGTCGAACACGAGACAGGCATTGGCCGGTCGCGAGTCACCCGGGACCGTGAGCGGCAGCGTACCGGCGACGATCCACAGGCCCAGTTCGCGAGCGCTCGCGGCGATCGCCACCTGTACGGGACCCTCGCCATCGTTCTCCGCATGGGCCCGCCGCTCGGCCTCGCTGCGGCCCATAAACGAGAAATTCTCCGGCAGGACGGCCAGGCAGGCGCCACCCTCGCGGGCATGCGCCAGCAGCCGGCGCGCGGTCACGAGATTGCGCTCGCGGTCCGCGACTGAGGTCATCTGCAGCGCCGCGACGATGGGTCGGTTCATCAGTGCCTGTTCCCGCTCAGCCGCTCGCCGGCTCGCGGCGGGTTTCCTTCAGTTCGCGTGCGTCGATCCGCTTCACCTGCGGATCGTCCCAGGAGCCAGTAATGCGATAGTACCCGCGCGTCGCACCCTTCAGTGGCTCCTTGAAGATCTGCGAGAACAGCAGCAGCGCCGCGCCCACCGCCGGACCCGCCGCAAGGGCGCCAGCGACGCCGAGCGAAGCTCCGACCTGACCGGTGACGACGGCCGTCTGGTCGTAGGTCTCGTACCGCAGGCTGGTCCGGCCGGCAATGCCGATCTCCGCCGTTGAGCCGCGCAACAGCAGATCGTCGGTCGTCGCCTCGCCATTCTGGAGGGCGAACGTGCCGCGCAGCGTATCGAAGGCGAGGCCTTCTCCGGTCAGGTCACCGAAATCCAGCGCCAGCCGCCGCGGCAGGTGCGCGAGACTCATCAGGCCGAGGATGCGGCCGGCACCCGGCTCCACCGAGACCAGCCGCCCGTCCGCGGCCGACATTTCCAGCCGGCCCGACACCCGCTCGATCGCGCTGCGTTCCGGCGGGCCCGGCCAGGTCACGCTGGCGATGAGGTGGCCCTTGCGGCCGGCCACGGCGGGACCGAACTGCATCGCCTGCAGGAAACCCTGCACGTCATCGCTGTCGGCCTGGAATTCGAGCTGGCATTGCTGGCCATCATCCTGCACCAGCCAGCTGCCGTGGCCGCTCGCCGAATAGGCCGCATGCCTGATCGTGAACCGGTTCATCGTCAGGCCTGCGGTGCCCCGGGTGAGCTCGGCCTGCAGATGCCCGAAGTCGCGGCCCTGGAACACGAGCCCGCGTACATCGACCTGGATCGACGGCAATTCCCGCGGATCAGGTTCCGTGGCCGGCTCGCGGATGGGCTCGGCCAGGCGCAGGTGCTCGAGGTCGAGCACCATCGGCACCTCGCCGGGGAAAACATGCGGCACCATGACGCGGCCGCTGACCTCATCGGCGTTGAGATCCACCTGCCAGGCGCGGCCACTCGATTGCAGGCGACCGGTGACATTCGTGAAGCCGTAGCCGAGAGCCTCGAACTTCCGGATCACCAGGCTGCCGCCGGCAAACCATGCCTGCAGCGGATATCGGGTCGGCTCGTCCCAGCGCAGCTCGAGTATGTCGCTCAGGCTGGTCTCGTCGAGCCGGCCCGTCAGCCAGAGCCCATCGGCGTCGGGCAGCGCTGCAGGAGCGGCGCCGCCGAAAACCACGATCCCCCTGCGCACCGGCGGGTCCTCGGGTCGCTGGCGCCACAGCAACAGCGCCTGCACATCGCGACCGAGGCGGGCCTCGACCCGGGGCACCGAGCCGGCGCCAAAGCTCACACCGATCGACAGGGGCCGTGCAGCCTCGGCGACCTTGGCGAACGGCTTCGGCAGGTCCGAGGCCAGCCCGCGAAGATCGCTGCTCACCCGCAGCTGGCCGGTGGCCGGCAGCTTCGGATCGGCACGCCGGTCCATCGTCAGCACGCCATGCCAGTCGGCGCTGCCAGCGATGCCGGCATTCACCGGCAACCGCGCAGCCGGACGCAGGGCCTCGGCGGTCAGCCGACCACGCGCATCGACCTCGGTCTGCAGGTCGCCGTTCGCGGCCTTGCGCGTGACCACGCCGATGCGCACCGGTCCGCCGAGCAGCGAACCGGTGAGTTCCGGCGCCTCGATCGCGCGGTCGCGTACCCAGAACCGGCCGGAGAGATCCTCGAGTGCCGCCGCCTGCCCGGAGTGGCGCAGCGTGTTGCCGGTCAGATCGACGACGACGCTGATGGCGCGGCGGTCGCGATCGCGGACCGGCAGGTACATCGCATACTCGCCGCGCAGCGGGCCGCTGCCGGAGAGGCCGGCGAACAGTGCTCCCAGGTCCGGCGCGAGCGGGCTCTTTTGCAGCAGCCGAATCGCCTGGCCAGCATCGCCTTCGCCGCTGATGCGGATCCCGAATATCGCATCGCGCAGATCCAGGCTCGCCACCTCGGCGCGCCGGATCCCGAGGCCCGCAACAGTGCCACGGGTTGCGACCACAGCCATCGACGGCCCATCGAAGGTGAGCTCGGCCTCGAGGTCCTGCGCCTCCGGCCATCCGGTCGCATAGAGCATCCGGCCGGCGGTCACGCGACCGGTCGCCTGGAACACACCCTCGCCGCCGCGGTACGGGAAGCCGCGGGTCGGACCCGTAACCGACACGCTGCCCGACGCCATGCCGCCCCGCAGCGCGGCATCGAGCCACGCGATCGAACCAGGCTTGAGCCGGTCGATCGGCAGGAAGCGCCAGATCTCGGTGAGATCAGCGTCGGCAACGCTGGCGGACAGGTCCAGCAGTGGTGTCTCGCCGGGTCTCAGCAACAACCGCAACCGGCCGCGCGCCACGCCGTATCCCGTAACGACCTCGGCATCGTCCAGCCAGAGACGCACGCCGTCCGGTCCACGGCGCCACTCGAGCCGGCCCCTGGCTTCGCGCAGCTCGCCCGGCGCGCGCCACTTCAGCGGCCAGCTCACGACTCCATCGCGAGTCGCCAGCTGCACGACACCGCCGTCGCCGCGGCCCTCGACGGTGCCATCGAGACCGCTGAGTCCCGGCGCGCGGCCCTGCGCTTCGAAGCCGAGATCACGGAAGCGCGCGCCGCCCGTAATGTCTGGCAAGCGGCCCGGACCGGCGTCAGTCACGGCGAGATCGAGGTCGGACAGCTCGCCTCGCGGCGCCAGGGCCACGACGAACTCGCGGGCTGGTCCGGCCGGCGCCAGGCTGACCAGCGCGGCGAGGTTCTCGATACGCAGGTAGTCCGCGCGCAGCGAGGCCGTCCGCACGCGACCATCGCGGAGCTCGAGCGTCGCGGCCAGGCGGCTCGGTTGCCACACCGCGGCTGGGCGCGATAACTCGAGCCCGCTGGCCTCGAGCGCAAAATCATCGCCCTCGCGCTGCAACCGCAGCTCGCCGGCCAGGCGCGTGAACTCGGTTCCCGACGGCAGCCGCAGCCCGGCGAAGCGCGGCTGCACCCGCAGGCCGGTGACCGTGCGCCCGGTACCACGAGCCGAAGCCTCGACCGAGCCGCGGCCGGCTACCGGCACCGGGTAACCGGCGGGCAGCAGCGCCGACCACTGCGCCAGATCGAGGTTCCGCGCGCCGATGCGGGCCTGCCAGCGCAGCTGGTCCGGGACCCGGAGGTCACCATCGACAGTCGCTTCGAACTCCAGGTCCGCACCCAGGTGCCTTGGCAGCTCAATGCGGCCATCGACCGCGACCTCATCCCCTGCCCGCTCGAGTTCGACGTTGACCCCGGTCAGCTCGAAGCGGCCCTGCCCGGCGCGCAGGTCGAGCACCGCGAGCGTTGCATCGCGCACGACGAACAATCCGCGGGGCAGGCGGTCGAGCGTCACCGATTCGCGAGCCGACTCGGGGGCCCGGCGCAGCGACTCCTGGCCGACCAGCCGGATGGCACCATCGTGATAGACGACGACATGCAGTCGCGGCCGCACCAGCATGAAGCGCCCGACCTCGAGCCGACGGCGCAGCAGGGAGCGGCCGATCGCCAGGCTCACCCGACCCGCCTCGGCACTGATCAGCGGATCCTCGCCAGTCTCCGGCAGCACGCGCGCGCCGCTGAACGCGATTTCCGGCCCATAGCGGCCGACCCGCGCATACAGCGAATCGAAACTGAGCCGCAGCCCGGTGGCCTCGCGCAGCTGCACCACCAGGCGCTGCTCGTAACCCGGGAGCAGTTCGACCGCAAGCCGGAACACACCAAGACCGAGGGCCAGCAGCAACGCAGCCACCATCAGGGCGCCGGCCAGCCACCGCCACACCTGCTTGATCCCGCGCAAGCTGCCCGCCGCCGTCACCATTTATACCAGCACCACGTCGAACTTTTCTTCCGCATACTGCGCCTCGACCTGCAACCGGATCGGACGGCCGATCGCGATCTCCAGTTCCGCGAGCGCCGCCGATTCCTCGTCCAGCAGCAGCTCGATGACGTCCCGGTGCGCCAGTATCACCAGTTCCTGGAAGTCGAACTGCCGCGCCTGACGCAGGATCTCGCGGAAGATCTGGTAGGCGATGGTCTCCGGGGTCTTGACGAAACCGCGCGACCCGCAGCTTGGACAGGCCCGGCACAGCTGGTGTTCCAGGCTCTCGCGGGTACGCTTGCGGGTCATCTCGACGAGCCCGAGCGGGGAAACCGCGGATACCTGGGGCCGGGAATGATCCCCGGCCATGGCGCCCTCGAGAGCCGCGAGCACCTGGCGACGATGCTCGGGCTCCTGCATGTCGATGAAGTCCACGATGATGATGCCGCCGAGATTGCGCAGCCGCAGCTGGCGCGCGATGGCGACGGCCGCCTCGAGGTTGGTCCGGTAGGCCGTGTCCTCCAGGTTGCGGTGCCCGACGAAGCCGCCGGTATTCACATCGATGGTCGTCAGGGCTTCGGTCTGGTCGAAGACCAGATGGCCGCCCGACTTCAGCGGTACATTGCGCTCGAGCGCGCGCTCGATCTCGTCCTCGATCCCGTAGAGATCGAAGATCGGCCGCCGGCCCTCGTAGGGCACGATCCGCCCGGCGAGGCCCGGCATGAACGTGAGTGTGAACTCGAGCATCCGCGCCTGCATCACCGGCGCATCGACCAGCACGCGCTCCACCTGCGGCGCGAGCAGGTCGCGCAGCAGGCGCAGCGGCAGCTGGAGATCCTCGTGCACGAGTTCACCGGGCGGCGCCGCGCGGCCGCGCTCGCGCACGAGCTCCCAGGCCCGGGCCAGGAACAGCATGTCCGCGTGCAGCGCCTCGAAACTCGCGCCCTCGGCGACCGTGCGCACGATCCAGCCTCCGCCAGGGCCCGCGGCGGCAAAGTCCTGCACCATCGCGCGCAGGCGCTCCCGCTCCGCCTCATCGACGATCCGCGCCGAGACACCGACACCACTCCCCAGCGGCATGAACACGAGGAAGCGCGACGGCAGCGAGACATAGGTGGACAGCCGCGCGCCCTTGGTGCCGAGCGGATCCTTGACCACCTGCACGAGGATCTCGTCGCCCTCGCGCAGCAGCTCCTGGATCTGCGCCGGGGCCCGCGGCTCGCTTTCGCCACCGCTGGCCGGTGGCCGCGCGATGTCCGATGCATGCAGGAAGGCCGTGCGGGCGAGCCCGATGTCCACGAACGCTGCCTGCATGCCGGGCAACACGCGCGACACGCGGCCCCGGTAGAGATTGCCGGTCAGGCCGCGGCAACTGGCGCGCTCGAGGAAGAGCTCCTGCACTACGCCGTTTTCGACCAGCGCGGCGCGGGTTTCGCGCGGGGTCACGTTGACGATGATTTCGGTGCTCATGGCGCGGTGCTCCAGCGGCGCACGCCGGCCGCATCCAGCAGCGCCGCGGTCTCGAACAGCGGCAGTCCCATCACGCCCGAATAGCTGCCCTCGAGGCGCTCGATGAAAACTGCACCGCAGCCCTGGATCGCATAGCTGCCAGCCTTGCCGGCTGGCTCGCCGGTGGCCCAGTAGCGCCGGCACTCGTCCGGCGCGAGCGGCCGGAAGCGCACCGTGCTGACCGAAAGCGCCGTGCTCATCCGTCCGGCCCAGCCGAGCGCGACCGCTGTCAGCACCTCGTGGCTGCGGGCGGACAGGGCGGCAAGGATCCGCAACGCATCCGCTTCATCCTGCGGCTTGCCGAAGATCTCGCTGCCGATCGCGACTGCCGTATCCGCGGCAAGGACCGGCAGCCGGCAACCGGCGCGGACGGCGGCCTCGGCCTTGGCGCGCGCGAGCCGCAGTACGTAGTCCGCCGGCGCTTCCCCAGGCAGCCGCGATTCGTCGAGGTCGACGGCGTCCACCTCGTGCACGACGCCGATCTGGCGCAGCAGCAGGCTGCGGCGGGGGGATGCGGACGCCAGCCGGATTGACTCATAACTCATTGAATGGCAACAATCTAGCAGCTTGGACCGAAACCTTCACGCGCGATGATAGGGATGCCCGCGCAGCAGGCTCGCCGCACGATAGAGCCCCTCGGCAACGACGACACGGACCAGGCCATGCGGCAGCGTCAGCGACGACAGCGACCAGCGTTCGTCGGCCCGCGCGCGCACCTCCGGGCCGAGGCCGTCCGGCCCGCCGATCAGGAGCGCGACGCCGCGCCCCGCGGCCAGCCGTTGCCCGAGCCAGCGAGCGAGTTCCGCGGTGGTTCGGGAGCGGCCGTCGACCTCGAGCGCGACGACATGATCGCCCGCCGGGATCGCCGCGAGCATGCGCCGGGATTCCTCGGCAACGGCCCGCGCGACGTCGCCACCGGCTCCACGGCGCGTCACTGGAATCTCGACCAGTTCGAGGCGCAGCTCCGGACCGAGGCGCTGCGCATATTCCGCGTAGCCCTCGCGTACCCAGGCTGGCTGGCGCGTGCCGGCCGCGATGAGCCGGACGCGCATGCGCGGTCAGGCCTGGGCTGGCCCGGCCCGGCCCGGCCGCAGTTCCCAGAGCTTTTCGAGGCCGTAGAACTCGCGGATCCGCGGCAGCATCACGTGCACGACGACATCCTGCAGGTCCACGAGCACCCATTCGCCCTCGCGCTCGCCCTCCATGCCATAGGGCCGGTAGCCCGCCAGGCGGCAGCGCTCGACCACGCGGTCCGCGATCGAGCGAACGTGGCGATCGGAGGTTCCGGTGGCGACGATCATCGTGTCGGTGACGTCGGTCAGCTTGCGCACGTCGATGACCTTGACGTTGACGGCCTTCATGTCCTCGAGGGCCGCGACGGCGATGTCGGTCAATTGGGCAGCTGGCTGCTTCTTCTTGCGGGGAACGGCAGCCCGGGTGCGGCTGCGGGGAGTGGTGCTGGCGGATTTCCGGCGTGGTTTCGGCGCTTGGGTGGCGGTCATTCCTCGTGTTCACCTGGCCGGGCGTAGCTGCCCGTGGCGAGGATGATCCTACGCGCAGCCTCGGGCATCAAGTAGCGCGGATCCCGGCCCGCCGCGACCACGGCGCGCACGGCACTGGATGACACATCCAGCCGGGTGCCTTCGTGCAGGTACAGCAGGCCGGCCGGCGCCGCGGCCAGCCGGGCCGGGTCGCTGCTGCGCCGCCCGCGCAGCAGCCGGGCGGCCAGGCCGGAGCGCGGCAGGCGGGCCCCGGGACGCCGTGCGACGACCAGGTGCGCGAGCCCGATCAGTTCCTCGGCGTGGTGCCAGGTCGCCAGTCCGACGAAGGCGTCGAGTCCCATGATCAGTGCCAGCGGCTGCGCGCCGCGCTCCGCGCGCAGCGCCTGCAGTGTCAGCACCGTCCAGGACGGGCCGGGACGCCGCAGCTCGCGGTCGTCCACGAAGAAGCGCGCATCGTCCGCAATCGCTGCCTGCAGCGCCGCCAGCCGGACCTCCGCGCTGGCCCACGGCGGCTGCCGATGTGGCGGATCGCCCGCCGGGACGAAGGCCACGGCCTCCAGGTCGAGCACTTCGGCGATCTCGTGGACCGTACGCAGGTGCCCGTAATGGACCGGGTCGAACATCCCGCCGAAGATCCCGAGTGGGCGCATCGGCCTCAGCACGCCGGCACGCCGGGCAGCGCGATGCCGGCGAGCGTCGCGACCAGGCCCTCGAGGCCGGTCCAGGCATTGCCGCGGCCGAGCCCCTTGATCTGCCGGTCGATCGCGCCGGCACGGCGGATCAAGGGCGCGAGTGGCTGGCCCTGCGTACGGCGCACCGCGCGGGCCAGCAGCTCCGCGCGGCGGGCGGCGAAGCCCGCGCCAGCCTGGCCGGAGCCCGGACTGCGCCGCGCCACGCCGAGCGCACGCAGCTCGCGGCACAGCGCCCACAGCACCAGCGTGGGCTCGGTGCCCTCGGCACGCAGGCCCTCGAGGATCCGCAGCGCGCGGGCCGGATCGCCGTCGAGCGCCGCCTCGCCGAGCTGGAAGACGTCATAGCGCGCGCTGTTGCCGACCGCCGCGGCAACTTCCATGGCCCCGATGGTGCCTCCCGGATGCAGCAGCGCCAGTTTGCCGATCTCCTGGTGCGCCGCCAGCAGATTGCCCTCGACCCGTTCGGCCAGCAGTGTGGCACTCCCGGTATCGAGCCGCAGGCCGTGCTGCCGCGCACGCGCCACGATCCACTGCGGCAGGCGCCCGATCTCGACCGGCCAGGCCTGCACGACGACCCCCTTGCCTTCGAAAGCCTTGAACCAGGCAGCGGAGTAACTGTCCCGCTCCAGCTTGCCGGTGATGGCGAGCAGCAGCGTGTCGGGCGCCGGGTCGGCGATCATCTTCGCCAGCACCGCAGCGCCGTCCTTGCCGGGCCGTGGCGTCGGCAATCGCAGCTCGAGGATGCGCCGCTCGGCGAACAGCGACAGCGACTGGCTGGATTCGAGCAGGGACATCCACTCGAAGCCCCGCTCGACGAAGAACAGCTCCCGACCGCTGAACCCCTGCGCGCGGGCGCGGGTACGGATGGCATCCGCGGCCTCCCCAACCAGCAGCGGTTCGTCTCCGGCGACCAGCCAGGCCTGTGGCAGCGGGCTCGACTCGAGGGCGCGCGACAGCTGGTCGGTGTTGATGCGCATGGGGTCAGCAGGGCTGGAATGACGAGGAACCGCGGCAAGGATATACCGACATCCTGGCGACTGTCCCCGTTTCCGATGGCAGAATCACACTCGTCCCTGCTTCCATCCAGGAGTACAGTTCTTGAACGACACTCGCAGCCGCCGCACGCTCTATCCGCCGATCGAGGCCCGCCGGCACGGGTATCTCGCGGTCGGCGACGGACATGAGCTGTACTGGGAGGAATGCGGCAATCCGGCTGGCCACCCGGTCGTGTTCCTGCACGGCGGTCCCGGCGCCGGCTGCGACACCCGTGCACGGCGCTTCTTCGATCCGGCTCGCTACCGCATCGTGCTGTTCGACCAGCGCGGCTGTGGCCGCAGCCACCCGCACGCGAGTCTCGAACACAACACGACCTGGCACCTGGTCGCCGACATCGAGAAGCTGCGCGTGAAACTCGGCATCGAGCGCTGGCAGGTGTTCGGTGGCTCCTGGGGCTCGACACTCGCGCTCGCCTACGCCGAGACCCACCCGGAGCGCGTGACCGCGCTGGTGCTGCGTGGCATTTTCCTGCTGCGCCGCGCCGAGCTCGAGTGGTTCTACCAGCAGGGCGCGTCCACTTTGTTCCCGGATCGCTGGGAACGGTATGTCGCGGTCATCCCGCCGCCCGAACGCGGCGACCTGATGCGGGCCTTCTACCGCCGGCTGACCGGCAGCGATCGTGCCGCTGCACTGGCCGCCGCCCGCGCCTGGGCCGTATGGGAGGGCGCGACCAGCTTCCTGCTGACCGACGAGGACAACGTACGCCGCTGGGGTGAGGACGAGTTCGCGCTCGCGGTCGCGCGCATCGAGTGCCACTATTTCGTGCACGGCGGTTTCCTGCGGTCCGAGGACCAGCTGCTCGCCGATATCGGCCGGATCCGCCACCTGCCGGCGGTGATCGTGCAGGGCCGCTACGACGTCGTCTGCCCGATGCAGACCGCGTGGGACCTGCACCGCGCCTGGCCGGAGGCCGACTTCCGCGTCGTCCCTGACGCCGGTCACTCCGCCTTCGAGCCCGGGACCACCGACGAACTCATCCGGGCGACCGACCGGCTGGCGGAGTGAGCGCAGGCGCGCGGCGCACCAGCCAGGCCACCCCGAGGAACAGCGCCAGCCACACGCCGGTCCGCAAGCTCATCGCCCGCAGGCTGTCGACAGCCACCGCGGCGCCCTGCCGGTACAGCCAGACAATCGCCGCCAGCACCAGCAGATTGAGCAGGAAGATCGCCAGTGCCGCGATCCGGCCGCGGCGGAGGTCGCGCCAGATCAGTACGCCGGCAGTGACGTAGGCCAGGCCCATCAGCGTATTGAAGACGAGCAGCGGGCGGAACACGACGTAGCCCGGATCCGCACCGGCCAGCACGCGGCCGCCGGCGAACAGCGTCAGGACCCCGAAGGCGATGGCGACCAGGGCCAGGAGTCCGCGGAGAGACTGCATCCTGCTCATGCTACGACCCGCTGCTGCAGCGCCTCCTGAGCGATAGTGTTAATTCTACTCCCCCTCGACCTCGGCGGATTACCGCTGCCGTCGGGCGGTCTTCCGCGCCGGCGTCTTCGACTTCCTGGCAGCCTTCTTCTTTGCGGTCTTCGACGCAGGCCTTCGCCCCCTGCGCTTCGGCGGTGCCGGCGTCGCAACCGCTTCGCCGATCTCCAGCCCGAACAGCTCGGCCAGGCCTTCGTTGGCAAGCACCTTTTCCTCCGCCGGCCCCTTGCTGGCCAGCGGCAGCCCCTTGCCGGCCCTGGCGATAAGATCCTGCTCGCGGACCTTGCGCAGACGGAACAGCAGCTCTGGCTGCTGGTCGAGCCTGGCGCCAACTCCGTAGAGCACGGCCGCGACGTGCTTGCACATCGTGGCCCAGTCCGGGCAGCTGCAGTCCAGGTCGATCTCGGCCGGCGCCGGGAACAGCCCGGTCTTCTGCTGGCAGATGCGCTCCATCACGCCAGTCGAGAAGCGCCCCTGCAGCAGCTCGACCAGGGAGCTGATGCCGCCGGCGCAATCGGTGCAGATCGAGCCCCAGCGCGCCTTCGGCACCACGGCCACCTTGACGGTGACCTGGTAGAGACTCGAACCGCTGACCATGGCCCGGACCTCGCCCGGCTCGATCCGGAGATCGAGCACCGAACCGTTGCGCACGTAGCTGCGGCCGCGCGGCAGGCGGTTCTCGTAATCGCTGTAGCGCTCGAGGTTGTCGCACCAGGCCTTGCCCCAGAATGTGCGGGCGATCGTACGGCCCTCGATCACGACCGGCGAGAACTGCTGACCCTTCTTCCCGAGCTTCTGCATCTGCCGCGCGGCCTTGCGCCGCCGCTCGGCGACCGGCACATAGGGCTTCCAGCCGTAACCACCAAAGTAACCCATCCCTCACTCCTTCATCGCGGCGTTGAGATCGAGGGTGACGAGGCGCAGCAGCTCCGCGTCCTTCAACTCGGTCAGGTTCAGCTCCGCATGGCCTTCCAGCAGCTCACTGGAAAGCTGTTTCTTCGACTCGATGAGTTCGTCGATCTTCTCCTCGATCGTACCCCGGCAGACGAACTTGTGGACCAGCACGTTCTTCGTCTGCCCGATGCGGAACGCGCGATCGGTGGCCTGGTTCTCGACCGCCGGATTCCACCATCGGTCGAAGTGGATCACGTGTGAGGCGGCCGTCAGGTTCAGGCCCGAGCCCCCGGCCTTCAGCGACAGTACGAAGAACGGCACCGACTCGTCGTCCTGGAAACGCCGGACCAGATCCCGGCGCTTCTTCACCTCCGTCTCGCCATGCAGCACCAGGCCCGGCCGCCCGAACACTGCGCCGAGGAATACCGCCAGCGGTGCCGTCACTTCGCGGAACTGGGTAAAGACCAAGGCCTTTTCCTGCCGACTCCCGATGACCTCGGCCAGCTCGCGCAGGCGCAGCCACTTGCCGCTGTCACTCTCGGTCCAGTCACCGTCGCCGAGCCACTGCGAGGGATGGTTGCAGATCTGCTTGAAGCGCATCAGGAAGGCAAGCACCAGCCCCCGGCGCCGGATGCCATCGGCGCTGGCGAGCTGCTCGGCCAGTTCCTGCACCGCTTGCTGGTAGAGGGCGGCCTGGCGGCGGCTGAGCTGGCAGAAAGCCTTGACCTCGGTCTTGTCCGGCAGATCCGCGATGACGCTCCGGTCGGTCTTCAGGCGCCGCAGGATGTAGGGACGCACCAGCTCGCGCAGCGGCCCATAGGGGTTGTGCGGCTTGTCGGCCAGGCCTCTGGTGTAAGTGGTGAACTGCCGCGCCGAGCCGAGCAGCCCCGGGTTGATGAAATCGAAGATCGACCACAGGTCGCCCAGCCGGTTCTCGATCGGCGTACCAGTCAGCGCAATCCGCGCCTGCGCCTGCAGCTGCTTCGCCGCCCGCGTCTGCTTCGCTCCGGGATTCTTGATTGCCTGCGCCTCATCGAGTATGGCCAGCTGCCACGGGGTACTCGCCAGCCATGGAATGCGCAGCAGCGACCCATAGCTCGTGATCACGAGGTCCAGGTCCTTGAGTCGTGCCGGGCCGATCGCATCCAGTGTTTCGCTGGTCATCTCCGACCGATGCGCGACGATGGCCTTGAGGTCCGGGGTGAAGTGCTCGATTTCGGCGGCCCAGTTGGCGAGCAGCGAAGCCGGGGCCACCAGCAGGCTCGGTCGTCGCGCCCGCGCCGGTGCCCGCCGCAACACCAGCAGCAGCGACAGCACCTGGATCGTCTTGCCGAGTCCCATGTCATCGGCGAGACAGGCGCCAAGGCCGAGTCCCGACAGCAGATGGAGCCAGCGCACACCGACCTGCTGGTAAGGCCGCAGGGTTCCGTGCAACTCGCGCCCGGGATCGATCTGGTCGAGTGCCCCTGGAGCGCGCAGCCGCTCGAGTGTCCGGGCGAGCCAGGGGCCGGCGACGACGCGCGACCACTCGGGATCAGCAGCAGCGGCCGAGTGGCTGTCCGCTACATCGGCGCCGGCCAGCATGCGCATGGCCTCGGCGAATGAGAGCCCGTCGCTGGCGGCCAGCTGCTCGGCCTGCCGGAAGCGGTCCAGCGTGCGCGCCAGCCGCTCGTGATCGACCTCGACCCACTGCCCGCGAATCAGCGCCAGCCCGCTGCTGCTGGCCAGTATCTTTTTCACTTCCGCCGCCGTCAGCTCCTGACCATCGAGGGTGAGCTCGGCGCGGAAATCGAGCAGCGCGTCCGCACCCAGCGCAGCCGGCGATCTCGCTCCAACGGTGGCCGTCACCTGCGGCCTGGGCGGACGGCCGGCTCGCCAGGTGGCGGGCATCCGCACGACGACGCCAGACTGTTCCAGCTCCAGGGCATCGCCGAGGAGACGAAAGGCCTCCCCGGCCGACCAGCGCAGCGGATGAAAGATTTCGCCCGCATCGACCATCTGCCGGAGCCAGGTGCAACGCTCGGCCGCGCGCTGCACCGGAACCAGTAGCGAGAGGAGCTGCTCCTTGTTGGCGGCGCCGGCGTATTCGCGCAGGGCCTGCCCGAGCGGAAGGTGCTGGGCCTTGCCGTGCGCCGAGAGACGGTGCGTGTAGGTCGCGAGGAACGCGAACGGCGCCTGCTCGTCCTTGCGGTTCTCGGCGAGGTTGAAGTGCACGCGCCCGACGACATTCCATGCCGGGTTCAGCCGGCGGAGAAAGTCCTGCAGCGACAGTCCGGCCTCGGCGCGCTCGACGGCAAACGCTGCACCGAGATCGGCCCACAATGCGCGCAGGACGTCAGCAGTCAGGTACTCGGCACCCGGCATCACCGGCGCGAAGGTGGCCAGAATCTCCAGGTCGTCTGGCGGCAATGGCAGTTCGTCACCCCGCTCGTCCGTATCGGGGCGGGTGCACAGCGCGGTGACGAAGCGACCGCCAAAATCGCGCCAGTAGACGAAGGCTGGCGGCAGGATCTGGCCGACTTCGGCGGCTCCGAGCCGCAGCAGTCCGTGGCCGGCTCCGCGATCGAACGCCGCGCGAATGCGCGCCGCCAACCCGGGCTCGAGCACGGGGGCTTCATCCTGCGGCACGACCAGCAGATGGCCGCGGGGTGTGAGCAAAGGAGTCAGGCGCAGCTCAGCGGCAGCCGATGTCATGCGCATGGACGCCGGACATAACTCCGCTGAGCTCCCGAACGGCTTCGCCGGCTGGGCTTACCGGCCATCGCTCATCAGCGCTGGTCTGCGGATGCGAGATTGCGATACGTGACATTGTCGCCCTCGACAACGACATACCCGGCCGCTTGGAGGGCAGTCACAATGCCGTCCAGCTCAGAGGCTGCAAGGGTCTTGAGAAACAGCGCATGAATCGTGTTCTTCAGGGTCCTGACTTTGCGCGGGCGACCTGATCCCCGGGACGCCAGGTTCCTGACTACGGCATCGACCCTTTCGGCCAGAGGCTTCGCGTTCGACAGTTTCAGGAACGGGATCTCGGCAATCTCCCGGCTGCGCTGCACCAGGATCCCCTTGCTTCTTGCGTAATCGATGAGCGGATCGAATCCCGTGTCCCTGGACACGATATGCAGGTAAGCATCAGGGTCGAGCTTCGAGATTTCACCGACCGTAAAGGCAATGTGGAAATCGAGGGCGTTCGGGCCATTCCCCGAGATCTGAACGTACGTGGCGTCCGCGCCGAGCTTCTGCAGCTCCCGCGCGAAGTCCAGCGGCACCTTGGTCTGATTCGCCCCGACGAACACGAAGATTCGGAACGACGAGCCATTCAGCAGGGTCAGGTTTCTCGGCTGCACGTTCTCGAAGTCCACCAGCAGGTAGTTGGTCTTCACACTGAGAGTTCCTGAGTCGGGTAGAAAGAGGGCTGACAAGCAATACGATAGTGGCGCCGGCAGCGCTGGTCACTCGATTCGCTCACAGTGTCCCTCGCAAGCGTCGTATCACGGGACAGACCGGAAGTGTGCCGCCAGCAGTCCACACGCGACCGGGAAGGTGATGGCCCACAGGCTGCCGCCCCAGATCAGCGGTGGCCAGTACATCTGCAGCGCGAGGAACGGCAGCAGGCAGCCATTGGCCACGAGCATCCGGCGGATCCAGAGCCCGAGTCCCGGTCCGCGGAACACGGCCGCGGCGAACAGCGTCGCCAGGCTCATCAGGCTGTAGCCCCAGACATCGACCGCGTACAGGAAGGAATCGAACGGCTCGAAGATCAGCAGTCCGATATCCCCGGCGTCGCCACGCGCGAGCCGCGGCAGCACGAATGCGAGCTGGACGTAGTAGACGATGCTGATCAGCGTCGCATACATCGTCGCGAAGGCCACGGCGATGTGGCTCCAGATCCGCGACGATTCGTCTGCACAGTAGTGGACGCTCACCATCAGCACGACGAATGCCGGCCCGAGCAGCAGCGACGGCGTGAGCAACACCGCGAGACCGAGCGGCGTGCTGCGGCTGTGCGGCCCGCCGGCCGAGCCGAGCCATCCCAGCCATTCGGCGAACTGTGCCGCGACGTAGGCCAGGCTGAAGACCGTGCACAGCACGGCCGACCAGAAGCCGAGCACGCGCCGCGCAGGATTCACGTGCGCCCCTCCTCGGGAAAGAGGCGGCCGCGCTCGGCCAGAGACGCGAGCGGCACGGCTTCCACACGATCTGCCAAGGGGTAACGTCTGGTGCCCGGGTAGACCACAGCAACCCGCTCCAGGCCCAGGTCCTCGAGCGCGATCCGTATCGAAGGCGTCAGCCGCGGCGCGTCCACGCGTTTGCACTCGATTCCAAAGAGCTTGCCCCCGCGGCGGAGCAGAAGGTCGATCTCGGCGCCCTGATGCGTCGCCCAGAACGCCACCTCGGAATGTGCCTCGGTAGCGAGGACTTGTTCGATGGCGAATCCCTCCCAGGAGGCACCGAGCTTCGGATGGTGCAGCAGCGCGGACTGATCCGCGATGCCGAGGAGCTCGTGGAGCAGCCCGGGGTCGCGCACATAAACCTTGGGTGACTTGACCTGCCGCTTGCGCAGGTTCGCATACCACGGCTGCAACTGCCGCAAGACCAGCGCATCGGTCAGGAGGTCGAGATAGCTTCGCACCGTGGGCTCGCTCACGCCAAGGGCGCGCGCCGGATCGGCGTTGTTCCACACCTGGCCGTGGTAGTGCGCCACCATGGTCCAGAAGCGCCGCATGGCGGTAGTGGACGCCCGCACTCCCCATTGCGGCAGGTCACGCTCGACGAGGGTGTCAATGAAATCGCGGCGCCAGCGGACCGAGGTCTCTTCGTCAGGCGCGAGGAAAGATTCAGGAAAGCCGCCCCGGCACCAGAGCTGGTTCGTGACCTCCGGATCGACCTCGTCGATAGTGAAGCCTCCCATTCGGACGTGCTCGACCCGACCGGCGAGGCTCTCGGAGCTCTGGCGCAGCAGCGACCCCGATGCGCTGCCAAGCAGGAAGAAACGCGCTGGCAGAGGACGCCGATCCGCGAGCACGCGCAGCAGCGGAAAAAGATCCGGAGCCCGCTGGACCTCGTCGATGACCACGAGACCTCTCAGCGGCTCGAGGGCGGTCATCGGCTCTTCAAAGAGGATGCGGGTACGCGGATCCTCCAGATCGAAGTAATTGGGCGCCGACGGCTCGAGAATCTGTCGGGCGAGCGTCGTCTTGCCAGACTGGCGCGGCCCGGTCAGGACTACGATCGGGCGACGACGGAGCGCGGCGTGAAGTGCATCCAGCAGGCGGCGGCGGGCAACAATCATTAGAGGATATTACCATGAAATACTAAAGTATTATATTACTATTTCATGGTAAAAGGCAGCGAAGATACCAGCGCAGGTCGATCGTCATCTCATTGCCCCGCGCGCTGTGCGACTCAGTTCAGCCAGCCCCGCTTCAGACCGTGCCTGGCCAGCAGGACCAGCCCGATCGAAACGAGCAGTACTACGGCCTGCAGCAGCATGGCTCCGGTCCCGGCGGCCGCACCGGCGCCGCTGATGGCGAAGATGGCGAGATCCTGCGCGATGACGCCCAGCAGTGAAATCCACAGTGCGGCGTACGCCCAGCGCTGGCGGAAGAACAGGCCGAGACACCCGAGCGCACCCACCCACACTGCGGTGGCCGTGGCCGCCACGGCCCATGGCGGTCGGGCAGCGTAGACAGCCTGCTGCGCCTCGCTCAATCCGGCGATGTCCTCCGGCGACAGGCGCACATCGGCCAGGTATGCGGCACAACCGATCAGATTCCACACGAGGCCGGCTGCGGCAGCCGGCCTGAACCACTTCGGCATGCTGTTCACGGAACCTCCTCAGCCTGGATGGCAGCGGGCTGACCGATGATGCCCGGTGCCGGTGAGAGACGCAATTCCGCACCTCTTTTCGGATGACCGACGGTTGGCATATCCTCGTCGAACAACCCGCAACCGCTGACCAGAAATGAGACTCCTATGACAAAGCCCCGTCTGACCGCCGATGAGGCGGAGGTCATGGCGCTGCACGAGGCGTTCGTCGATGCGAACAAGACGGCGCACCACCCGTTCCTCGAGGCCCACATGGCGCCAGGAACGACTCTCCTCTGGTACAACCTGAACCAGAGCAACTACCACGGCGTCGATCACATTGTAGAGCTGTGGAAGATGCTGGCCGGCGTGCTGAACGGCAAGGCCGGCACCGTGACGACCCGCGATGATGCGGTCACGGTCATCGGTGATGCAGCACTGGTGACCTACCTCATCGGTCTCGCCGCCGATTTTGGTCCGCTGGGCAAGGTTGCCCAGGAAGGCCGCAGCACCGAGGTGTGGCGCCGGATGGACGGTGAGTGGAAGATGATCCATTTCCATTGTTCGAACTATGTGCCCGGCATCATGGGCGGCAAGTGACCGAAAGAAGGTGGGGGACTATCTTCCTGTTGGCGATGCTCCCGCCCAGATCTCGGACAGCACCTCTGCCTGTTCCAGCACCGTCTGCGTGGCCTTCTCCTGCTTGTCTGGCGGATAGCCGTGCTTGCGCAGGATGCGCTTGACCAGCACGCGGAGCTGCGCGCGCACGTTATCGCGAATGGTCCAGTCGATGGTCACGTTCTTGCGGACCGTCTCGACGAGCTCCCGCGCGATCGCGCGCAGCGTCTCGTCGCCCAGCACCTTGACCGCGCTGTCGTTGGCCTCCAGGGCGTCGTAGAAGGCCAACTCGTCTTCGGAGAGTCCGAGCTGCTCGCCGCGCGCGCCCGCCGCACGCATGTCCTTAGCGAGCTGGATCAGCTCCTCGATCACCTGCGCGGTCTCGATGGCGCGATTCTGGTACTTGCGGACCGACTGTTCGAGCAGCTCGGCGAAGGAGCGCGCCTGGACGACATTGCGCTTGCCCCGGGCCCTGATTTCGCCCTTGAGCAGCTTCTGCAATAACTCGACGGCGAGGTTGCGCTGCGGCATTCCGCGAATGTCGGCCAGAAACTCGTCCGACAGGATCGAGATGTCCGGCTTCCTGAGGCCGGCCGCCGCGAAGATATCCACCACCTCGTCCGAGACAACCGCCCTCGAGATGATCTGGCGGATCGCGAGATCCAGCTCCTCGTCCGTCCTGCGCTCGCCGGGCGTGGACTTGGCGAGCACGGCGCGGACGGCCTGGAAGAAGCCCACGCCGTCCCGGATTCGCAGTGATTCCTCGTGGGGAACCGCCAGTGCGAATCCCTGCGACAAATCGCTGACCGCGCGCAGCAATCGCGCTTTGCCATCCTCCTGCGCCAGGATGTGCTCCTGCGCCGCGGGCAGCAGCGACAGGCGATCCTGCGGCGTGCCCGTGGTCCAGCGGCTCCAGTCGAAGCCGTGGAACAAGCCCCGGCAGACCTCGTACTTCTCCAGCATCAGCGCCACGGCCTCGGCCTGATCAAGCGCCGTCTCGCCGGTGCCGCCCGCTTCGGTGTAGGTCGCCAGCGCCTGCTTCAGCTCGTCCGCCAAGCCAAGGTAGTCGACCACCAGCCCGCCGGGCTTGTCCTTGAACACCCGGTTGACCCGCGCGATCGCCTGCATCAGCCCGTGCCCGCGCATCGGCTTGTCAACGTACATGGTGTGCAGGCTCGGCGCGTCGAAGCCGGTGAGCCACATGTCGCGCACGATGACGACCCGGAACGGATCGCCCGCGTCGCGGAAGCGTGCCGCAAGCACCTCGCGGCGCGGCTTGTTGCGGATGTGCGGCTGCCAGTCGAGCGGGTCAGAGGCTGAACCGGTCATCACCACCTTGAGCGAACCGTGCTCGTCGCCCTCCCCGTGCCAGGCCGGGCGCAGCGCCACGAGCGCGCGGTACAGCTCGACGGCGATGCGGCGGCTCATCACCACCACCATCGCCTTGCCGTCCATCACGGCGAGCCGGTTCTCGAAGTGCTCCACCAGATCGCGGGCGATGAGCCGGGTGCGGTTCTCCGAGCCGACCACCGCCTCGAGTTGCGCCCAGCGGCTCTTGAGCTTCTCCTTGCGCTCGACTTCCTCGCCCTCGGTCGCCTCCTCGAACTCCGGGTCGATCTTCGGTCGCTCGGATTCTTTCAGCTCCAGCTTCGCCAGCCGGCTCTCGTAGTAGATGGGCACCGTCGCGCCATCGAAGACGGCGCGCTGGATGTCGTAGACGCTGATGTAGTCGCCGAATACCGCGCGCGTGTTGGCGTCCGTCTTCTCGATCGGCGTGCCGGTGAAGCCGACGAACGACGCGTGCGGCAGCGCGTCGCGCATGTGCCGCGCGAAGCCGTCGATGAAGTCGTACTGGCTGCGGTGCGCCTCGTCGGCGATGACGACGATGTTGCGCCGCTCCGAGAGCACTGGGTGCCGGTCGCCCTTCTCTTCGGGGAAGAACTTCTGGATGGTGGTGAACACCACGCCGCCGGAGGCGACGGCGAGCTTCGCGCGCAGGTCCGCCCTGTCGGCGGCCTGCACCGGCGGCTGGCGCAACAGGTCCCGGCAGCGCGCGAAGGTGCCGAAGAGCTGGTCGTCGAGGTCGTTGCGGTCGGTCAGCACCACGATCGTCGGGTTGGCCATTGCCGGGTGCAGGATCACGCGCCCCGCGTAGAAGGCCATGGTCAGGCTCTTGCCAGCACCCTGTGTATGCCAGACCACGCCGACGCGACGGTCGCCCGGCTCACCGCCCGGCCGCTTGCCGGCCTCGTAGCGGCCCGGCGCTTCCGTCACCCGGCCCGCGGCCAGCGACTGCGCCGCGCGCAGCGTCTCCTCCACCGCCGCGTTCACCGCGTGAAACTGGTGGTAGCCGGCCATCTTCTTGACCAGCTTGCCGCCTCCGCCGCCGGCGGCCGCGGAGTCCTCGAACACGATGAAGTAGCGCAGCAGGTCGAGAAACCGGCGCGGCTCGAACACGCCCTCCAGCACCACCTGTAGTTCCGCGAGCCTCGAAGGCGCGTCCTCGGTGCCGGCAATTGTGCGCCAGGGCTTGAACCACTCCTTGCCCGCGCCGAGCGTGCCGACCCGCGCCTGCACCCCGTCGGAGGCGAGCAGCACCGCGTTGGCCGCGAACAGCGCCGGCACCTGCGCCTGATACGTCTGGAGCTGCCGAAACGCCGACCACACCGTCGCGTTCTCGTCCGCCGGGCTTTTGAGCTCGATCACCGCCACGGCCAGGCCGTTCACGAACAGCACCACGTCCGGCCGCCGCGTGTGCTGCCCCTCCGATACTGTGAACTGGTTGACCGCGAGCCAGTCATTGTTGTCTGGGGTGTCGAAGTCGATGACCCGGGCCTGCGCTCCGGCGATCGAGCCGTCCTTGCGCCTGTACTCGACCGTGACCCCATCCACCAGCATCCGTTGCACCGCCCGGTTGCGCTCCACCAGCGACGGCGCATCCACGCGCGTGAGCTTGCGGTAGGCATCCTCCAGCGCGTCGGGCGGAAGGTCCGGATTCAGCCGCACGAGCGCCTGGCGTAGCCGCCGCTCCAGCAGAACGTCGCGATAGTTCGGATCGCTGCGCTCCGCACCGGGCTCGCCCGCGGCGATGTCCGGGCCGTGCAGGACCGCGTAGCCGAGCGCTCCGAGCCAGGCGAGGGCGGCGTCTTCGACGATGGACTCTGAAAACGCACCGCTCACGCCGGGCCCCCTTCCGCGACAGCCGGCGCCAGCGGGATTCCGCTACCGACCTCCGGCGCCTGCACTCGGAGCCAGGCCACCAGTCGCTCGGCCACGTTCTCGGCCTTCGCGGCGTCGGAGCCGAACTGAACGAGCACGCGCTTGCAGGCCACCTTCAGCCGCGCCTGGAGCGGCTCCCTCCGCTTCCAGTCGAGCCCCATGTTCTGCTCCGCCGTTGCCAACAGTGAGTCGGTGAGCCGAGCACCACCCTCGGCCGCCGGCTTAGGATCCACGCCTTCGGCAGTGAGGAAGTCCCCGAGACCTTGGCGAAGCGCCTCCAGGGGGCCCACGTAGGCAGGAACAAGCTCAGCCAGCGGCACCTCCACGGTTGCGGCGTCAAGCTCGGCGGGCGCGACAGGCTCCGTAGAGGCAGCTGCCTCTTCTTCTTCCTCGCCTTCCTCTTCCTCCGCGACCACGAGGTCGGCTGTCCTGAGCACTTCGATGTAGGCCGAGCGGTCGATGCCGTAGAGCAGCCGGCTCGGCTCGACCCGAAGCTCGATCGCTTCGCCCCGTGGCCCGGTGGCAACCGAGAACACCACCATAGGCCGCTCGTCCTCTTCGTCGATGCGGGCCTCCACGCTCACCGCGCGATCGATCCGCTCGTTGAGGTGCGGGAAGCTCTCGTAGGGTTCGCGAGTGACGGTGAGGTCGGGCTGCTTCCCTTCGAGCGCGTTGAGGAGAACGCCGAGGATCGCATCGCCCGCGTGCAGGAAGGCGCGCGCATGGTCGGCCGTCAGCGCGTCGAGAAAGGCATCCTTTCCATGGGCGACCGGCCCGTTGTCGTTGCGCATCTCGGTCAGCGCATCAGCGAGGCGGTTGAACCCCGACAGCACCTTGTCGAGCTTGCTCGCGCCTCGCGTGTTCTTAAGGCCGAGAGGGTTCAGCGCTGCGATCAGCAGATCAGTCGTCGACGGAGTGGCGGACGGCATTGGCTCGCGTAGTTCGCCCATGATGGTGAGACATACGCTCTCGATGAACGACTTGACGTGCTCGACCAGACCGTGTGCGTGCGTGTCGAAGCACGACCTCAGCGCCTCATGGCACTTCCCCAGCGTGGGCGCGTCTGGCCATCGCTGTTGCGCCCGCCGATAGTTCGGCGCGAGGGCGTCGAGGTCAGGCATCAGTCACCGCCCCCGAGGAACCGTGCAGGGGCCTTCACCCGCAGCTCGCCCGAGATGAGCTTGGGCAGGAGCGCGTCGCGCGCGTTGGCCAGGGTGCGCGCCTCCAGCAACGCTGCCCGGATGCGATCGAGACTTGGGCCAACTCGCTTCTCGAAATGCTCGACCAACTCGCTTGGCGGTACCACCACAGATACGCCGGCAAGCGTGTCGCGAGTGATTGTGTCAAACACGGAGCCGTGTGCGTGCTGCTGGAGTCGAACGACAAGCTCACGGGTGGAGTAGTAGTTGAAGAAGCCTTGCGTTCCGGCCAGTCCTCTGAGTCCGTAGCAGGACTGATTCATGGCCATCGGTACGCCAACGAGCGCGATTCGCCCGACAGTACCGCGCGCAGAGATGATCGTCGTCCCAACAGGGAGCACACGTGTGGAGGAGCTCTCCACACCCGCGCGCGTCACTTTCTTCTCCGTGTCCAGAACCCATACCTCCGAGTCGGTTGGTGCATCCACGACCGAAAACCAGGGAATGTCGCCGCTCCAGTACTCCGGTACGGAGGTCTTGGGCGTTCCACCGCCGACTATCTCTATGGTGTCGGCGAACCGGGCGACCCTCCACTCCCGCGGAATCTCCCCCAGCTCCGAGTCCTCGAAGGAATCCGGGAAGAGGTCGGCCAGGGGCTGGGGCAGGCCGGGGTCGCGGCCTTCGGCCTTGGCGCGGACGGGGTCGAAGTCCACGAACCATGACTTGAAGAGCGCCCGCGCCATCGCCTCCAGCGTCTCGTTCATCCGCCGGTTCAGCTCGATCTTGTCGTCCAGCGTGCCGAGGATGTGGGCGATAGCGCGTTGTTCGTCCAGACCTGGGAGCAGGACAATCAGTTTGCGCGCTGCCCCGACGTTGAAGTGCTGCTGAACGGCGCCGACGAGGTGCGAGTTTACGTGGTGGGTTGCGACGGAATTGACGTAGTACGCGAGAAAGCGGGGTTCGATGTCGGGACCACACCGGACAATTACGAGATCGGAGCAATTCGAGACTGGAAGCGTCTGAGGGATTACTGCACAGGCTCCCGGTTTGCCAGTGCGGACGATTACGACGTCCCCTGGTGAGAGCGCCGACTTCTTGAGGCGGCCGTGAAACTCTTCGGTGATGAATTTCAGATCCTTGTCGTTGATCCTCAGCGGCTCAACGTTCTGCGACCGAAGAAACGGGATGCCTTGCTCGACATATTCGGATGCCATCGGTCCGACGTGGCCAACCGTAAGGTCCGCTGCAACATCCTCGAGCAAGACTTCGCGCCACTCACCCCCCATACCCAAGCTCCTTCAGGTTGGCGGCGATCGCGGCATCGAGCTTCGCGGCCTCGGCCTGCTGCTCGCGCAGCGTCGCGGTGATGCGCTTCATCTTCTCCTCGAACGGCTCGCCGTCGTCCTCGGCGGCCTCGGCGCCGACGTAGCGGCCGGGTGTGAGCACGTGGCCGTGCTTGCGGATGTCTTCCAGCGTGGCGCGCTTGCAGAAGCCGGGCGCGTCATTGTATTCGCCTGCGTCCTTGTCGCCGCGCCAGGCGTGGTAGGTGCCGGCGATCTTCGCGATGTCCGCATCCGTCAGCTCGCGGTGCACGCGGTCGGCCATGGTGCCGAGCTTGCGCGCGTCGATGAAGAGCGTCTCGCCGCGCCGGTCGCGGAAAAAGGGGACAGACCCCGCTGCGCTTGGGTCAGTCCCCTTTTTCCTCCGCGCGAGGAACCAGAGGCACACCGGAATCTGCGTGGAGTAGAAGAGCTGGCCCGGCAGCGCCACCATGCAGTCCACGAGGTCAGCCTCGATGATCGCCTTGCGGATCTCGCCCTCGCCCGACTGGTTGGACGACATCGAGCCGTTGGCGAGCACGAAGCCGGCGAGCCCGGTGGGCGCCAAGTGGTGGATGAAGTGCTGCACCCAGGCGTAGTTGGCGTTGCCCGCGGGCGGCGTGCCGTAGGCCCAGCGCTGGTCGTCCTTCAAGAGCTCGCCGCGCCAGTCGCTGTCGTTGAAGGGCGGGTTGGCCAGCACGTAGTCGGCCTTGAGGTCGGGGTGCCGGTCGTTGTGGAAGGTGTCGCCGTGCGCGATCTGCGCGTCGATGCCGCGGATGGCGAGGTTCATCTTGGCCAGCCGCCAGGTGGTGTAGTTGGACTCCTGGCCGTAGATGGAGATGTCGCCGAGCTTGCCGGCGTGAGCCTCGATGAACTTCTCGCTCTGCACGAACATGCCGCCCGAGCCGCAGCAGGGGTCGTAAACGCGGCCCTTGTACGGCGCGAGCATCTCGACCAGCACGCGTACGACGTGCGAGGGCGTGTAGAACTGGCCACCGCTCTTGCCCTCGGCGCTGGCGAAACGGGAAAGGAAGTACTCGTACACCCGGCCGAGCGTGTCGCGGGCGCGGTCGGCCGCGCTGCCGAGCGCGATGTCGCTGACCAGGTTGATGATCTGGCCGAGGCGCTGCTTGTCGAGGCCGGGGCGGGCGTAGTCCTTCGGCAGCACGCCCTTGAGCGTGTGGTTGTCGCGCTCGATGGCGGCCATCGCGTCGTCCACCAGCGTGCCGATGGTGGGCTGCGGGGCGCTGGCCTTCAGATGCTGCCAGCGCGCTTCCTTCGGCACCCAGAAGATGCTGGCGGCCCGGTACTCGTCGCGGTCTTCAGGGTCCGCGCCCTGGGCCTTCTGCGCCTCGAGCTCGGCGTGCTTGGCCTCAAAGGCGTCGGAGATGTACTTGAGGAAGATCAGTCCGAGGACGACGTGCTTGTACTCGGCCGCGTCCATGTTGTTGCGCAGCGCATCAGCGGCGGCCCAGAGCTTGGCCTCGAAGCCGAGGTTGGCGGTGGTGCCGTTGTTGTTCCGGGCGGTGCGCTTTGCCATTGAGGTCCCTATCGGGTCACGGGAGAGTGGTGCAGGAGCCAAACTACCCAAGGGCGCGCTGCGACCCGGTGGTTCATCTTGGACGGGTTACTATATGGCCCACTCGAACACGCCCTCAAGCACCGCCTGATGTCCGGCCCTTGTACCACCCGGTGGCCCAGCACTCCGAGCCAAGCGAGGGCGGCGTCTTCGATGACGGATTCGGTGAAGGCGCTCACTCGATAACCCTCCAGTGCCCGCCTTTGTCCGGGCCGATACGCTCCAGGCGGCCGGATTCGCGAAGCGTGCGGATGGCGCGGTGGATTGTGAGCTCCGACTTTTGCAGACGCGCTGCGAGCTGCGGCACCGACAGGTTCGGGTCCTCGGCTAGTAGCCGCATTACCGCCGCTGGAGTCTTCCCTGTCGTTTTCCCTGTCGTTTTCCCTGTCGTTTTCCCTGTCGTTTCATGGGCGTCTGCCCCAGGCAACCCGAAAGTCACAACCACCGCCCCCGGCCGCAGCGAGACCACCGGAGGTTGGTGCCCCGCCTCGCGCATGAGCCGGGCGATCTTCAGGGTGCCTCGCCCCCAGGTCTCGATGATGCCGCGCCGGTAGAAGGTGCGGGCAATCATGGGATTCCAGGGCCTCGACTCGTGCTCGCGGAAGAGAGCCTCGGGCGTGAGGCCGAAGTGCAGGTCGCCGATCGAGATGATCTCCAGACGATCGTCGTAGAGCGCGACGCTCACCGAACCGCCGCCGATTGCGTAGTCGCGGTGCACGAACGCGTTGGCCAGCGCCTCGCGCAGCGCCTCCACGGGCAGCAGCGGCGTATCTTCGCGCTCCATGCGTCCGGGGATGATGCGTCCCGCGATGGGCAGCGACTCGATCAGGAATCGCTCCGCGCGGCGCATCAGGGCGAAGGCGTTGCCGTGGAACTGGCGATTGTCGAGGAACTCGTCGCGAGTAACGCCCTTGAACCGGGCCACCTTTAGCAGCAGCTGCGGGAAATCCGGCAGAGGTTCTTGATCCCTGCAGAACAACACCACGGCGGCGCGCGAAACGCGGCTGCCCTCGACCAGCAACCCCAGCCCCCGCAGGATCTCCAGCGGTTCGCGCGTGCCGGGATCGTCGATGCGGCCGCGGCGGATGGATTCCTCCAGCGTCAGCACCATCTCGCGATGGTCGAGCCGGGAAGCATCCCATCCCGCGGCGGGCCGGTTCTCCCAGCGTTCGATGGCGTGCATCTCCTCCAGCAGCAGCCGCTGGTAGGTCTCGCGCGGCATGGTCCGTGTGGTGTTCAGCACGCGTTCGTACGCAACGCCGCGAAAGGACACCGGCACCCGCGCGCTGCGCGCCACGGTCAGCACGAGCACCTCGCGCCCCGCATCGACGGGCACCCGTTCAACCAGAGGGAACAGCGGCGGCTCGAAGCCCTGAAACGCCTGCGCCAGATCCTGCAGCGTCCGATCGCCGACGCTCTGGCCGATCAGCTTGCCGGACGGCGTCACCCCGAAAAGTACCCGTCCACCCAGACCGTTCGCGAAGGCGCAGAGCGTGCGGCAGGCGCGGTCCTTCTCGGCGGTGGATTTCTTGAACTCCAGCGACTCGGACTCGCCGGCGGCGGCCAGGGCGGCGGTGTCGACGACGGACCTAGTGAAGGTGGTCATAGCCTGGCCTTCCTCCCTCCGGATCGTTTCCCGCTCCAGCTCCACAGCGCCTCTACCGGCAGGGCGAAGAGCCTGGCGCCAAACGGCACGATCTCGGAGCCAGTGTACAGCACGATGCCGCGGTGGAAGCGCTGCCCGACAATCCCGGCAAGCGCACGCAGGCCTTTGAAATCCGCGGCAGAAACCGTCGCCGCGCTCTTGACCTCGATGCCCACCAGCGCCCCGCTACGCCTCTCCAGCACGAGGTCCACCTCGTCGCCCTCGTGAGCGCGAAAGTGGTACAGCGCGGGTGGGTCCGCGCTCCATCCCGATTGCTTGACCAGTTCCATGGCGACGAAGCTCTCGAGGAGGCCCCCGAGCAGGGTGCGATCCCGGGCCAGCCGTGTGTCGTCTATCCCCATCAGGTGCGCGGCAAGACCCGTGTCTGTGAGCACGACCTTCGGCGTCTTGACCAGCCGCTTGCCGACGTTGGCGTGCCAGGGCGGCAGCAACCGGACGAGGAACACCATCTCGAGCAGCGCGAAGTAACGCTTCAGCGTCGACTGCGGCAAGCCGGTACCGCGCGACAGGTCCGCATAGTTGAGCTGCGCCATCGGCCGCGACGCCAGCAGGGCGAGCAGGCGCGGCAGTTCGGTCAGGCCCTCGATGCGAGCCAGGTCGCGCACGTCGCGCTGAAGGATCGTGGTGACATAGGCATCGAACCAGGCACGGCGCCGCTCAGCCGACTTGATCGGCACCGCTTCCGGGTAGCCGCCACGCAGCACGCGGTCGGTCAGGCGCGCCGATGACGAAGACTGGACGAGCACCGGCGGCGCGTCACCGAATGCCGCGTCGATGAACCCCTCCACGGCACCCTCGATCTCGCCCTGCGAGAACGGCCACAGCGACACAATCTCCATACGCCCGGCGAGGGACTCCGCGACCCGCGGCACCAGCAGCACGTTGGCCGACCCAGTGAGTAAGAAGCGGCCCGGGGTGCGCCTGCGATCCACGGCCGCCTTGATGGCGAGCAGCAGCTCGGGTGCGCGCTGCACCTCATCCACCACCAGCGGCTGCGCGGAACCTGCGAGAAAGCCCGCCGCATCGTTGCGCGCCGCGGCCAGCATCGTCAGATCGTCCAGCGTGATGTAGCGCGCACCGGACTCCTCCGCCACGGCGCGCACCAGCGTGGTCTTGCCCGACTGCCGCACGCCGTGCAGCAGCACGACCGGACGGTCGGCGAGCGCGGTATGCAGCCGGGCGGCGGCATGGCGGGTGAGCATAGGGGCAGTATGGTCAGAAACTGGCTGATAATCAACCACCAAATGGTCGATTTACACTCGCTGCGGCCCCGCGAGCATGTTCATCACCAGCCGGATCATCACTTCCTTGTCCGCCGGTGCCGACTCGGCGACGAGCAGCGCCAGCGCCGCCAGCCCCACATCGTTGATCACGGCCTCGCGGTTGCGGAACAGCCGGCCATTACGGTTCAGGAAGTCCACGAACAGGAACGAGCCGATGCGCTTGTTGCCGTCGGAGAAAGGATGATTCTTGATGACGAAATAAAGCAGGTGCGCCGCCTTCGACTCGATGGTCGGATAGGCAGGCTCGCCGAACACGGTCTGATCGAGATTGCCGAGCAGCGCAGCCAGGCCGTCCTCGCGCTCGCGGCCGAAGAGATCGGCGGCCTCGCCGCGCGCGAGCAGATCGGCTTTGAGCCGGGCGATGGCGGCGCCCGCCTCGTCCGCGGCCAGCAGCACACCGCCCGGGTGGCCCTTCGGCTCGGCGAGCAGCCCCTCGTCGTAACGCTGCAGCAGCAGGAAGGTCTGCGTGTAGCGGGCGATGACATCGACGAGCCCGCGCCCCTGGTCCGTGGTCAGCGCCTCGCCGGCTGCTGCCTTGCGCACCAGGGCAAGTGCGGCCTCCAGCTCCGCAGCGTTCTGCGCGAAGCGCTGCCGGTCGAGGGTGTAGCCCTTCACCAGGTGCTCGCGCAGTGTGCGGGTGGCCCAGATGCGGAATTGAGTGCCGCGGCGGGATTTCACGCGGTAGCCGACGGAGATGATCACGTCGAGGTTGAAGTGGTCGACCTGGTAGGTCCTACCGTCGGCGGCAGTATGTGCAAATTTTGCACATACTGCCCCCGGGTCCAGCTCACCCTCCTTGAAGACATTGCGGATGTGCTTGGTGACCACGGAGCGCTCCCGCCCGAACAGCTCGGCGATCTGCTCCTGGCTGAGCCAAACAGTCTCGCGCTCCAGCCGCACATCCACCCGGATCTCGCCGCCCGGGGCTTCGTAAACGACAATCTCGCCGCCCGGCGGCCCGGCAAGCAGCGGGCCGGGCAGCAGGTCAACAAGCTCCTGGGAAGGCATCATAGTTGGGGTGGACGCTGGAACCGTAAGCGAGCCAGTGGCGGCGATCAACGGTGGCGCGCGGCAGTGTCCGCCGGGCCGCCCTGTCCGGATGCACGCGCCGTCCACGGCCTGATTTGCTTCACGATTGCGCCAAGTTCCCTTTCGGCGACCTCCGTGTCGTGGGCCGCCTGGGCTCGTAACCAGTACCCGTTCGTCAGGCCAAAGAAGCGACAGAGTCTGAGATCGGTGTCAGCGCTGATGGTGCGCTTGCCCGCGACTATCTCGCTGATGCGCTGTGCCGGCACCTTGATCTCCTTGGCCAGGCGGTACTGGGTGATGCCCATGGGGATCAGAAACTCCTCCAACAGGAGTTCACCAGGAGTAACGGGATGGAGCTTGCTCATGACTAAACGCCTCAATGGTAATCAACGATCTCCACGTCTTCTGCGCTGGAGTCAGCCCAACGAAAGCAGACGCGCCATTGATCGTTGATGCGTATGCTGTATTCGCCGTGTCGCTTGCCTTTCAAGGCCTCAAGGCGATTGCCCGGGGGTACGCGCAAGTCTTCCAAGCGGGTAGCGATCTCGAGCTGCCGGAGTTTGCGCCGGGCAACTGCCTCGATGTTGACGAAGCGCTTTACGCGCGTACCCTCGGCAAGGGCCGCAGTGTCGTTGCAACGGAACGACCGAATCATGGCGCATAGTAACGCTACGCGTGCATAACGACAAGCGTGACTATGCATCCAGCGGCCAGTCAGTCTGGACACCCGCGCCCGCAGAGTGCGGTCAGGTAAGGAGGTCCGCGAATGGGTCCGCAGGCGTCAGAGTGCCGCCAGCCGCTGCAGCACAAGGCCGGCCAGTTCCTCCGCGAGCGCCACGCGCAGCGACTGCTCCTCCTGCTCGCTGGCCAGCAGCGCGGCCTCCTTGTAGAGGTAGTCGCGGCTCAGCGTCAGGCTCTGCGGTGCAAGCAGTTCGCGGCCTCCGGCGGCCACCGAGTACTCAATGGTGTAATAGACCTCGTACTCGCCCGGTGTGTTGCGTGCCGACACCGACAGCAGCTCGCGCCCGGTCTCGTCGCGCCGGATGCGGATCACCGCAGTCGCGCTCGCGACATTGGACGCCGGCCGCGCGCCCGAGGCCCGCAGCCGCGCGACGAGCGCGGCATAAAGCGGCGTGTAGTGGTCGCTGGCCTCGACCCAGGGCGTGGCGAGTACGGCCGGCAGCGGCTGCCGGCCCTGCAGGTGAAAGCCGCAGCCGGACAGGGCGAGAAGCGCGAACAGAGCGAGCCGGAGACGCATCAGACCACCACGTTGACGAGCTTGCCCGGTACATAGACGAACTTGCGGATCGGCTGGTCGCCAATGTGGCGCATGACCGCGGGATCCGCGAGTGCGGCTGCGCGCGCGACGGCCTCCCCGGCACCCGCCGGCACCGGCACGCGCGCGCGCAGCCGGCCGTTGACCTGGACGACGAGCTCCACTGTGTCCTGCGCGAATGCCGCCGGGTCCGGCTCCGGCCACGCCTCGTCGACAATGGCGCGCTCGTGGCCGAGCTCGCGCCACAGCGCGTGCGTCGCATGCGGCACGAAGGGCGAGAGCATCAGCACGACGAACTCGAGGGCCTGCTGCATCACGGCCCGACCCTGCGCCGAGGCGTCCTCGGCACGGCTCAGCGCATTCAGCAGCTCCATCACCGCTGCGATCGCGGTGTTGAAGGTCCGCCGGCGGCCGATGTCGTCGCCGACCTTGGCGAGCGTCTGGTGCACCTGCCGGCGCAGGCCGCGCTGCGCGGCATCGAGCGCGGCCGGATCGAGCGCCACAGCGGGGCCGCCCTGCCGGTGGGCGTGCACGATCTTCCACAACCGCCGCATGAAGCGGTACGCGCCCTCGACACCCTCGTCCGACCATTCGAGGGTCTGCTCGGGCGGGGCCGCAAACATCGTGAACAGGCGCGCAGTATCCGCGCCGTAGCGCTCCACCAGCGCCTGTGGATCGACGCCATTGCGCCGCGACTTCGACATGGTGCCGATGCCGCCGAATTCGACCGGTTGGCCGTCGCTCTTCAGTACGCCCCGGCGCTCCTCACCGTCCGCCTGCGATTCGACCTCGGCCGGGTTGTAGTAGACGATGCGCCCGGAGGCCGGTTTGCGGAACCAGATTTCGTTCAGCACCATGCCCTGGGTCAGCAACCGGCTGAAGGGCTCGGCGATGCGCGTGAGCCCGCAGTCACGCATCACGCGGGTCCAGAAGCGCGAGTACAGCAGGTGCAGGATCGCGTGCTCGATGCCGCCGATGTACTGGTCCACCGGCAGCCAGTAGTCGGCACGCGCATCGACCATCGCGCGGTCGTTGCCGGCGCTGGCGTAGCGGAAGAAATACCAGGACGAATCGACGAAGGTGTCCATCGTGTCGGTCTCTCGCCGCGCCGCGCCGCCGCACTTCGGACAGCGGCATTCATGGAACGCCGTGGTCTTCGCCAGCGGATTGCCGGAGCCGTCCGGCACCAGGTCCTCCGGCAGCAGCACCGGCAGCTGATCGTCGGGCACCGGCACCACGCCGCAGGCCGGGCAATGAATGATCGGGATCGGGCAGCCCCAGTAGCGCTGCCGCGAAATGCCCCAGTCGCGCAGCCGCCAGACTACCTGGCGGCGGCCGAGCCCGCGCGCCTCCAGATCACGGGCGATGGAAGCAACAGCGGTGGCGTGGTCGAGTCCGTCATAGGCCCCCGAATTCACGCAGCGGCCCTCATCCGCGTACCAGGTCTGCCAGGCCTCCGTGGACCAGGGCTGGCCCTCGACCTCGATGACCTGCGTGAACGGCAGGCCGTACTTCTGCGCGAAGGCGAAGTCGCGCTCGTCGTGGCCGGGCACGCCCATCACGGCGCCCTCGCCGTAGGCCATCAGCACGTAGTTGCCGACCCAGACCTCGACTGCGGCGCCGGTCAGCGGATGGCTCACGAATAATCCGGTCGGCACACCCTGCTTCTCGATGGTCGCGAGATCGGCCTCCATCGCGCTGCCGCGCCGGCATTCCTCGACGAACTCGCGCACGCGCGCGTCCCGCGCGGCTGCAAGTGTCGCCAGCGGATGCTCGGCCGCGACCGCGACGAAGGTGACGCCCAGCAGCGTGTCCGCACGTGTCGTGAACACGCGCAGCTCGCCCTGCTGCCCGTCGATCGCATAAGGAAACGCGAGGTTCACGCCCTCGCTGCGGCCAATCCAGTTGGCCTGCATCACGCGCACGCGCTCGGGCCAGCCATCGAGGCCATCGAGCGCCGTGAGCAGTTCCTCCGCGTACTGCGTGATGCGCAGGTAGTACATCGGGATTTCGCGCTTCTCGACCAGCGCGCCGGTGCGCCAGCCGCGCCCGTCGATGACCTGCTCGTTGGCGAGGACGGTCTGGTCGACCGGGTCCCAGTTCACGGTGCCGGTCTTCTGGTAGGCGATGCCGCGCTCGAGCATGCGCAGGAACAGCCACTGGTTCCAGCGGTAGTACTCCGGGTCGCAGGTGGCGAGCTCGCGCGACCAGTCGAGGCCGAAGCCGAGCGCCTGCAGCTGGCCGCGCATGTGCGCGATGTTGTCGCGGGTCCAGCGCGCCGGTGGCACGCCGTTCTCCATCGCAGCGTTCTCCGCCGGCAGGCCGAAGGCATCCCAGCCCATCGGCTGCAGCACGTTGTGGCCGCGCATGCGCATGAAGCGCGCCAGCACGTCGCCGATCGTGTAGTTGCGCACATGGCCCATGTGCAGCCGGCCGCTCGGGTACGGGAACATGCACAGGCAGTAGAATTTCGGGCGGACCGGATCCTCGGCCGCGCGGAAGGCCCCGCTGGCCTCCCAGTCGCGCCGTGCGGCGGCTTCGATCGCGGCGGGTTCGTAGCGTTCCTGCATCTTCACTCGGGCTTCTGGCGGGGACGGCGCAGCATACCCGAGGCCAGCGTCACCGCGCACATGGCGAGGCTGAGCCCGAGCACGGGCCAGTCACCGCCGCGCGCGTAGGGTGTCAGGCCCGCAAGCGGACGGACCCGGGCACGGAGCACCGCCGGCTGGAACTGCGGCGCGGCAGCCAGCACCCGGCCGTCCGGCCCGAGGACCGCGGTGATGCCATTGCTGGTCGCGCGCATCAGGTACCGGCCCGCCTCGCGGGCCCGGAAGCGCGCCATCTGCAGCTGCTGGTGCGGTGCCGCCGAATCCCCGAACCAGGCGTTGTTGGTGACATTCACGAGCAGCGTCGCCCGGTCGAGTACCGGCCGCTGCAGGTTGCCGTAGGCGTCCTCGTAGCAGATCGTCGCACCGACCAGCTGCCCCGCGACCGCGAGCGGCGGCTGGTCGGCGGCGCCGGCGCTCATGTCGTAGTACGGCAGACTCATCAGCCGCATCCAGCGGCGGATGAACGCAGGTACCGGGAAGAACTCACCGAACGGCACCAGCCGGCGCTTGTCGTACCAGGCGCTGCCCTCGGCGGAGAGCGCCAGCAGGCCGTTGTAGACCCGCTCGCTGTCGAATTCGTAACGCAGCAGTCCGATCAGCAGGTCGGAGCCGCGGGCCTGGGATTCGGCGTGGACCGCGGCGAGATAGTCGCGGGCCTCGTGGGCCAGCAGCGGCAGCACGGCCTCCGGCCAGACGATCAGCCGGGCCCCGAGCGCCTCGCGGTTCAGGCGCCGATAAAGCTCGAGCGTCGCCGCGCGATTCTCCTGCTGCCACTTCTCATCCTGTGGCACGGCACCCTGCAGCAGTGCCACGCTGAGATCCTCACCGGCCGGCCGGGTCCACTCCGTGCGGGCGAGCAGCGCCGCGCCACCCCACAGCAGCACGGCCACCGCCGCAGCGAGGCAGCGCTCGCGACGCCCGCCCTGGACCCAGGCGACGACCGCGCCCGCCGTCAGCGCGCTGGCGAGTGTCGTGAGATGCACGCCACCGAGCGGCGCGAAGGCCGCGAGCCAGTTGTCGCTGTGCGCGTAGCCGACCTCCAGCCACGGGAAGCCTGTGAACAACCAGCCGCGCAGCGCTTCCATCAGCGTCCAGCCGGCCGGCCACAGCAGCAGCCAGCGCCACGCACCGGAGCCGGGACCGAAGCGCAGCGTCAGCCAGCCAAGCAGGCCATAGTAGCTGGCCATGATCGCGACCAGCCCGGCCAGCAGCAGTACCGCGAGCCAGGCCGGTGCCTGGCCGAAATCATGGATCGCAACGTAGAGCCACCAGCTGCCGGCCAGGAACAGCCCTACCGCCCAGCAGAAACCCAGGCGGAACGCGGCACGCGGTGTCGCCCCATCCCACAGCCCGAACAGCAGCGCCGGAGACAGCACCGCGAGCGGCGCCCATCCCCAAGGCGCGAAAGCGGCGACCGTCGCCGCACCGGACAGCGCCGCCAGCCAGCCGCCGTGGCGCCGCAGCGCCGGCCGCATCCCGGCCCCGTCTGTCATTCAGCCGCTGTCCGGTTCGCCGGCGTGCAGCGGCACCGCTGCTGGCGCGGTGACCCGCAACTGGTCGATACGCCGGCGATCCGCGCGCAGTACCCGGAATTCGTAGCCTTCGAGGGTCACGGTCTCGCCGCGCCGCGGCAGGCGCCCGAATTCGCGCATCACCAGGCCGCCGATCGTGTCGTACTCCTCCTCGCTGAAGTGCGTGGCGAAGTAGTCGTTGAACTCGGTGATCGGAGTCAGCGCCAGCACCGTGAACTGCCGCTCGCCCTCGCGGCGGATGGTCTGGTCCTCGACGATGTCGTACTCGTCGGCGATCTCGCCGACGATCTCCTCGATCACATCCTCGATGGTCACGAGGCCCGACACGCCGCCGTACTCGTCGACGACGATCGCCATGTGCTTGCGGCTGGCGCGGAATTCCTTGAGCAGCACGTTCAGGCGCTTGCTCTCCGGGACGAAGGCCGTCGGCCGGACATACTCGCGGATCGCGAGCGGTCCGCTGCGGCCCTGGGCATAGCCGCGCAGCAGGTCCTTGGCCAGCAGGATACCCACGACCTGGTCGCGATCGTCGCCGATCACCGGGAAGCGTGAATGCCCCGATTCGACGACCAGCTGCAGGGATTCCTCCGGCGGTGCATCGCGCTCGAGCACGATCATGCGTGATCGCGGCACCATGATGTCGCGCACCTGCAGGTCGACGACGTCGAGCACCCCCTCGATCATCGCCAGCGCATCGGCATCGAGCACGCCGCGCCGGGTCGCGTCGCGCAGCAGTTCCACCAGTTCGCCGCGGTCGCGCGGATCCACCTGGACCGTGCGCCGCCACCACTCGCGCAGGGCTGCCGGGATGCGCATGGCCTCAGCCACCGTAGGGATCGGCGTAGCCGAGCCGGGCGAGCAGCATGCGCTCGCGTCGTTCCATGCGCTGCGCATCCGGCTCGCGCGCGTGGTCGAAACCGAGCAGGTGCAGGGTGCCGTGGATCACCAGATGCGCCCAGTGTGCGCGCAGCGGCTTGTGCTGCGCCCCGGCCTCACTGGCGACCAGCGGCGCGCAGACGACGAGATCGCCGAGCAGCCGGTGATGCGGGCCCGGCTCCGGTGATACCGGGAACGACAGCACGTTGGTCGCGGCATCGTGGCCCCGGTAGCGCCGGTTCAGCGCCCGGCTCTCGGCCCGGTCGACGATGCGGATGCCAAGTTCGCCGCGGCGCCGGCCGGCCGCGAGCCGCGCCCAGGCGCGCAGCGGTCCCGGTCCCGGGGCCCAGGGCTTGCGCGTGCGGTAGCGCAGCACGACTTCGAGGCTCACGGCGCGCTCCCGCCGCCCGACCGCTCGTAGGCCTCGACGATGCTCTGCACCAGCGGGTGGCGCACGACGTCGCGCGCAGTGAAGCGCGTAACCGCGATCCCAGGCACCCCGGCCAGCACCTCGAGTGCGTGGCGCAGGCCGGACTGGCGGTGCGCCGGCAGGTCGGTCTGCGTGATGTCGCCGGTCACGACGGCACGCGAGCCGAAGCCGATGCGCGTCAGGAACATCTTGATCTGCTCGACGGTGGTGTTCTGCGCCTCATCGAGGATGATGAAGGCCTCGTTCAGCGTGCGCCCGCGCATGAACGCGAGCGGCGCGATCTCGATGATGTTGCGCTCGATCAACCGCCCGACCCGATCGAAGCCGATCATCTCATAGAGCGCGTCATACATCGGCCGCAGGTACGGGTCCACCTTCTGCGACAGGTCACCGGGCAGGAAGCCGAGGCGCTCGCCGGCCTCGACCGCCGGGCGCACCAGCACGATGCGCCGCACCTGGTCGCGCTGCAGCGCCTCGACCGCGCAGGCGACGGCGAGGTAGGTCTTGCCGGTGCCGGCCGGCCCGACGCCGAAGGTCAGGTCGTTCGAGCGCATGTGCTGCAGGTATTGCTGTTGATTCGGCCCGCGCCCGCGCACGCGTCCGCGCAGCGTCTGCACCGCCAGTTCGTCGTCGGCAGGCTCCCCGCCCATGCCTGCCTCCTGGATCGCGAGGTGCACGTCCTCCGGCGTCATGGTACCTGAGCCGGCACGGTCGAACAGCCGGCGCAGCACCGCGGCGCCCGCCTCCGCATTCTTGCCCTGCAGCGCGAAGCGTCCGGCGCGGCGGCGGATCTCGAGGCCCAGCCGGCCCTCGATCTGGCGCAGGTGCTCGTCCAGCGGGCCGCAGACGGCGGCGAGCCGGGCGTTGCCGGCATCCGGGAAGTCCACCACCGCTTCGGCAGCGGTACTCAAGCAACCAGCCGGCCGCGCAGGGAATTCCGCAGCGCTTCGGTGATCTGCACGTCGGCAAAGCGATTGACGAGCCCCACGGGTCCGTCGAAATTGACCCAGCGCATGTTGCCGGTGCGCCCGGCGAGTTGGCGCGGATCGCGCCGCGCCGGCCGCTCGACCAGCACCCGCTGGACGCTGCCGACCATGTGCTCGCTGATCTGGCGGGCCTGCCCGTCGAGGCGCTGCTGCAGCCGGGCGAGCCGCTCGAGCGCAACCTCGCGGGGCACCGCGCCTGGCAGGCTCGCCGCCGGCGTGCCGGGACGCGGGCTGTAGACGAAGCTGAAGGACTGGTCGAAGCCGACCGCGGCGATCAGCTCCATCGTCTGGCGGAAGTCATCCTCGGTCTCACCAGGAAAACCGACGATGAAGTCCGAGCTCAGGCTGAGCCCGGGCCGCACCGCACGCAGCCGCCGCACCTTCTGCCGGTATTCGAGCTGCGTGTAGCCACGCTTCATCAGCGCGAGGATGCGATCCGAGCCGCTCTGCACCGGCAGGTGCAGGTAGTCGGCGAGCTTCGGCACCTCGGCATAGGCCGCGACCAGCGCGTCGGTGAACTCGAGCGGGTGCGAGGTGGTGAAGCGGATGCGCTCGAGTGCCTGGAGGCGCGCCAGGTGCCGGATCAGCGTCGCCAGGTCGCCATGGCCGCCCCCGGGCATCGCGCCGCGCCAGGCGTTGACGTTCTGGCCGAGCAGCGTCACCTCGCGCACTCCGCCGCTGAGCTGCTGCTCCACTTCGGCCAGCACCTGCGAGAACGGACGGCTGACTTCTTCGCCGCGCGTGTAGGGCACGACGCAGAAGCTGCAATAACGGCTGCAGCCTTCCATGATTGATACGAATGCGGTGGCCCCGGTCGCGCGCGGCTCCGGCAGCCGGTCGAACTTCTCGATCTCCGGAAAGGACACATCCACCTGCGCGCGGCCGCTGGCGCGCAGGTCCTCGATCATCCGCGGCAGGCGGTGGATGGTCTGCGGGCCGAACACGAGGTCGACGAACGGGGCCCGCTCCAGGATGCCCTCGCCTTCCTGGCTGGCGACGCAGCCGCCGACGCCGATCACGATCCCGGGCCGGCGCTCCTTGATCTGGCGCCAGCGCCCCAGCTGCGAGAACACCTTCTCCTGGGCCTTCTCGCGCACCGAGCAGGTGTTGAGCAGCAGGACATCGGCCAGCTCCGGATCCGCGGTCATCTCGAGGCCGGACCGCTCGCGCAGCACGTCGGCCATGCGCGCCGAGTCGTACTCGTTCATCTGGCAACCGAAGGTCGCGATATGGAGCCGCCCGGCCATACGGTGCTGTCTGCGCCCTCGCAGCGAAAAAGGGCGCCTAGGGTACCGGTTTTGGCCGCCGGTATGAAGCCGCCTGCAGCGCGGCCCGGAGCCGGTAGCTCAACCTAACTGATTGTTTATACTTGCATTTCAGCTCAGGAGCCGAAAGTACCGGTAGCCGAATGATCCGGGTCCGGCTGACGCAGTTCGTTGATCAGGAACCGCCCGGTGGCCGTGAACCGGGCCCCGCCCGGCGGCAGGGTGTCAGTGACTGTACGACGCCGCAGCACATGCACCGAGTACTCGAGCTCGTGCAGCAGCGCGGGCCGGGAATAGTAAAAGCCCTGGCCGGCCACGCAGCCGAGTTCGACCAGCTCGCGCTGCTGGTGCTCGAGTTCGATGCCCTCGGCGACGACCTCGAGGCCGAGCGTGTCGCCGAGCGCGATGATCGCGCGCGCGAGCGCCGCGCCCTCAGCACTGCCGGAGAGTCGCTCGACGAAGGAACGGTCGATCTTCAGGATGTCGATCGGGAACCGGTGCAGGTACGACAGCGAGGAATAGCCGGTACCGAAATCGTCGATGGCAATGCGCACGCCCAGCTTCTTCAGCTTCGTGAGCCGCGCCAGCGTCTCGTCCGTGTTGTGCATCAGCACGCTCTCGGTGATTTCGAGCACGAGGCATTCGGGATCCAGGCCCGACTCGTGCAGCGCTTGCGCGAGATCGGACACGAGGTCGGACTGCTCGAGCTGCGCCGGTGAGACGTTGACGGCCAGGCGGACCTGCCGCCCCTGCGGCAGCCGCGCCTGCCAGGCACGCACTTCCTGGCAGGCCTGGCGCATCACCCAGCGACCGAGGCCGATCATCTGGCCCGAGTCCTCGGCAACTCCCAGGAACTCCGCCGGCGCAATGAGCCCTCGCTGCGGGTGTCGCCAGCGCACCAGGGCCTCGACACCCAGCAGGTAGCCGGACTGCAGGTCCACGATCGGCTGGTAGTGCAGCTGGAACTGGTTCTGGGCCAGCGCGCGCGCCAGCTCGGTCTCCACTTCCAGCCGCCGGTGCGCGGCCTCCTGCATCTCGTCCCGGAAGACCGTAAAGCGGCCCTTGCCCTGGGACTTGGCGGCGTACATCGCCACATCGGCGTTGCGCATCAGTTCCTCGACCCCTTCGCCCGGCCGGGCAAAGGCGACACCGACGCTGGCAGCGACGCGCAGGTCGCTGTCGAGAAAGCTGAAGGGCTCCGCGAGCGCGGCCACGATGCGGCCGGCGACCTCGAGGACCGGATTCTGGTCCGCGAGGTTCTCGAGCAGTACCGCGAACTCATCGCCGCCGAGCCGGGCCACCGTGTCCCCGGCGCGCGTGCACTGCACCAGGCGCTGCGCACTGCTGCGCAGCACCCGGTCCCCCTGGCCGTGACCGAGGCTGTCGTTGATCTTCTTGAAGTTGTCGAGGTCGATGAACAGCACGGCGACGCCATTCTGGCCACGGCGTCCAACCGCCAGCGCGTGTTCGGCACGATCGCGGAACAGTGCGCGGTTCGGCAGCAGGGTCAGCGGGTCGTGCAGGGCCATCTGGCGGAGCTTGTCCTCGAGGGTCCGGCGCTCGGTGACGTCGCGCAGGTTGAGCAGCAGGCCCCCAACCGCCGGTTCGGCCACCAGGTTAGTACCGAGGATCTCGACGACGCGCGGCTTTTCCCGGCCGCGTGGCACCCGCACCTCCGCGGTGGCACTGCTGCCTGCGGCGACGAGCTCCGTCGCAATGAATCGGTGCAGGCGTTCGCGATCCTCGGTCGTGACGAACTCGGTGATGCCGCGCGCCACCAGCGCTCCAATCGCCTGGCCGAAGAGTCGCTCCGTCGATGGAGCCGCGTAGCGGATCTGGCCATCAGCGCCGACAATCGCCATGCCATCGGCGGAATTGCGGATCAGCGCCGCGAACCGGGCCTCGGCCACGCGGGTCGCCTCCGCCGCCCTTCTGGACGCAGCATCGCCAGCCGCCAGCCGCTGCCGCAGGAACAGCAGCACGACCGCGAGGCACAGCACCAGTGTCATCACCCCGGACGGCTCGCGCAGGCGCTCGAATTGCAGCGTCAACACGGCCAACCCCGCGAGTCCCAGCCCGGCGACGGGAACAGCGCGGGCGAACCTGTCGCTCTCCGGTCGGCCCGCTGCCGGGGTTTCGACCCGCCGCTGCGAGGCACTTTCACTGTTCGCGGCCAGCGCGAGGCCAGCACAGCCAAGGATCGTCAACGGGCCCGCCAGTGTTGCCGGCACCAGCCCGCCGACCGCGGCCAGCGCCGCCACGAGGCCAGCGGCACCCAATGCCACGGACGCGAGCGCCACACCCAGGGTTCCGGAACGTTCCTGTTGCTCGCGCGGACGGGAGGCCAGCGCCGCGATCCCCACCAGCAGCAGGCCGCCGTGGCATACCGCGAGAATGCCGGGCTGCACGACGTCGGCAAGAGTGCCGGTGAACTGCCAGGTCATCTTGCGCAGCACCGTCAGCCACAGCAGCGCCCCGTAGCAGATCACGACCGTCGTCAGATCGAGTCGGAGTCCCGGATCCGGCGTGGCCGGTCGCTCAGAACCCAGCAGCGCCAGGACCCCGGCGCAGGCGAGCACGCAGAAGCCTGCCTGGGTCAGGACCAGCGCACCCGCGGCCCAGGCCGATCCGTCCGGAGCGATAGCGGTGATCAGGCCGGCCAGCAGCAGGCCCGCAGCGGCCCAGGCCAGCGAGCGCCAGCCGGAACGCCGGGCCGGTACCAGGCCGGGCAGGCCAGCGACGCGTCGCAGTAGCAGCCACGTCGCGAGAGCGGCCGAGGGCAGCAGCCAGCGCGGCCATGCCTGCGGAACTGGCACCGCCGCAAAGGGCAGGATCCGGACCAGCTCCACCAGGACCGCTGCGGCGGGCACGACGGCGAGCCACGCCCAGGGATCCTCGAGCCATGGGGCGAGTCGCACCCGCCATGGTGTGCCCGCGGAATGATCCTGTTGTTGTTCCAGCTCCATCCCGTGCTCTCCAGCCCCAAGGCCCGGAGGGCGGTGGCGGCTCACGCGGATGGTGACTTAATGTGCCCGGGACGGACGCCGAACCGGTCACAGTTCCAGTGGCGGCACTCCCCTGTGGAGCTGCCTCCAGTTCAGAACGGGATATCGTCGTCGAAGGCCTCGTCGGCGACCGCCGGCTCCGGCCGCGGGCTGCGCTCCTCGGTCTTGGCCGGGCGCTCCGCTGCAGGACCCGGTGCGCCGCCGCGCCCGCCGAGCATCTGCATCTCGTTGGCTACGATTTCCGTCGTGTAGCGGTCCTGGCCCTCGCGATCCTGCCACTTGCGCGTGCGCAGCCGCCCTTCGATGTAGACCTGCGAACCCTTGCGCAGGTACTCGGCGGCGATTTCGGCAAGGCGCTCGAACATCACGACGTTGTGCCACTCGGTGGCTTCCTTGTTCTCGCCGGTCTGGCGATCCCGCCACTGGTCGGTCGTGGCCAGGCGCAGGTTCACGACCGCCTTGCCGCTCGGCATCGCACGGCTCTGCGGATCCTGTCCCAGGTGACCGATCAGGATGACTTTGTTGACCCCGCGTGCCATGTCACTCTCCTTCGCCTCGCTGGCAAGGTTCTATTGTAGTCGCCGGCCGGTGGGCCGCGCGCCGATTATCGGGCGTCTTTGCGCTGATTCGCCGCCGGCACGAACAGCCACCCGGCCACTGCGGCGGCAGCCACCAGGAACACCCCGGGCATCGCCGTGGCGCTGCCGAGCAACAGGCCACCGGCCACGCCACCGGCGAAGGCACCGAGGAACTGGCAGGTGGCGAACACGCCGAGCGCCGTCCCGCGCGCACTGGTGCCGGCCGCCTCGGCCAGGCTCGCGGGCAGGCGCGCCTCCAGGAAGTTGAATGCGCCGAAATACAGCACCAGCGCGGCCATCAGCCCGACCCGGTCGGCATGGGCGAAAGCCAGTGCCAACTGCGCCAGGATCAGCAGCCATCCGGCGCCGCGGACCACCGCCGCCGGACGGGCGCTCCGCTCGGACCAGAGGATCAGGGGCACGGTCAGCAGCAGCGAGGCAGCAAATACGCCGAGGTACACGCGCCAGTGGCCGGCCGCCGGCAGGCCGTGCAGGTCCTGCAGCGCGGTGGGCACCGCAACAAAGACCGCGGTCAGAGACAGGTGCAGTGCGAACACGCCGGCGTACAGCGGGGCCAGCCGCGGGGTGAAGGCGGTCTGCCAGTCGTGCCGCACCGGTGCCACTGGCACCGACGCGTCCGCGGGCAGGGCGAACAGCACGAGCCCGATGGCCGCGATGCCGAGGCCCCCCATCAGGGCGAAGATGCCGCCAACGCCGATCGCGCCGGCGAGCAGCGGCCCGGCGACGAGCGACAGCACGAAGCTTGCACCGATGCTGATGCCGATCAGGGCCATCGCGCGGGTGCGCACGCTGGCCCGCGTGAGGTCGGCAAGCAGCGCAAGTACCGGCCCGGAGACGGCACCGAGCCCCTGAACCACGCGCGCACCGATCAGTGCCCAGGCCGAACCGGCCAGGTAGCCGAGCGCCGACCCGGCGACGTGCAGCACGAGCCCGGCCACGATGACCGGCCGGCGCCCGTAGCGGTCCGACCAGGTGCCAAACGGGATCTGCATCACCGCCTGGGCCAGCCCGTAGGCACCGACGGCCAACCCGGCCAGCAGCGGCGTACCGCCCGGCAGGTCCCCGGCGTGCAGCGCAAGTACCGGCAGCAGCAGGAACAGCCCGAGCATGCGCGTCGCATAGATCGCCGACAACGCGGCGACGGCGCGGCGTTCGGCGGGGACGAGCGCCGCACGAGCCTCGGCTGGCACAGGAAATCCCTTTGCGGTGGGCGTAACGGGGCCGCTATTCTAGCAGGCTCGCCGCCTCCCCCCGGGCGGACCCCGATACAGCATGGCCAACTCCATCCGGATCCGCGGCGCCCGCACGCACAACCTGCAGGGCATCGACCTCGACCTGCCGCGCGACCGGCTGATCGTGTTCACCGGCCTGTCCGGCTCCGGCAAGTCCTCGCTGGCCTTCGATACGATCTACGCCGAGGGCCAGCGCCGCTATGTCGAGTCGCTGTCGGCCTACGCGCGGCAATTCCTGTCGATGATGGAGAAGCCCGACGTCGACTCGATCGAGGGGCTGTCGCCGGCGATCTCCATCGAGCAGAAGTCCGCATCGCACAACCCGCGCTCGACGGTCGGCACCGTCACCGAGATCTACGATTACCTGCGCCTGCTGTATGCGCGCGTCGGCATCCCGCGCTGTCCTGATCATGGCCTCGATCTCGCCGCCCAGACCATCAGCCAGATGGTGGACCAGGTGCTGGCCCTGCCGGAGAGCACGCCGCTCGCGCTGCTCGCACCGGTGATCGTCGGGCGCAAGGGCGAGCACCTGCAGGTCATCGCGGAACTGCGTGGCAAGGGCTTCGTCCGCGTCCGCGCCGACGGCAAGCTGCACGAGCTCGAGGCCATGCCGCGGCTCGACGCGCGGCGCAAGCACACCATCGAGGCGGTCGTGGACCGCTTCCGCGTGCGCGCCGATCTGCAGCAACGGCTCGCGGAGTCGTTCGAGACCGCGCTGCGGCTCGGCGAGGGCGTCGCGCGAATCTCCTTCCTCGAGGAACCGTCGCGCGAGGAACTGGTGTTCTCGGACCGCTTCGCCTGTACCGCGTGTGGCTACGGCCTGTCCGAGCTCGAACCGCGGTTGTTCTCGTTCAACAATCCGGCCGGTGCCTGCCCCGGCTGCGACGGGCTCGGGGTGCGCCAGTTCTTCGACCCGGCCCGCGTCGTCGGGACACCGGCGCTGTCGCTGGCCGGCGGCGCCGTGCGCGGCTGGGACCGCCGCAACGCCTGGTATTACCAGATGATCCTGGCGCTCGCCGATCACTATCACTTCGACCCCGAAGTGCCATACCAGCAGCTGCCGGGCCAGGTGCAGGAGCTGCTGATGAACGGCAGCGGCGGCCAGGAGATCGAATTCCGCTACTTCGACTCGCGCGGTCGCACCGTGCGTCGCCGGCATGCCTTCGAGGGCATCCTGCCCAACCTCGAACGCCGTTACCGCGAGACCGAGTCAGCCGCAGTCCGCGAGGAACTCGCGCGCTACCTGGGCTCGCGCGTGTGTCCGGACTGCGGCGGCGCCCGCCTCAACCGCCAGGCCCGCCACGTCTACGTCGCCGGCACCGCGCTGCCCGCACTGACCGCGCTGCCGGTCGGCCGCGCGCAGGCCTTCTTCGCCGAGCTCTCGCTGCCAGGCTGGCGCGCCAGCATTGCCGCAAAGATCGTCAAGGAGATCGGCGAGCGGATCCGGTTCCTGATCGACGTCGGCCTCGACTACCTGACGCTCGATCGCAGCGCGGAGACGCTCTCGGGCGGCGAGGCCCAGCGGATCCGGCTGGCGAGCCAGATCGGCTCGGGCCTGGTCGGCGTGACCTACATCCTCGACGAGCCGTCCATCGGGCTGCACCAGCGCGACAACCAGCGCCTGCTCGACACGCTGCACCGGCTGCGCGACCTCGGCAACACGGTCATCGTCGTCGAGCACGATGAGGATGCGATCCGCCAGGCCGACCATGTCGTGGACCTCGGGCCCGGCGCCGGCGTGCATGGCGGCCGGATCGTCGCGCAGGGCCGGCCCGGGGAAATCGAATCGCACCCGGACTCGCTGACCGGCCAGTACCTCTCTGGCCGGCGCCGGATCGAGGTGCCGCGCGAGCGCCGGCCGCTCGATCCCGCCCGCTGCCTGCGCGTCATCGGTGCCACCGGCAACAACCTGCAGTCGATCGACGTGGCCTTCCCGCTGGGGCTGATGACCTGCGTAACGGGCGTCTCCGGATCGGGCAAGTCCACGCTGGTCAACGACACCCTGTACCGCCATGTCGCGCAGGCGCTCGACCTGTCGACGGACCAGCCGGCGCCCTGCCTGCGCATCGAGGGCAGCGACGGCATCGATCGCATCATCGACATCGACCAGAGCCCGATCGGCCGCACGCCGCGGTCCAATCCGGCCACCTATACCGGCCTGTTCACGCCGATCCGCGAGCTGTTCGCCGGCACGCCCGAGGCACGCTCGCGCGGCTATGGACCCGGCCGCTTCAGCTTCAACGTCAAGGGCGGGCGCTGCGAAGCCTGCCAGGGCGGCGGGGTGGTCGAGGTCGCGATGCACTTCCTGCCAGACGTCTATGTGCCCTGCGACGTCTGCCGCGGGCGGCGCTACAACCGCGAGACGCTCGAGGTGCACTACAAGGGCCGCAGCATCCACGAGGTGCTGGAGCTGACCATCGAGGACGCGATGCCGTTCTTCGAGCCCGTGCCGGCGGTCGCCGCCCGCCTGCGCACGCTGCTCGACGTCGGCCTGGCCTACGTCCGGCTCGGCCAGAACGCGACCACGCTCTCCGGCGGCGAGGCCCAGCGGGTCAAGCTCGCGCGGGAACTTTCCAAGCGTGCCACCGGCCGTACGCTGTACATCCTGGACGAGCCGACGACCGGCCTGCACTTCGAGGACATCGCCCACCTGCTCGCGGTCCTGCGCCGCCTGCGGGACGAGGGTAATACAGTGATCATCATCGAGCACAATCTGGACGTCATCAAGACCGCTGACTGGATCATCGACCTCGGCCCCGAGGGCGGTGACGGCGGCGGGCGGATCGTGGCCGAGGGCACGCCGGAGCAGCTGGCCCGGATCGACAACTCATTCACGGGCCGCCATCTCCGGCGCGTGCTCGGACAACGGAGGAACTCACGATGAAATGGCTTTCCGCACTGGCGGCCACACTCGCCCTGGGGCTGACGGTTTCCGGCTGCGCCGGCGCGGGCGAAATCGAAGTCCGCTCGGCCTGGGCGCGCAGCACCCCGCCCGGCGCGGCGGTCGGGGCGGTCTACCTGGAGATCCGCAACACCGGCACCGGTGCCGACCGGTTGCGCGGCATCACCAGCACGATCGCCAGGAAGACGGAACTGCACGGCACCATGATGCACGGGGGCATGGCCCACATGCGGGCGGTCCCTGAACTGGAAGTCCCGGCCGGAGCCACGATCCGGTTCGAGCCGGGCGGACTGCACGTGATGCTGATCGGGTTGCGCGAGCCACTGGTCGCCGGACAGCTGTTTACGCTCCAGCTCGAGTTCGAGCACGCTGGCCGGCGCCAGGTGCCGGTCGAAGTCCGGGATCCCGGCTGAGGCCCGCGTCGATCCGCGCCAGCAGGGCCGGCTTTTCCGCTGGAAACTGATAGCCCTCGTAGTCCTGGCGCAGCAGCAGAACGCCATCCGGTGCCCGCCAGTCGTTGGCACAATGATCGAAGCAGACGCGAGCCGTGACCTCGAGCGCAGCCACGCAGCGCCGGACCTCGAACAACTGCTCCAGAGGCCCGAGCGGCTCGAACTCGCCGCGCTCCGCCGCCGCGTGCAGTTCGGTTCCGGGCAGGGACAGGTACGGGCGGGTGCGGATGTAGTCCGGACTGATCTCGTTCAGCACGCGCGCGGTGTTCCGCACGTGCTGCTCCGACAGCTCCCGGCCGCCGAGGCCCGGCATCCAGTACTCCGATAGCTGGAAGCCGGCGGCTCTGGCGCGCCGGCCGGCCTGGATGTGCCCGGCGCCGGTGATGCCCTTGTCGACGTGCGCGAGGACCTCATCATCACCCGACTCGAGACCAACGTGCAGCCGGTCGAGCCCGGCCGCGCGGACCCGCGCCAGGTCCTCTGGCTCCTTCTGGCACAGCGTCTTCGCCCGCGCATAGGAGGTCACGCGCACCAGCGACGGAAAAGTGCCCCGCAGGTATTCGAGGATCTCCACCAGCCGGGGCGCCGGCATGATGAGCGTATTGGCATCCTGCAGGAAGGCCGTCCGGCCGCCCGACAGCAGCCACTGGTACACGAGCGGGAATTCGTGGCCCGTGCGCAGTGCTGGCTCGCGCTCGAGGAATGCGAGCGCCACCTCCCGGTCGATGCCCCCGCCCCGTCCCATCTCGTCCGACACGGCGCGCAGCTCGGTGCAGATCGCCGCGATCGCATCGATATCCGCTTTCACCTCAGCGGGGCTGCGCAGCTCGAAGCGCTCGCCACGGTAGAGGCGGCAGAAGCCGCAGCGGTTCCAGTGGCAGTTGCGCGTGACCTGGATCAGCAGCGAAGCGCTGCCGCCCTCGCTCGGCGGCCGAATCGGGCCGACCGGAAAGGCATATCGGGCTGGCGTCGCCATGCGGGGTCAGGATGCCTTCGGCGGTGGCCGCAGCTGGATCGCCTTGTACTCGAGGAACTCCTCCAGCCCGTAGCGGCCCAGCTCGCGGCCATTGCCGGACTGCCGGTAGCCACCGAAGGGCGCCTGCAGGTTGAACGGTGCGCCGTTGATGTCCACCTGCCCGGTGCGCATGCGCCGCGCGACCCGCAGCGCCCGCTCCTCGCTCGCCGACCAGACGCCGCCAGCCAGGCCATAGGGCGTGTCATTGGCGATCCGTACGGCCTCGTCCTCGTCACGATAGGTGATGATCGACAGCACCGGCCCGAAGACTTCCTCCTGCTCCAGCGTCGAGCCCGGCCGCACCCGGCCGAAGACCGTCGGCCGCACGAACCAGCCGGCCTCGAGCCCCGCCGGTGGCTCCAGGCCGCCCGCGAGCAATTCCGCACCCTCCTCGATGCCCTTGCGGATGTAGCCCAGCACGCGTTCGCGCTGCCTCGCGGAAACCAGCGGCCCGAGCGTCGTGCCCTCCGCCAGCGGGTCGCCGGGGCGGTAGCCGTTGGCGATCGTTGCCGCCAGTTGCGCCGCCTCCGCGTAAAGCGCCTCGGGTACCAGCAGCCGCGTGTGCGCGCTGCAGGTCTGCCCGCAGTTGACGCAGCAGGTGGCGAGCGTGCCCTTGACCGCCGCCGCCAGGTCCGCATCGTCAAGCACGATCGCGGCCGACTTGCCGCCGAGTTCCAGCGCGACGCGCTTGATCGTGCCGGCCGCGAATTCGGATACCCGCCGTCCGGCGGCGGTCGAACCGGTGAACGAGATCATGTCGACCTCGCGATGGGCCGCGAGTGCCTCGCCGACGACCGGCCCATAGCCGGTGACCAGGTTGAACACGCCGGCGGGCAGCCCCGCGGCCTCGATGACCTCGGCGAGGATGAAGGCATTGAGTGGCGCCAGCTCCGAGGGCTTCAGCACGACCGTGCAGCCAGCCGCCAGCGCTGGTGCGACCTTCAGCGATACCTGGTGCAGCGGGTAGTTCCATGGCGTGATGGCGGCGACCACACCGACGGGCTCCCGCAGGACCAGCGAGTTCCCGACCCGCTCCTCAAAAGGGAAGGCCGCGAGCAGGCCGGCGTAGTAGCTGAACACGGCGATCGGTGAGCCGGCCTGGATGCGCTGCGAGAGCTTGAGCGGCATGCCCATTTCGCGGCTGATGGTCTCGCCGATCTCGCCGGCGCGGGCCTTGAGGCCTGCATGAATGCGCTGCAGGTGTGCGGCCCGCTCGGGCACTGGCGTCCCCGCCCAGCCCGTGAAGGCGCGCCGGGCCGCGGTGACAGCGGCGTCCACATCTGCAGCCGTACCCTCCGGGATCCGGGCGAGCAACGATCCGTCGGCCGGGCAGAGCACGTCAATGTGGTTGCGGCCGGCCGGCTCCACCCAGCGGCCATCGATGAACAGGTGGGTGCGCTCAATCATGACTGACCTCCTTGTCAGCGTGCCTGGCTCCGCGAGCCGCCCGCGCTGATGAAGCGATGGGCAACCTCGCCGTAGGTCTGGTGCTCGCTGTAGTCACCCTGGGTGAACTCGGTGATGACCTTGCGCCAGAAACTGACGGCACCCGGATTCTGCGACTGCTCGGCAATGACCCACTCGCCCGCGAAGCGCGCGAGCAGCAGCCGGGCAGCGCCCCGGCCGACGCCGAGCCGGCGGTACGGACGGCGGACGAAGAACTCGGTGAGCCGGTAATGCGCGTGGCTGCTGGCAGGCGGGGTGCGCTCGCGCTGTACCAGCGCGAACCCCGCCGGCTGCTCGTCGCGCAGGATCATGAACGGCATCGAGCGCTCATCATTGAACCAGCCCTGCAGCAGTTCGGCGATACCCTGTCCGGTAACGGTCAACGAAGGAAAGACGCCGGTATGACCGGCGGCGAGGTCGCCCAGGTACTCGTCGTAGATCTGTTCGATCCACTCACGGTCCCGGCGCAACGCCCTGGCATCACGGATGGTCGTGCCCACCGTCCAGTCTCCAGACAAAAATGGCCGGGCGATGGACGCGGACTCTCCACGCCATCCACCCGGCCATCGGGCCGCCGGGACCCTCGGGGGTCACCGGCAGCCACCGTCGCGAACGGCTACTGTGCCGGCGGAGCCTCGGCCGGAGCAGCTTCCACGGCTGCGCCAGCGGCATCGACCGCCGCACCAGCAGCGTCAGTCGCGGCATCGGCCGCCACGCCAGCGGCATCCGCCGCCGCGCCAGCAGCTTCAGTCGCGGCATCCGCCGCCACGCCAGCGGCATCCGCCGCCGCATCAACAGCCTCGGCGGCCTGGTCGACCGCCTGTTCCACGACCGGCGCAGCCTCTTCCTTCTTGCCACCGCATGCCCCGAGAACGAGCGCCACGCCAATGGCGCCCCAGATCTTTGCATTCATCGTCAGTTACCCCGGATTGAACTCAATTGAAAGAAAATATCAGTGGGAATCGCGGCGAGAACCTCGTGTTTGCGTAGCTCGCTGTCCCGTCGCCACCTGCAATTCTAGTGTCTTTGCCCGGAATTTCCTAGATCGAATGCTTCAATGCCGCTAGTCTGGGCGGCGAGCGCACTTTCCGGGGTTCCCTGTCGTGCCTACGCTATCCGAACTGTATTGCGCCCACCTGCAGGCTCTGATGGCCCGCGCTGACCGCGCCCTGGCGGCCGCCGGCTACGACGGGCTGATCGTGGCCTCCGGTTCCCTGCGCTGCCAGTACCTGGATGACAGCAGCTATCCGTTCAAGCCCAACCCGCAATACCAGGCCTGGATCCCGGCACCAACCCCGGACTCGTTCGTCCTGTACCGTCCGGGCCGGCAACCCCGGTTGGTGTTCCACCAGCCCGTGGACTACTGGTTCCTGTCGCCGTCGCTGCCAGACGGCTCATGGGCCGCCGCTTTCGACCTGCAGGTGGTGCGCGATCCCGGGCAGCTGCGCCGACAGCCGGAACTGGCCAGTGGTCGCTGGGCGGTGCTCGGTGAACCGGGAGCCGCGACCGCGGGCATCGGTGACCACGACCCACCGGCCGTGGTCCTGCCGCTCGACTACGCCCGGGCCGTAAAGACCTCCTATGAGATCGAGTGCATGGCACGCGCCTCTGCGGCCGGTGCCCGCGCGCATCGGGCGGCGGCTGCCGCATTCGCCGACGGCGCCTCGGAGTACGAGGTCCACATCGCCTATTGCATGGCGATCCTGGCCCGCGAGGAGGAACTCCCGTACAACAACATCGTTGCCTTCGGCAGCCACGCCGCGATCCTGCACTACCAGCATCTCGAGCGCAGCCGCCCACCCGGCGTGCGCTCCTTCCTGCTGGACGCGGGGGCCCGGCATGCCGGCTACTGCAGCGACATCACCCGTACCCATGTCGCCAGCGATGACCGCTTTGCGGCACTCGTCGCGGATCTCGATGCTGCACAGCAGCGCCTCACCAGCCTGGTCCGACCGGGCACGGATTACCGTGATCTCCACCTGGCGGCGCACCGCGAGATCGCCGGGGTACTGGTCCGCGCCGGCCTGGTCCGTGGGGACCCGCTCGAGGCCGTGGCCACCGGAGTCACGAGCGTGTTCTTTCCCCACGGCATTGGCCATCTGCTCGGCATCCAGGTCCACGACGTCGGCGGCCTGATGGCTGGTCCGGACGGCGGCACGCGGCCGCGGCCGGAGGGTCATCCGGCCTTGCGGCTGACCCGCGAGCTGCAGCCCGGCATGGTGGTCACCATCGAACCCGGCGTCTACCTGATCGACTCGCTGCTGGCCGCAGCCGCCGCCGATGAGCGCCGGCACTGGATCGAGTGGCAGCTGGTCGAGGAATTGAAGCCCTGCGGTGGCATCCGCATCGAGGATGACGTCGTTGCCCAGGACGGCGCCCCGCGCAATCTCACGCGCGAGGCCTTCGCCACCGGTCGCTGAACCGGCCCTCGGCCGACCGCGACTCAGCGCTGCCGGAGCAGGTCGCGAATCTCGGTCAGCAGCACTTCCTCGCGCGGCGGAGCCGGCGGCGCCGCGGGCTCCGGCGGCTTCTTGAGCCGGTTGATGCCCTTCAGCGCCATGAAGATCGCGAACGCGACGATCAGGAAATCGACCAGCGCCTGGACGAACTGGCCGTACTGGATCGCGACGGGCTCGCCGGTCGCCGTGTTGGTCCCCAGCGTCAGGCTGAGATCCGAGAAATCCACGCCGCCGATGACCCAGCCGAGCGCGGGCATCACGATTGCGTTGACGAGCGACGCGACAATCTTGCCGAATGCGGCGCCGATGATGATGCCGACAGCCATGTCGACAACATTGCCCTTCATCGCGAATTCCTTGAATTCACTCGCCAGGCTCATGGCAACCCCCCTTGGTTGGAACTGGTCGCGAACGGTCGAATCGTTCAGCCCGTTGCAGCCTTGCGCCGGCGCGGAGCGGCGGCCCCGGCGGCAGCTTTCTTGCGCGCGGGAGTCCTCGCGGCTGGCTTGGAATCGTCCGCCGCCGCGGCGGCCGACTCGACCAGCTGCATCAGTGCCATCGGCGCGGCGTCACCGGCACGCGGCTCCAGCCGCAGGATCCGCGTGTAGCCACCCGGCCGGGCGCGAAAGCGCGGCCCGATGTCGCCAAACAGTTTCTCGACCAGCGCGCGGTCGCGCAATTCAGCAAAGGCCCGGCGCCGGGCTGCCAGCGAGTCCTGTCGCGCCAGCGTGATCAGCGGCTCGACCACGCGCCGCAATTCCCTGGCCTTGGGCAGCGTCGTGCGGATTCCTTCCTCACGCAGCAGGGCTGCCGCCATGTTGCGCATGAGCGCCCGGCGATGCGCGCTGTTGCGCGAAAGCTGCCGGCCGGTAAGCTGGTGTCGCATCGTCCGATTCTCCAGGCCGTGGTCAGGCTGAACGCAGCTCGTCTTCGCGGCGCAGGCTCGCCGGCGGCCAGCCGTCGATCCGCATGCCGAGCATCAACCCATGGCTCTCGAGGACTTCCTTGATCTCGGTGAGCGACTTCTTGCCGAGGTTCGGCGTGCGCAGCAGCTCGACCTCGGTGCGCTGCACCAGGTCACCGATGTAGTGGATGTTCTCCGCCTTCAGGCAGTTGGCGCTGCGCACCGTCAGCTCCAGTTCGTCCACCGGGCGCAGCAGGATCGGATCCGGCAGCGGGCCCGCGTCGCGGCTCGGCGACTCACCCTGGCCCTCGAGGTCGACGAACACCGTGAGCTGTTCCTTCAGGATCCCACCGGCGCGGCGAATCGCCTCGTCCGGGTGGATCGTGCCATTGGTCTCGATCTCGATGATCAGCTTGTCGAGGTCGGTCCGCTGCTCCACGCGCGCGGCCTCGACGGCGTAGGTGACGCGCCGGACCGGGGAGAACGATGCATCGAGCTGCAGCCGGCCGATCGGCCGCGCCTGCTCCTCGGGATCGACGCGCTGCGCCGCCGGCCGGTAGCCGCGGCCACGCTCGACCCGGATCGTCATGCCGAGTTCGATGGGCCGATTGAGGGTCGCAATCACCAGTTCAGGGTTCACGATCGTGACATCGTGGTCGACCTGGATGTCCCCGGCCGTCACCGGTCCGGGCCCCTTCTTCTGCAGCCGCAGTTCAGCGGATTCGCGCGAGTACATCTGGATCGCGACCGACTTGAGGTTCAGCAGAATGTCCACGACATCCTCCTGCACGCCCTCGATGCTGGTGTACTCGTGCAGCACCCCGTCGATCTCGACCTCGGTCACGGCGCAACCCGGCATCGAGGACAGCAGCACCCGGCGCAGCGCGTTGCCGAGCGTGTGCCCGAAGCCGCGCTCGAACGGCTCGATCACGATACGCGCCTGGCGGGTGCCGGTCTCGCTGACGCGGACCGAGCGAGGCTTGAGGAATTCCGTGGCGGTTCCATGCATTGCCGTCACCTGTTACTTTGAATAAAGCTCGACGACGAGATTCTCGTTGATCTCGGGCAGAATCTGGTCGCGGTCCGGCAGCTGCTTCAGGCGGCCACTGAACTGGGTCTCATCGACCTCGACCCACTCCGGAAATCCGACCTGGGCAGCGAGCGCGAGCGCCGCGCCGATGCGCGCCTGGGTGCGCGAGCGCTCCCGTACCGCGACCACGTCGCCGGCCTGGCACTGGTAGGAAGCGATGTTGACGGTGCCGCCGTTGACGCTGATCGCCTTGTGTGCCACCAGCTGGCGCGCCTCCGCGCGGGTTACCGCGAAACCCATCCGGTAGACGACGTTGTCGAGCCGTGACTCGAGGAAGCGCAGCAGGTTCTCGCCGGTGGCACCGGGCCGCCCGGCCGCCTTGGCGTAGTAATTGCGGAACTGGCGCTCGAGCACACCGTACATCCGGCGCAGCTTCTGCTTCTCGCGCAGCTGGATACCGTAGCCGGAAAGGCGCGTGCGCCGTTCACCCTTGATGCCGCCCGGCGGCACTTCGAGCTTGCACTTGCTCTCGAGCGGCTTCAGGCCGCTCTTCAACAGCAGGTCGGTGCCCTCGCGGCGGGACAGCTTGCACTTGGGACCCAGGTATCTGGCCATGGCGTTCTCTGGACCTCAGACCCGCCGCTTCTTCGGCGGGCGGCAGCCGTTGTGCGGGATCGGTGTTACGTCGGCAATGCTGGTGACCTTCAGGCCACAGGCGTTCAACGCCCGCACGGCCGATTCGCGGCCCGGGCCCGGGCCCTTGACCCGGACCTCGACGGTGCGCAGCCCGTACTCCTGGGCCGCAGTACCGACCTTCTCGGCGGCAACCTGCGCAGCGAATGGAGTGCTCTTGCGCGAACCGCGAAAGCCGGAGCCGCCGGAAGTCGCCCATGCCAGCGTGTTGCCCTGCCGGTCCGTAATCGAGACGATCGTGTTGTTGAACGACGCGTGGACGTGCGCGATCCCATCGGAGACCTGGCGCCGGGCCTTCTTGCTCTTCCGCGTGGTGTTGGTCTGTTCAGCCATCATGTTTCCTGCAGTTCAATCCGGTGAGCGCCACTTAACTCTTGCCAGCCTGGACCTTGCCCTTGATCGCCGCGCGGCGCGGGCCCTTGCGCGTCCGTGCATTCGTGCGCGTGCGCTGGCCGCGGGCCGGCAGGCCCTTGCGGTGACGGACGCCGCGATAGCAGCCGAGGTCCATCAGGCGCTTCAGGCTCATCGAGTTCTCGCGCCGCAGGTCGCCCTCGACCATGAAGCGCGTGAGTTGCGAGCGCAGCGCGTTGACCTCGGCCTCGGTCAGGTCCCGGACCTTGGTCGCCGGCTTGATGCCGGCGGCAGCGCAGACCAGCGCGGCCCGCGACCGGCCAACCCCGTAGATGTGGGTCAGGCCGATGACGATGTGCTTGTTGACCGGGATATTGATGCCGGCAATACGCGCCATGGCTAACGACCCTCACGCCACGAAAAACGGATAATCATAGGTGAAAACACTCTGTTTCTCAAGCTCGCCAGATTTCGCCCGCTCAGCCCTGGCGCTGCTTGTGGCGCGCATCCGACGAGCAGATGACGCGCACGACGCCGCCCCTGCGCACAATCCGGCAGTTCTTGCAGATCTTCCTGACCGACGGTCGAACCTTCATGACCCCAGCTCCCGGACGGACATTCCGTCCCTCAACGCGGTGCCCCGCCGCGGCCCAGTCCGCGCAGGTTGGCCTTCTTCATGAGCCCCTCGTACTGGTGCGACATCACGTGCGCATTCAGCTGGGCCACGAAATCCATTACGACGACGACGATGATCAACAGCGAGGTGCCGCCGAAATAGAACGGCACCCGCCCGTAGGACATCAGGATCTCCGGCAGCAGGCACACCGCGGTCACGTACAGTGCGCCCCAGACCGTGAGCCGGGTCAGCACCTTGTCGATGTACTCGCCGGTCTGCTGCCCCGGACGGATCCCCGGGATGAACGCGCCGCCCTTCTTGAGGTTCTCGGCCGTCTCCCGCGAGTTGAACACCAGCGCCGTATAGAAGAAGCAGAAGAAGACGATCAGGCCGCCGTACATCAGCAGGTGCAGCGGCTGGCCCCAGCCGAGCGCCGCCGCGACGTCCTGCAGCCAGCTGGCGCCCGAGCCGGTGCCAACGAAGCTGGCCAGCGTGGCCGGGAACAGCAGCAGCGATGAGGCGAAGATCGGCGGGATCACTCCCGACATGTTCAGCTTGAACGGCAGGTGGCTGGTCTGCCCGGCGTACATGCGCCGGCCGACCTGGCGCTTGGCGTAGTTGACCGGGATGCGCCGCTGGCCACTCTCGACGAAGACACAGAAGGCCACCACCGCGGCGATCAGCAGCAGCAGCAGGATCGCAAAAGCCGGGTTCATCTCCCCGGTTCGCACCTGCTCGAGCGTGCCGCCGATTGCGGCCGGCAGGCCGGAAATGATGCCGGCCAGGATCAGCATCGAAATGCCGTTGCCGATGCCGCGCTCGGTGACCTGCTCGCCGAGCCACATCAGGAACATCGTGCCTGCGGTCAGCGTCAGTACGGCGGGCAGCAGGAAGGACCAGAAGCCCGGGACGATGACCACTCCCTGGTTCTGGAATGCCACCGCCGCAGCGAAGCTCTGGAACGTCGCCAGTACGACCGTGAAGTAGCGCGTCCACTGCGTCAGCTTGCGACGCCCGGACTCGCCCTCCTTCTTGATCGCCTCCATCGCCGGTACGACCACCGCCATCATCTGGATGATGATCGAGGCGGAGATGTACGGCATCACGCCCATCGCAAAGATCGACAGCCGCTCGAGCGCGCCGCCCGAGAACATGTTGAACAGCCCGAGGATCGTGCCCTCCTGGCTGTCGAACAGGCGGGCCATCGCGCCCGGATCGATGCCGGGCACCGGCACGAAGGTGCCGATGCGGTACACGACCAGCGCGCCGAGCAGGAACAGCAGGCGCTGGCGCATCTCGGTGAAGCGCGTGGCTTCCCCGAGTGTCTGTGCCGCGTTGCCTGCCGCCGTCGCCATGCTGTGCCCTTGGCTGCGTCACGCCACTCAGGCGGACGCGCCCTCCTCGATCCGCCCACCGGCCTGTTCGATGGCCACGCGCGCGCCCTTGGTCGCGACCACGCCTGGACCGCGCAGCGTCACCGCGCGGCCAATGCTGCCCGACAGGATGACCTTCGCCCGGGCAGTGCGCGCCGGCACGACGCTGGCCGCCTTCAGCGCAGCCAGGTCGATGAGCTCCACGGCAACCTTGGCCAGGTCGGTCAGCGTGACCTCGGCGCGGGTGGCGTGCATGGCCGAGCGGAACCCGACCTTCGGCAACCGTCGCTGCAGCGGCACCTGGCCGCCCTCGAAGCCGACCTTGTGGTAGCCACCCTTGCGCGCCTTCTGGCCCTTGCCACCGCGGCCACAGGTCTTGCCCTGGCCGGCCGAGGCACCGCGCCCGACCCGCAGTCGCGGCCGGCGGCTCCCGGGGCCTGGCTTCAACGTATTCAGTCGCATTGCGTCGTTTCTCCCGTGTCCTCAGCCCGGCTCGACCACGAGCAGGTGCTGTGCGCAGCGGATCATGCCGCGCACTGCGGGCGTGTCCTCGACCAGACGCGTGTCGCGGACACGCCGCAGCCCGAGACCGTGTACCGAGGCACGGATGTTGCGCAACTGGCCAGGCAGGCCGGCGCGCAGCGTCACCCGCAGCTTCGCTCCGCTCACGACGCCACTCCCAGGATCTCGTCCACGCTCTTGCCGCGCTTGGCGGCGATCTGCGCCGGCGCGACCACCCGGGCCAGCGCATCGAAGGTCGCGCGCACGACGTTGATCGGATTGCGCGAGCCATAGCACTTGGCCAGCACGTTGCGCACACCCGCACACTCGAATACGGCGCGCATGCCGCCGCCGGCGATTACGCCGGTACCGTCCGACGCCGGCTGCATGTAGACGCGGGTCGTACCATGCCGGCCATGCACCGCGTAGTGCAGCGTGTCATTCCGCAGCGGCACGCTGGTCAGGTTCTTGCGCGCCTGCTGCATCGCCTTGGCGATGGCCGTCGGCACTTCGCGCGCCTTGCCATAGCCGAAGCCGACCCGGCCGGCACCGTCACCGACCACGGTCAGCGCGGTGAAGCCGAACTGCCGGCCACCCTTGACGACCTTGGCCGTGCGGTTCACCGTGACCAGCTTCTCGATCAGGTCGTCGCCGGAGCCCGTTCGTTCCACTCTTGCCATCGCGCTGTCCTCGGTTCAGAACTCGAGGCCGGCCTCGCGGGCCGCCTCGGCGAGCGCCTTTACGCGCCCGTGGTACATGAAGCCGGAACGGTCGAACGCGACCGTGGTGATTCCAGCCGCCTTCGCCCGTTCGGCGATCGCCCGACCAACCGCCGCCGCTGCGGTGACGTTGCCGGTGCCCTTCAGGCCCTGCGCAACCTCCGCCTGCAGCGTGGATGCGGTTGCGAGCACGCGCGCACCGTCGGCACTCGTGACCTGCGCGTAGATATGCCGCGGCGTACGGTGCACCGTCAGGCGCGCCGTACCGCACTCGCGGATCCTGGCGCGGCCGCGGGTCGCGCGCCGCTGGCGACGGTCGATTTTCGTGAGCTGTGTCATGGCCCTACTTCTTCTTGCCTTCCTTCAGGACGATCTTCTCGCCGGAAAAGCGCACGCCCTTGCCCTTGTAGGGCTCCGGCGGACGGTAGCGGCGGATCTCGGCCGCTACCTGGCCAACCAGCTGCCGGTCGATGCCGCGAACCATGATCTCGGTCTGGCTCGGCGTCTCCACCGTGATGCCCTCCGGCACCGGATAGCTCACCGGGTGCGAGAACCCGAGCGTCAGGTTCAGGTTGCGCCCCTGGACACTGGCGCGGTAGCCGACGCCGACCAGTTCGAGCTTGCGCTCAAAACCGCGCGTGACCCCGGTGACCATGTTGGCGAGCTGGGCGCGCATCGTACCCGCGCCGATCCGGCCCAATGGGCTGCCCGGCCCCGCGGTCACGACCAGCTGCCGGTCCTGCTGCGCAACACTGATGCCGCGGCCGAGCCGCAGCGTCAGCTCGCCCTTCGCGCCCTTGACCCGCACCGCCTCGCTGCTGACCGTTGCCTCGACGCCCGGCGGCAGGCCGACTGGTACTTTGGCTACTCTGGACATGTCCCCGGCTCCTCAGGCGACCACGCAGAGCACTTCGCCGCCCTGCCCGATACGCCGCGCCTCGCGATCGGTCATCACTCCGGCCGGCGTCGAGACAATCGCCACGCCAAGGCCACCGAGCACCTTTGGCAGCTCGCTCCGGCCGCGGTACTGGCGCAGCCCGGGCCGCGATACCCGGTCGATGCGCACGATCACCGGCTGCCCGGCGTGGTACTTCAGCACGATCGTCAGCGTGCGGCGCCCAGCGGCTTCCTGCACGGCAAAATCGGCGATGTAACCCTCGTCCTTCAGCACCTGCGCGATCGCGACCTTCACCCGCGAGGACTGCAGGGACACTTCCGCCTTGCCCGCGCGCTGGCCGTTGCGGATGCGGGTCAGCAGATCAGCGATTGGATCAGTCATGCTCATCGTGGAACGCTCCTCACCAGCTCGCCTTGCGCAGACCCGGCACATCGCCGCGCATCGTCGCCTCGCGCAGCTTGACGCGACCCAGGCCGAACTTACGGTAGTTGCCGCGCGACCGCCCGGTGATCGCACAGCGCTTGCGCAGGCGCGACGGGCTCGAATCGCGCGGCAGCTTCTGCAGCGCCTCGATCGCCACCAGCCGCTCCTCGCGGTCCAGCTTCGGGTCGCGGATGGTCTCCTTGAGCGCGGCCCGCCTGGCCGCGTACTTCTTCACCACCCGCTCCCGGCGCCGCTCGCGCTCGATCATGCTGGTCTTCGCCATCGGTTACTTCCTGAACGGAAAATTGAAGGCCTCGAGCAGCGCGCGCCCCGCCTGGTCGCTGCTCGCGGTCGTGGTGATCGTGATATCCATGCCGCGCAGCTGGTCGATCTGGTCGTAGGCGATCTCGGGGAAGATGATCTGCTCACGGACCCCGAAACTGTAGTTGCCGCGCCCGTCGAAGGAACGCGGGTTCACCCCGCGAAAATCGCGGATCCGCGGCATCGCCACGTTGATCAGCCGGTCGAGGAACTCGTACATGCGCGCGCCGCGCAGCGTCACCATGCAGCCGACCGCCTGGCCGTCGCGGACCTTGAAGGTCGCGACCGACTTGCGGGCCTTGCGGATGGCGGCCTTCTGGCCGGAGATGCGCGCCAGGTCCGCGGCCGCTGCGTCCATGACCTTCTTGTCGGCGACCGCCTCGCCGACGCCCATGTTGACCGTGATCTTGCTGATGCGCGGCACCTGCATGTCGTTGCCGAGGCTGAGCTCGGCGCGGAGCCTGGGTACCACGACCTCGCGATAGTGCCGGTGCAGTCTGGCTGTTGCGCTCATCTCGCTCGTCTCCACGCTCACGCGTCCACCACTTCGCCGTTCGACCGGAAGCAACGCACCTTGCGTCCGTCGGCGAGGGTCCTGCTGCCGACCCGGTCGGCCTTCTTGGTCGCCGGGTTCCACAGCGCCACATTCGAGCGATGCAGCGGTGCCTCCTTCTGCACGATACCGCCCTGGCGGTTGCGGCTCGGGTTCGGCTTCTCGTGCCGGCGCACCATGTTGACGTTCTCGACCAGCACGCGCTCGTCCGCCAGCACGCCGACAACCGTGCCCGTGCGGCCCTTCTCGCGCCCCGCGATCACCACCACCGTATCGCCCTTGCGTATCTTCTGCATCGTTCCGACTCCGCGCTCAGAGTACTTCCGGCGCCAGCGAGATGATTTTCATGAACTGCACGTTGCGCAGCTCGCGCGTCACCGGCCCGAAAATGCGCGTGCCGATCGGCTCCAGCTTGTTGGTCAGCAGGACCGCGGCATTGCCGTCAAAGCGGATCAGCGAACCGTCCGCGCGGCGCACGCCGCTCCTGGTGCGCACGACGACGGCGTCGTAGACCTCGCCCTTCTTGACCTTGCCGCGCGGGATCGCGTCCTTGACGCTGACCTTGATCACATCGCCGACCGCCGCATAGCGGCGCCGGGTGCCGCCCATGACCTTGATGCACATGAGCTCGCGGGCGCCGGAATTGTCCGCTGCCGCCAGTCGTGTCCGGTGCTGGATCATGTCCGCATCCTCCCCGTGCTCACGACAGCGCCGCGCGTTCGATCACGCGCACCAGCCGCCAGGACTTGTGCCGCGACAGCGGCCGGCACTCGGCAATCGCCACCGTGTCGCCCTCGCGGCACTCGTTGTGCTCGTCGTGCGCGAGCAGCTTGGTAGTGCGCCGCACGTACTTGCCGTAGGTCGGGTGACGGACCAGCCGTTCGACCTCCACCGCGATCGTCTTGTTCATCCGGCTGCTGACCACCGTGCCGGTCAGCGTCCGCGCCGGCAGCTCCGTGGTCGCGGCCTGTGCTTCCTCGCCAGCCATCATTCCTTACTCCCCGCGCGCGCCGCGCTGCCGAGCTCAGTGAGCACGGTCTTGAGCCGCGCGATGTTCCTGCGCACCTTGCCGAACTGATCGGGCCGGGCCGCCTGCCCGCTCGCCGCCGCCATGCGCAGGTTGAACTGCTCGCGCCGCAGGGCGAGCAGTTCGTCGCGCAGCTCCGGCGCGGTCTTCTTGCGCAATTCCGTGGTCTTCATCCGCGCACCTGTCGCCTGACGAAAGTGGTGGGTACCGAGAGCTTGGCGGCCGCCAGCCGGAACGCCTCACGCGCCGTCGCCTCGGGCACGCCCTCGATCTCGAACAGCACCTTGCCCGGGGTCACCTTGGCAACCCAGTACTCGACGTTGCCCTTGCCGCTGCCCATGCGCACCTCGAGCGGCTTCTGCGTGATCGGCACGTCCGGGAACACCCGGATCCAGATCTGCCCGCCGCGCTTCACGTAGCGGGTCATCGCCCGGCGCGCGGCCTCGATCTCGCGCGCCGTCATGCGCGAGCGGTCGGTCGCCTTCAGGCCGTAGTCACCGAACGCGACCGTGCTGCCGCGAACCGACGTGCCGGCCAGGTTGCCCTTGTGCTGCTTGCGGAATTTGGTCCGCTTCGGCTGCATCATGCTCCGTGCCCTCCGCTCAGCCCGTCACCGGCTCGGCCGCCGCCTGCCGCTCCGTGGCCAGGAGCTGCGCCTCGGCTGCCGCCGCAGCGGCCTCCTCGCGCGCGAATACCTCGCCGCGGAACACCCAGACCTTGACGCCGATGACGCCATAGGTCGTGCGCGCCTCGGCCAGGCCATAGTCGATCTCGGCGCGGAAAGTGTGCAGCGGGATCCGGCCTTCGCGGGTCCACTCCGAGCGCGAAATCTCGGCCCCATTCAGCCGGCCCGCGACCCGCACCTTCACACCCAGCGCGCCGCTGCGCATCGTGTTCGTGACCGCCCGCTTCATCGCCCGGCGGAACATCACGCGCTTCTCGATCTGCTGCGCGATGCTCTCGGCCACCAGCTGGGCGTCGAGTTCCGGCTTGCGAATCTCGGCGATGTTGAGCCGCACGTCGGCGACCGCCATGCCGAGCAGCTTGGCGACTTCGGCGCGCAGCTTCTCGATGTCCTCGCCCTTGCGGCCGATCACCACGCCGGGGCGGGCCGTGTGGATCGTGATGTTGGCCTTGCGCGCGGCCCGCTCGATGTGGATGCGGCTGACCGAGGCATCGGCGAGCTTGCGGCGCAGGAACTGGCGGACCGTCCAGTCACCATACAGGTAGGCCGGAAAGTGGCGCGAGCCCGCGTACCAGCGCGAGGTCCAGTCGCGAGTGATGCCGAGCCGGATGCCGACGGGGTTGACCTTCTGACCCATGTGCTGCTCCGAATCCCCTGTTAGCGGGCCGTGTCGGCCACGGTCACTGTGATGTGGCTCAGGCGCTTGACGATGCGGTTGCCGCGACCCTTGGCCCGGGCATGGAAGCGCTTCGCGACCGGCGCGGTATCGACTTCGACCCGCGCAACCCTGAGTTCATCGACGTCAGCGCCGAGATTGTGCTCGGCATTGGCGATCGCCGATTCGAGCACCTTGCGCAGCAGCCTCGCGCCCTTCTTCGGCGTGAAGGCGAGCACCTGCAACGCCTGCCCGACCGGCTGGCCGCGCACCATGTCGGCGACGAGACGGCACTTCTGCGGCGAGATTCGCGCGTGGCGCAGCCTGGCTGATACCTGCATCACCGTCATGCTCCCTCGGCCTTCCGCGTCGCCGAGTGACTCTTGAACGTCCGCGTCGGCGCAAACTCGCCAAGCTTGTGGCCAACCATGTTCTCGGTTACCAGTACCGGCACATGCTGCCGCCCGTTGTGCACCGCGATCGTCAGCCCGACCATGTCAGGCAGGATCATCGAGCGCCGCGACCAGGTACGGATCGGCCGGCGATCGTTCTTGTCACGTGCCACCTGCACCTTGGCCGCAAGGTGGAGGTCGACGAACGGGCCCTTCCTGAGGGAACGAGACATGCCTGCGGCTCCTTACTTGCGACGACGCACGATCATTGCGTCGGTGCGCTTGTTGCTGCGCGTCTTCTTGCCCTTGGTGTGCCAGCCCCAGGGCGAGACCGGATGCGGGTTGCCCTGGCCCGAGCGGCCTTCGCCACCGCCGTGCGGGTGATCGACCGGGTTCATGGCCACGCCGCGGACCGTCGGCCGGATACCGCGCCAGCGCTTCGCCCCGGCCTTGCCGAAGCTGCGCAGGTTGTGCTCGTCGTTGCCGATCTCGCCGATCGTCGCGCGGCACTCGACGCTGACCTTGCGGGTTTCGCCGGACTTCAGGCGCAGGATCGCGTTGCCACCCTCGCGGCCGGAGTACTGGGCCGAATTGCCGGCCGCACGCGCCAGCTGGCCACCCTTGCCCGGCTGCAGTTCGATGTTGTGCACCATCGAGCCGACCGGGATGTGCCGCAGCTGCATCGCGTTGCCGGGCCGGATCGGCGCCTCGGCACCGGACTGCAGTTCCGCTTCCGGCTGCACGCCCTTGGGCGCCAGGATGTAACGCCGCTCGCCGTCACGGTACAGCAGCAGCGCGATGTACGCCGTCCGGTTCGGGTCGTACTCGAGCCGCTCGACCAGCGCCGGAATGCCGTCCTTGTCGCGCCGGAAGTCGATCATCCGGTAGTTGTGCTTGTGGCCGCCGCCCTTGTGCCGCGTGGTAATGCGGCCGACGTTGTTGCGCCCACCGGTGGACTTGTGCCCGGCCACCAGCGCGCGCAGCGGCCCGCCCTTGTGGAGCGCCGAACGGTCGGGACGCACCTGGAAGCGCGTACCCGGCGATCGCGGCTTGAGTTTCTTCAGTGCCATGCTGCTCTTCCTGTCGCTGCGCTCAGGCCCGCTCGGCGCCGGCGAGTTCGATCGTCTGGCCCGCGGCCAGCCGCACATAGGCCTTCTTCCAGGCCTGCCGCTGGCCCAGCGCGCGACCGAAGCGCTTGCGCTTGCCCGGCAGGTTGAGGACCCGTACCGAGTCGACCTTGACCTCGAACATGTACTGGACCGCCGCGCGGATCTCCGGGCGCGTCGCATCCGTCCTGACCCGGAACACGTACTGGTTGCCATCAGCGCCCAGCCGCGCGCTCTTTTCCGAGACGTGCGGGGCGATCAGGATCGTGGTCAGGCGCTCCTTGCCGGTCGTGCTCATGCCAGCCTCTCCTCGAGCAACCGCAGTGCACCGACGGTGGCCAGCACCTTCGGGTAGCGCGCCAGGGATACCGGGTCCAGGTTCGCCACTGGCAGCACGTCCACGTCGATGAGGTTGCGCGCCGCCAGGTGCAGCTTTTCGTCGTAGGCCTCGATCAGGATCAGCACGCTGTCGAGACCGAGTTCGGCGAGCCGGCCGACCAGCATGCGGGTCTTGGGCGCCTCCAGCTCGAGTGAAACGGTCGCGAGCAGGCGTTCCTGCCGGACCAGTTCCGACAGCATCGAACGGATAGCCCCGCGGTACATCTTGCGGTTGACCTTCTGCGCGTGGCTGCGCGGCCGGGCCGCAAACGCCCGCCCGCCGCCCACCCAGATCGGGCTGCGACTCGAGCCGGCGCGGGCGCTGCCGGTGCCCTTCTGGCGCCACGGCTTCTTGCCGCCGCCGCGCACCTCGGCGCGCGTCTTCTGGGCCTTGGTGCCAGCGCGGCCGGCCGCCGCGTAGGCGGTCAGCACCTGATGGACGAGCGGCTCGTTGAACTCACGGCCGAACGTCGCATCGCTGACATCGATCTCGGAGCCCGCGGCTCCGCCATTGACGAGTTTCAGCTTCATCGTCTGGGCCTCGGGTTCACTTCTTGACCGGCGCCACGTAACGGCGGCGGCGCTGTCCCAGCGCCTTGACCGACGGGCGCACGATGACCTGGCCGCCCGGAGCCCCTGGCACCGACCCGCTGACCAGCAGCAGGTTGCGCTCGGCGTCGATCTGGACGACGCGCAGGTTCTCCTCCGTGCACCGATCGCCGCCCATGCGCCCCGCCATGCGCTTGCCCGGGAACGTCCGCCCCGCAGTCTGGCGCTGGCCGATCGAGCCAGGGGCACGGTGCGACACCGAGGTGCCGTGGCTCGCGTAACCGCCTGCGAAGCCGTGCCGCTTCATGACGCCGGCATAGCCCTTGCCAATGCTGGTACCCGTGACGTCCACGACCTGGCCCGCCTCGAACATGTCGACGCGCAGCTCGGTGCCGGCGGTGACCGCCTCGCCCTCGCCCGCTGCCAGCCGGAACTCGACCAGCGCCTCGCCGGGCTCGACGCCGGGTCGCGCATAGTGGCCCGCCACCGGCTTGCGCAGGCGGGAGGCACGGCGCGACCCGAAGGTCACCTGCAGGGCGCGATAGCCATCCCGGCCATCGGCCTTGACCTGCACCACCCGGTTGGGCAGCGCCTCGATGACAGTCACCGGCAGGGACTCGCCCGCGTCGGTGAAAACCCGAGTCATGCCGGCCTTGCGGCCGACCAGACCAATGGTCATGACTGTTGTCCTTATACACCGCACCGGCTGCAATTGGCCGGCGCTGCCTAACCCGTCGTTCAGCCCAGGACCCCGCGTCCTGGGCTCATTCAGGCTCGAAACGAGCCGCCTAGTATAGCGGCTCCGTGCCCTAGTTCAACTTGATCTGTACGTCGACCCCCGCCGGCAGCTCGAGGCGCATCAGCGCGTCGACCGTCTTGTCGGTCGGGCTCAGGATGTCCATCAGGCGCTTGTGGGTGCGGACCTCGTACTGGTCACGCGCGTCCTTGTCGCCGTGTGGCGACACCAGCAGCGTGAAGCGCTCGATCTTGGTCGGCAGCGGCACCGGGCCGCGCACGATCGCGCCGGTGCGGCGGGCGGTCTCGACGATCTCGCGGGCCGAGGTATCGATCAGCCGGTGATCGAAGGCCTTGAGGCGGATCCGGATGTTCTGACTGGTTGCCATGGTCGTTCCTTACTTCAAGACCTTCGCGACTACGCCGGCGCCGACGGTGCGGCCGCCCTCGCGAATCGCGAAGCGCAGCCCCTCCTCCATCGCGATCGGCGCAATCAGCTCCACCACCATCTTGATGTTGTCCCCGGGC